>DASRIY010000259.1:0-6072 GCA_035649755.1 Candidatus Methylomirabilota bacterium
GGATGAGGCCAGTCCGGTCTATCGCTACGCCAAGCGCGCCTACTTCATCATCGACAAGAGTGGTACGGTGAAATTCGTGAAGGTCATGGACCGTGGAACGGACCTTCTCGAGCCCGCCGAGGTACTGGCGGCGGTCAAGGCGGCGGCTTCCTAGCTGTTGGAGGAACGTCGTGGCTACCGTGAGATTCGTGATCCTGCTGGGCGCGATCGCGGCGATGGCATCGGGGTGCGCGAACTTCGGCACCGGCGCGGCGCCGCCCTTGTCCGTTACTGACACGACCTTGATGTATGGCTGGGAGAACCACTTCTCGATCGAGTGGGCGGCATTGCAAGGCCGCAACGGCACCCAGCGCGTCACCGGCTATGTCTACAACCGGAAGGGCGAGTTTGCGATGGACCTCCGCGTCATGGCCCAGGCGGTCGACGCGGCGGGCACGGTGATCGGTCAGCGCATCGCGTTCGTGCCCGGGGGCGTCGGCGGCTTGGGGCGCGTCTACTTCGAGGTCCCGAATCTCCCGGTAGCCAGTACGTACCGCGTGAGCGTCTACGACTTCACGTGGTCGCAGGGAACGGGCGACTCTCGCCCCTGACCAGGTGAGCGGCTGAACCCCGGGACCCGGCCACACGGGTCCCGGGCGATACTCCCCCTTGACGCATCATCGCCTTCAACGGATGCTCTGCGCATCCTAGGCACTGCCCAGTCAAGGGAGACACGTCAAATGCGCGTATGTCCGAAAATCGGACCGGCGATGCCGACGGTCATTTGTATGCTCCTGGTAGCGTCGCTGCTGTTCCTCGGGATCACCCGGGAAGTCGCGGCCCAGACCGCCCCGGCCGGAGAGGCCGTGGTCGCGTGGCACGTCACGATCGCCCCGACCTGGTTCGATCCATCGACCGCGCCGGCGCAGATCACCCCGTTCGGCATCCTGTTCGCGCTCCACGATGCCCTGGTCCGGCCCCTGCCGGGGAAGGGCAAGATGTCCCCGAGCCTGGCCGAGTCGTGGACGGAGAGCGCCGATGGGCTCACGTACGAGTTCAAGCTGCGGCGCGATCTCAAGTTCCACAACGGCGACCCGATCACCGCGGAAGACGTGAAGTTCAGCTACGAGCGCTATCGCGGCGCCGGGGCCAAGGAGATCCAGGCCCACGTCAAGCAGATCGACATCATCGATCCCTTGACGGTGCGGTTCCGCCTCACCGAGCCCTGGCCAGACTTCATGACCTTCTACGGCACCACCGCCACCGCCGCCGGCATCGTGGTCCCCAAGAACTACGTGACCCAGGTCGGCGACGAGGGCTTCAGGAAGCACCCGATCGGCGCCGGCCCCTACAAGTTCGTGAGCCACAAGCCCGGCGTGGAGGTCGTGGTCGAGGCCTACACCGGGTACTGGCGCCGCGTGCCCAACGTGAAACGCTTCGTCATGAAGAGCGTCCCAGAAGGAACGACCCGGGTCGCGATGCTGAAGAAGGGGGAGGCCGATATCGCCTTCGCGCTCGACGGCGAGGACGCCTTGAACGTGAAGCGTGATTCGCGGCTGCAGCTCGTGCCGTCCAAGCACGCGTCGATCTACTGGATCGAGTTCGCCGACCAGTGGGATCCCAAGTCGCCCTGGCACGACCGGCGGCTCCGGCTGGCGGTCAACCAGGCCCTGGATCGCCAGGCGATCAACGAGGTGTCGTGTCTCGGCTACTGCCCGCCCGCCGGGGTCATCGTGCCGCGCGTCATGGAGTTCGCGCTGCAGGCCACCCCCATGCCGTACGACCCGCAGAAGGCCAGGCAGCTTCTCGCCGAGGCCGGCTATCCCAACGGGATCGACGCGGGCGACTTCGTGCCCACCCCTCCGTTCGTGACCACCGCGGAGGCCGCGACGAATTACTTGGGCGCGGTCGGGATTCGCACGAAAATGCGGTTGATGGAGCGCGCCGCGTTCCTAGCCGCCTGGCGGGAGAAGAAGCTCCGCGGCCTGTTCATGGCCGCGGTCGGAAACTCGGGCAACGCCGCCAGCCGTGTGGAGGCGTTCATGTTTTCCAAGGGGACCAACGCCTACGGCGGCTATCCTGACCTGGACGACCTGTTCCACCAGCAGGCGCGCGAGCGTGACACCTCGAAGCGCGAGGCGATGCTCTTCCGGATCCAGCAGATGTCCATCGACCGGGTTATGTTCGCGCCGATCATGGACTACCGGACGCTGCGCGGTGTCGGGCCGCGCGTGGCCGAGCACATGCTCGACTCGATGCACCTGATTCCGTTTCCGTCCTACGAGGACGTGAAGCTGAAGGCGCAGTAGCGATCGCGGGAGGCTGACGCAGGCCACACATGTACGCGGCACACTTCGGACTGACCGAGCGGCCGTTCTCGCTGGCGCCGGATCCGCGCTACCTCTATCTGAGCGACGCGCACCGCGAGGCGCTCGCCCATCTCCTCTACGGCCTGGGCGAGGGCGGAAGCTTCGTGCAGCTCACCGGCGAGGTGGGCACCGGAAAGACCACCGTCTGCCGCGCCCTGCTGGAGCAGCTTCCCGCCGACGTCGACGTGGCGATGATCTTCAACTCGCAGCTCACCTCCCTCGAGCTGCTGGCGGCCGTGTGCGACGAGCTCCGTGTGCCGTACCCGGCCGGAACCAAGAGCCTGAAAGTCTTGATCGACGCCCTGTCTCACGCGCTGCTCGACGCGCACGCGCGGCGGCGCCGGACCGTGCTCATCATAGACGAGGCTCAGAACCTGAGCTCGCGGGCGCTGGAAGAGGTGCGGCTGCTGACCAATCTGGAGACGACGAAGGAAAAGCTCCTGCAGGTGATCCTCATCGGCCAGCCCGAGCTGGCCGAGCACCTGGCGCGCCGAAATCTCCGACAGCTGGCCCAGCGCGTGACTGCGCGCTACCACCTGAGACCGTTCAGCGAGCCGGAGACGCACAAGTACATCCAGCACCGGATGGAGGTGGCGGGCCAGCGCCAGCCGATCTTCACCAAGCTGGCCATGCGGACCGCGCACCGTCTGTCGGGCGGCGTTCCGCGTCTCCTGAACACGATCTGCGATCGCGCCCTGCTCGGCGCCTACGCGACGGGCCAACCGCGCGTGAGGGACGCGGTCGTTCGCCGCGCGGCGAGGGAAGTCCTGGGCCGGCGGCGCAGCCACCGCTGGGCCATCGCATCCGCGGCGGCCGCGGCGCTGCTGGTGGTCGCGGGCGGCGCCGCGCTGGTCGCCTCGGGCGGACTCCCCGCCGTCGCGGCGTGGATGTTACCGCGTGCGGGGACGGCCTCGCCGACGCCGACAGCCCTGAGCGTAGCGGCGCTCCAGCCGCCGAGCCCTGAGCCGACGCTGGCGACGATCCTCGGCGATCCGTCGCTTCAGGCCGATCGGGCGGGCGCGGTCAAGAACCTCTACGCCCTCTGGGACGTCGACGTCCGAGAGGGGAGCGCCGATCCCGCATGCGACACCGGACGCGCCGCGGGGCTGCGCTGTCTCGTCCGCACGGGAACCTGGACCGTCCTGCGCCGGCTCGACCTGCCGGCGATCCTCGAGCTCATCACGCCCGACGGCAAGAAGCATCACATCGTCCTGAGCGCGCTCGACGGTGAGCGCGCGACGCTCCGTATCGACGATCTGCGGGTGACGATGCCGACCGCGGAGATCGAACGCTTCTGGGACGGCGCGTTCGCGACGGTGTGGAAATCGGCCGTCGCCGGCCCGCTGCCGCTCCAGCCCGGCATGCGCGGGCGCGACGTCGTGTGGCTTCGCCGTCAGCTCGATGTGCTCGACGGCCGCGCGCAGTCGACTACCGCCAGCCAGGTGTACGACGACGAGCTGACGCGGCGCGTCGCGGCCTTTCAGCAGGTCGAGTCGCTGACGCCCGATGGCATCGCCGGCGAGGAGACGCTCGTTCGTCTGGCCGCCGCCGTGCCCGGCGCGAACGGGCCGTCCCTGAGCTCGGTGCAGCCATAGCCATGTCCTACATTCTCGACGCGCTCACCAAAGCTGCTCAGCAGCGCGAGCGTCAGGTCCCTGTCGTGCAGCGGCTGCTCTCCGCCGCGCCGGCGCGCGGGGCGTCCTGGGCGCGGGTACCGGGCCGCCTGGCGCCGGTGCTCGCCGTGAGCGTCGGGCTCCTGGCGGTAGCGCTGGTGCTGTGGCTCAGGTCGGCGCCGGCCCCGGCTCCTCTGGAGCCGGCGACCCCCTCCGCATCGGCGCCGCGAGCGCCGAGCGTCGAGATCGCGCGGCCGGTCAAGGTCGAGCCCTCGCCCAGGCCCGAGATTCCGACCGCGAAGCCGGCGCCCGTGGAGCGCGAGGCGAGCGCCGTCACGCCGACCGTCACCCCGAAGCCCCAGGCGCCGGTGGCGCCGGCGCCCGCAACACGGCCACCGGCGGCGGTCGCTCAGCCCGCGCCATCAGGCGTGGCGGTGGCGCCGGTGGCACCGCCGGCAACCGCGCCGCCGACGCCGGCCGAGAAGGCCGCGCTCAAGCTCGAGGCGCTGATCTACTCGGACGTGCCGGCGCAGCGAATGGTCTTCATCAACGGGCGCCGCTATTCCGAGGGCGAGATGGTCGACGGCCGGCTCCGCGTCGAGGAGATTCAGGAAGACGGCGTCGCCCTCAGCGATCAGGGCCGCCGCTTCACGCTCCGCGTCGCCCGCTAACGGTCGGATCTCCTCGAGAACCTCGGACCGTGGAAGGCCTGGCGCTCAAGCTCGTGCTCACCCCCGCGCTCATCGGTGCGGTCAGCCTGGCGGGACGGCGCTGGGGGCCCGGCGTGAGCGGCTGGCTCGTGGGGTTTCCGCTCACCTCCGGTCCGGTCGCCTTCTTCCTCGCGCTCGATCACGGCGTCAGGTTTGCCGCGGCGGCGGCCGTCGGCTCCATGACCGGCGCCGGCGCGCAGGCCGTGTTCTGCGTTCTCTACGGAAGGCTGGCGCGCCGCGGCCGCTGGGGATGGGCGCTCGTGGCCGGCACCCTCGGATTCGCGGCAGCGACCGTAATCCTACAGTCCGTGGACCTGTCACTGGCCTGGCTCGTGCCGATCGTGTTCGCCACGCTCCCCGCCGCGCTCGCCTTCATGCCGAAGGACTCGCAGATCCTCGCGCCGGCGCCGCTGCCGCGATGGGACATCCCGGCCCGAATGGTGGTGACGACCGCCATCGTGCTGCTGCTGACGGGCTTCGCGACCATGCTCGGCCCCCAGCTCACGGGCCTGCTCGCGACGTATCCGCTCTATGGCGCGATCCTGGCCGGCTTCGCCCATCACCTGCAGGGTCCCGGACCCGCCATCCGGGTGCTGCGCGGGCTGCTGCTCGGCCTCTTCGCGTTCGCGGGCTTCTTCCTCGTGCTCGCGCTGTCGATCGAGGGCGCCGGCATCGCCCGCGCCTTCGCCGCGGCCATCGCGGCCGCCCTCGTTCTGCAGGGCGGTGCCCTCTGGGCCCTCCGGCGAGAGTCGCCTGCGTAATTCTTACCTGGGCCCGGAGTTGCATCAACCGCTCGCATTGGCCCGCCGACGCTGTTAGGATGGTGCGCTGTCAGGGTGATGCGTCTTGAGTAGGACCTGGAAGATTCCGAAAAGCGTCCGACGCGCGACCGCGTTGCTTCGGCTGATGCTCGTGGCTCTGGCGCTGTTGCTGGTCGAGGCGACACCCGCTGCCGCCCAATGGTCCGAAATCGGGCACTGGTTCGACGGCTCACAGCCCTTCACGGTCGGCGTGGAGTCGTCACGCTTCCGTGTCTCGAATCTCGGTGCGCGGCCGGTCATCTCGGTCGACGACGCGAATCCCGGCAGCACGCCCTACCGGATCATCGACACCGATCTCCGGGGCTCCGGCGTCTCGCTCGACCTCACGCTTCGCTGGCCGACTGTCACCTCGACGGGCGCCTCGGGCTTCGGCACGGTCGAGCCCTATCTGTCGTTCGGGCCCATGCTCGTCGCGGCGGGCTCTGACGGTCTGCGCGTCAGCCAGGCCGGGTCGATGTCGCTCGGCCTCAGCATGGGCGCGGGGCTCTCCTGGCGGTTCGCGCCGAACGCGGCGCTGTTCGGCGGATACCGCTTCATGCAGTCCGGCCGGGAGGGCATGTTCCCCGGCGGCGGGCGCTCG
>DASRIY010000260.1:0-4654 GCA_035649755.1 Candidatus Methylomirabilota bacterium
CAATTCAACCGTTCCGGCTCAGTTCAGCTCGTCGAGCGTGAGGTGGAAGCTCGGGACGAACGTCTCCAGGAAATAGCGGACCTCCGGCAGGTCGAGATTCTCGACGCTCGCCCGCAGGGCCTTCTCGGCCTGGGCGAACTCAGGGTTGCCGGCGCCGGTCTCCTCGAGACACTTGAGATAGGCGCAGAGCTTGTCGGCGGCCTTCACCAGGTCGCGGTGCGCGCGGTCGCGCTCGTCGGGCCGGAAGAACGGCTCGTAGCCGGGCCGGAGCGGCTCGGGAATCAGCCCGAGGAGCTTTTCTTTCGACGCGGCCTCGATCGCGTGGTAGGCGCGGTGGATCTCGGGATTGAACTCTTTCACCGGGGCCGGCATGTCGCCGGTGAGGACCTCGCTGGTGTCGTGGTAGAGCGCGAGCGTCGCGGTGCGCTCGGGGCTCACGTCGCCGCCGAAGAGCCGGTTGCGGATGATCGCGAGCGCGTGCGCGATCTGGGCCACCCGCAAGCTGTGCTCCTGGATGTTCTCGGGATACGTGCTGTGCATGAGCCCCCAGCGGCGGATGAACTTCATCCGCGACAGGTAGGCGAAGAAGTGACTCTTGGCCATGGCCGGCGTCGAGCCGCTCAGACCCGGAGCTTCGGGTCCATGGTGTCGCGGAGCCAGTCGCCGAGCAGGTTGACGCCGAGCGCCGTCAGCGCCAGCGCGCCGCCGGGGAACAGCGCCAGCCACCAGGCGAAGTACAGGAAGTCGCGGCTCTCCGAGAGCATGCTGCCCCACGCGGGCGTCGGCGGCTGGATCCCGAAGCCGAGGAAGCTGATCGCCGCCTCGGCCACGATGAACGACGAGAACTGAAGGCTCGCGACCACCACGATGGACGGCGCGACGTTGGGCAGGACGTGGCGCAGCAAGAGCCGCGTCCGGCTCATGCCGAGCGCCGCCGCCGCGTGGACGTAGTCGCGCTGCTTGACCGAGAGCACCTCGCCGCGCACGACGCGAGCATACACGACCCATCCGGCGGCCGAAAGGCTCAGGATGATGTTGCGAAGGCCGAGCCCGACGATGGCGTTGATCGTCATCGCCAGCAGGATGAACGGAAACGAGAGCTGGACGTCGGCGATGCGCATGAGCACGGTCGAGGGCCAGCGCTCGACGAATCCGGCGACGAGCCCGAGGGCCCCGCCCACCAGCGCCGTCAGGACGACCGTGCAGCCGCCGATGAACAGCGCCAGCCGCGCGCCATGCAGGACACGGGCGAGGAGATCGCGGCCGAGCTGGTCGGTCCCGAGCACATGGCCGGGGGCGCCCGGCGGCTTGAGGCTCTGCGCGAAATCGGTGCGGAGCGGATCGTGCGCGGCGAGCCAGGGCGCGCCGAGCGCCGCGAGCAGCGCCGCCAGCGTGAGGCCGAGGCCGAGCCATTTCTTCAGCGCGAACGGACGACGGGCGCCGTTCAATGCAGGCGTACGCGCGGATCGAGCCAGGCGTAGGCCAGATCGACCAGCAGGTTGATCAGCGTGTAGATGAGCGAGATCACGAAGACCGCGGCGAAGACCACCGGGAAGTCGCGATTGAGGAGCGCCTGCACCGTGAGCCGGCCGAGACCCGGCCACGCGAAGATGGTCTCGGTGATCACGGCCCCGCCCAGCACCTGTCCGGCCTCGAGGCCGGCGAGCGTGACGATGGGGATCGCCGAGTTGCGAAGCGTGTGCTTTCCGATCACGCGCCCCTCGCCGAGCCCCTTGGCGCGCGCCGTCAGGACGTACTCCTCGCCGAGCGCGTCGAGCATCGCCGAGCGTGTCAGGCGCGCGATGCGCGCGGAATAGAACGCCGCCAGCACGATCGACGGCATGACGAGATGCTCGACACCGCCGATGCCGCCCGTCGGCAGCCACCGCAGCTGGACGGAGAACACGTAGATCAGCATCAGGCCGAGCCAGAAGCCCGGCGTGGCCTGGCCCAGCACGGTGGAGACCGTGCCGACGTGATCGAGGAAGCCGTCGCGGCGCACCGCTGTCAGGACGCCGAGCGGGACCGCGATCGCGAACGTCAGGAGCATCGAGGTGCCGGCGAGGAGCAGCGTGGCCGGGAGCCGCGCGAGCACGAGACCCATCGCGTCCTGCCGGTAGCGGAGCGACTCGCCGAAATCGCCGCGCGCCGCGCCCGCGACGAAGCGCGCGTACTGCACGGGCAGCGGATCGTTGAAGCCCAGGCGCTGGCGGAACTCGTTCACGTCCTTGGTCTGGATGTCCATCGGCATGAAGAGCAGGACGGGATCGCCGGACAGACGGCTCATCGCGAAGACCGCGGTGAGCGAGAGGAAGAGGACGAGCGCCGTCTGGCCGAGGCGGGACACGATGTAGGCCCGCATGGGCCTACAGTTGTATCACTGATCGATAGGCGCCCCTCGGCCGGCTCGGCCTAGCAGGACGCCCAGCGCTCCGGAACCCAGTACGGCTGGTAGTACCCCCCGGTGTACGTGCGGGACTCGTAGTGGGCCTCGACCCACAGCGCGTTCGAGTCGTAGTACCCGGGGACCCAACCGGACGAGACGTAGGCCTGCGGGACCCAGTTGTAGGCCCAGTACCCGGGCTCGAGGCAGCGCCGCGGGGAGACGACGACAACCGGTTGTGGGACGACGACCACCGGGAAGCGCTGGAAGCCGTCGTGACGGTGGACGGCGTTCGGTTCCCAGTTGATGTGCGAGGGAGGGCGCTGAGATCCCGGCGCGGTGACCTTGGCCTTGAGCCCGGTCGCCTCGGCCCCGAGCGGGGCTCCGACGATCACCATTGCGAGCACGAGAGCGACGATCACGCCCATGGTTTGCATCCCCTCTACGATCTTCTCTACGTTCTTTGACGCAGAGTCGGGTTCATCCGTTTCAGCGCGCCGTACCGGGGGCGATCCGCGCCTCGACGCCGGCCCAGACCAGCTCCGCCCACCGAGCATACCCCGCGTCGGACGGGTGGTAGCCGTCGGCCGACATCAGCTCGGGCCTGAGCGGCACTTCGCGCCGGCTCGCGGCGAAGAGGTCGACCAGCTCCGCGCCGTGGGCGCGGCTCTTGCGCTCCAGCGCCTCGTTGAAGGCGATCGTCAGCCGGCCGACCGCCTCTCGGTGCTGGCTGCCGCGAAAGCGCGGCGTGACCGCCAGATCGGGGATCAGATTCACCACGACGACCGCCCCCGTCTCGCGGCGCAGGCGTCCGAGGATCATCTCGAGATTCTGCTCGTATGCGGCCAGCGGCACCTCGGTGGTGATGTCGTTCGGCCCGATCGCCAGCGTGACCAGGTCGGGGCGCAGCTCGATCGCACGGTCGAGCTGGCGCGTGCGCACGTCGGCCGAGGTCGCGCCGCCCACGCCCAGGTTGGTGACGCGCGCTGCCGGATAGACGGCGCGCAGGCGCTCGTGCAAACGGCTCACGTAATTGCGGGCGCGGCTCGTGGCACCGACGCCCTCGACAGTGCTGTCGCCGAGCGCCACGTAGACGATCGCCGCGCCGCGCTCGGCGGGAAGCATTCGCGCGCCGGCGGTGTCGGACGACGAGGGCCGGACGTGGGTCGGGCGATCGGTGACGCACGCCGCCGTCGCCAGGAGCGCGACGACGAGTGAGACCGCGACTACCAGCGCGAAGCTTCCTCGAGGGTCCGGCGATACCACGGCGCGTCCGGGAAGGTGATGGGTCGGATCGCCGGCAGCGTCACGCCGGCGTCGCGGTACGCCTGGACGAACGCTCGCCCCGCCTCGGGCGCGCCGACGCCGCCGAGGGCGCGTGGCAGAGGCTCGGCAACCTCGCCGCTCCTGTCGAAGGCGGCCAGCTCCTTGCCGAGGCCGCTCGACTCGAGCATGGCGCGATAGAACGGCAGCGTGAGATAGCGCGAGAGCTCGCCGCGGAACGCGGTGAGAGCGGCCGGGGCGTCGTCAGAGATGGCGAGCGGCACCGCCGCGACGACCTCGAAGCCCGCCAGCGTCTTGCCCGCCCGCGCGCGGCCGCGCTGCAGCGCGGGCATGGCGACGTCGCGCACGTAACCCGGCGAACAGAGCCATAGCACCACGCCGTCCGCGATCTCGCCGGCCAGCTCGATCATGTTGCGCGACAGCGCGGCGAGATAGATCGGCGGCGCCGGCGGACGCTCGGGGACCGCCAGGCTCCAGTTGACCCGATAGTGGCGGCCCTCGAACTTGGCGGTGCCATTGACGGCGCCGCGGAGCACCGCGACGTACTCGCGCATGACGGCGAGGGGCTCGCGCAGGGTGAGACCAAGCCCGGCCTCCATGCTGGCGCGATGGCTCACGCCCACGCCCAGGATGAAGCGCCCGGCCGTCATCTCCGAGAGCGTGAGGGCCGCCTGAGCCATCGTCACCGGGTGGCGCGGGTAGATCGGGACGACGCCGTTGCCCAGGTGCAGGCGCGTGGTCGCGGCGCCGTAAGCGGCGAGGACCACGAACGAATCGCGTCCCGAGCCGTGGGTCACCCACACACTGTCGTAGCCGAGGGCTTCGGCGCGGCGCGCGAGGTCGACACCGCCGGCCAGGTCGCGTCCGGGGTTGATGAAGGCCGCGCGCTGGAGATCGGCCATCAGTCTCGGATCCAGGACTCGGCCAGCGGGATTCGCGGCTGCCGCCTCGGGGCCCGGAGCGGGATGACGTTCGCCGCGCGGGTGG
>DASRIY010000261.1:0-4127 GCA_035649755.1 Candidatus Methylomirabilota bacterium
GTCGCCCGGGATCCGCGAGTGCTCCCAGAAGAACTCGCGGATAGACGCCTTGGTCCAGCCGAGCCCGGCCATGGTCTTCGCCACCACGCCCGGGAGCATCAGAATGCCCGGCGTGCCGTGCTCGTAACCCGAGAGGCCGGGCATGTTGGGCACGCGCATGAAGTCGGCCATGCGGTACATGCCCTGGAGCGCATCTTCCTCGGGCGTTTCCTTCTTGGCTCCGCGGCGCCGGATGTTCGTCACCCCGTTGGCGAAGGCGAGCGAGATCGAGCTCTGGCCCGGCTTGAAGCCATGTCGCTCGACGCCGTGGGCCGTCCAGCCGGGCGGCAGGTTCGCCTCGTCCTCGGCGAACACGACATTTGTGTAGCGCATGCCGCCATAGTTGGCCATCGTGCCGATGCCGGGCAGGGCGCCGCCGAGGTTCTGCTGCAGGAGCCGGAGCGCGCGGCCGATGCTGGCGCCCGCCGGCCGCTGCGGATCGGGCCCCAGGCAGCCGAAGCCGGCGTTCAGCCTGATCTGCGCGCCGATCGGCCCGTTGACGATGACGACGGGAAACGCGCTGCCCGAGGCGGCCTGGAGCTGCTCGCTTCCGGAGTCCTCGTCGAGGAACGCTTCGACGGCCGCTATCAGGACGGCAAGATACTCCGGTCGTCCGCCCGCCATCGCCAGCGCGATCGCGCAGCTCTCGATCGTGGTCACGCCGCCACGGGGCGGAAAGGCGCCGAGCTCGCGCCGCCGCGGCTCTGCCGTGCCGCGCAGGATCCACTCCACTCGCTCGCGTGTCGGGGGCCAGACCGGCAGGCCGTCGCTCCAGCGGTTGGTCAGCATCACGTCGTTCGCGCGCGCGAACGCCGCCTCCGCGCTCGAGGCCTGCACGCGGATCATCGGCGGCTCGCTCGCGGCGCCGCCGGCGAAGGCCGAGCGCCACGTCGTGAGCCCGTCGTAGAACTCCTGCTTGCGCGCCTCGACCGGGGTGATATCGCTGCCCGGCAAGAACATCGCGATCGGGAACGTGACCATCGCCGCGTCGGGCGCCAGCCCGAGGCCGGCGACCGCGTTCGTCATGACGCCGACGAAATCCTCACGGGTGAGCGTGACGGTCGGAATGCCTTCTGCTTCGAGCCTAGCGGCCGCCCGGCCGCATGCAGTGGCGCAGGACCCTCAGGCCGCGTTGCCGATGACGACGGCGTCGACGCCGCTCTGCTTCACGAGCGCCGCGGTCTCCTCCGAGCCGATCAGCGCGTTGCCCTGCGGAAACGCGTCGATGGGCAAGACCTCGATGCCCGGGAAGTCCGCCTCGAGCAGCGACTTGAGGAGCGGCAGCATGCGATAGGCCTGCCACTGCTCGTTGCTGACGAAGCCGACGCGCTTACCGGCGAGGGTGGAGACACGCGGGGCGTGCGGCTGCTTCACCGCGATGACGCCGGACGGGTCGTGGAACTCGAGGGTCACCATGGGCTGGCCTCCTGACTGGGTCATACGCGAGGAGTATACGACCGAGTCGTGCCGGGCGCGGTCGAACGAAGGGGCTCGGCGGCCCGCGCGGTGCGCTGGTGCGGCAGCCCGAGCGCCACGACGATGCCGAGCGCGTTGCCGCCGGCGGCGATCAGGATCGCCGAGCCATAGCCGCGGGTCAGGTCGTAGAGGTAGCCGGCCGTGATCGGCAGGATGATCGCCGCCGCGCACCACGCGATGTAGATGCGGCTCGCCATCCGACCGTAGAGCGCCCGCCGCCAGTACACGGCGACTGCTGCGGCCGTGAGCCCGGAGATGACGCCGTATCCCAGGCCCACCAGCGCCAGCGCGATGACCGAGACGCCGGGGCCGGGCCAGAGCGTCAGCGCCAGGTTGCCGGCCAGCGCCACCGCGTGCGCGCCGGCGGCGACCGCCGGAATCGTGAGCCAGTCGACCATCCAACCGCCGCCCAGCCGCGCGGCGGCGATGGTGGCGGCGATGAACGTCGTGCCGTAGACGGCGAGGGCCGTGGCGCCGCCGTACGCGGTAATGATGCCCGCCGCCTGGCTGAGCACCATGAGCCCGGCGGACGCCGCGAGGAAGAAGACGATCCAGAGCCGCCAGAACACGCTGCGGCGCCGCTCGGCCTCATCGGGAATGATGCTCGCCGATGCCGCCCCGAGCGCGACGCCCGAATGCGCGACGAGCCACGCAGCAATCGCGCCGGTGACGGCGAGCACCGCGCCGAAGCCGCCGAGAGTAGCGCGCACGCCGATCGCCTGGATCGACCAGCCGAAGAGCGGCGCGGCGATCATCGCGCCGGCGGGATACAGGCTCACGACGTAGCCGTTCACGAGACCATGCCGGCGGGTCACGGCCAGGTTCACGGTCTGCTGCGCCAGGATGTAGCCCGCGCCGCCGCCGGCGCCGAAGAGCACGCCGTAGCCGAGCGCCAGCTGGGCGAGGCCGCCGGCGGTCGCGGCGACAACGGCGCCCGACGTGCCGGCGACCGTGCAGGCCAGCACCAGGAGCGCGGTCGGCGCCAGGCCGAAGAGGCGCGGCGCCAGGAGCATGCCGACGCCGAATCCGGCCGACGCCAGCGCGAAGACGAGTGCGAGGTCGCCGCGGCTCACGCCGAGCAGCGCTTCGAGCGGTTTCAGAAAGACGCTGAAGGCGTACAGCGAGCCGAACGGGAGGTTGAGCACGGTGGCGGCGAGAACGGCGCGCCATGGGCTCGGCCTGATCTCAGAGGCGTTCACGCGAGCGGAGCGTTCCAGACCTTCACCGCGGGCGAGCCGCGGTAGTTACCAAGGACGTTCAGCGTCGCGGTGTCGAGCAGGAAATGCTCACCGGCGCCCGGCACAAGTCCAATCCATCGCGCGACCAGAACTCGAAGCACGTGGCCGTGGGCGAAGAGAACAACGTCGCCCGTCGCGGCGCGAACCCTGGCGATGACCCGGTCGACCCGCGCCCCGATCTGGCTCGGGCTCTCGCCGCCCGGACAGCCGTCCCGGAAGACCATCCACCCCGGTCGCTTCAGATGGATCTGCTCGGAGGTGAGTCCCTCGTAATCGCCGTAGTTCCATTCCTTCAGGTCGGGCTCGAGCGCGGCGCGCGCGCCGAGCCCCGCCAGCTCACAGGTCTCGCGGGCTCGACCGAGGGGGCTCGTGAGGACGAGCTGGAACGCCTCCTTGGCCAGAATAGGACCCAGACGCCGCGCGAGCGCCCGGCCGTTCTCGGTGAGCGGAATATCGGTCGTGCCGGTGTGCTGCCCGCTCAGGCTCCACTCAGTTTCACCGTGGCGGATCACGAAGACGCTCTGCGTGCTGGTCACCACGGCTCGATTCTCGGTCCGCCGTCAAAAGTCTGCCGCGGTGTCGCGGCGTGAATTCACGGCCTTCTCTTCAGCGCCCCAGCGCCACTCCTGGATCTCGGGCATGTCCTCGCCGTGCCGGGCGATGTACTGCTTGTGCTCGATCAGCTTGTCGCGGATCGCCTGCTTGGCGTAGGCGGCTTTAGCGCGCAGCCCGGGCACGCGATCGATGACGTCGCCGGCGAGGTGGAAACGATCGATGTCGTTGAGCACGACCATGTCAAAGGGCGTGGTCGTCGTCCCTTCTTCCTTGTAGCCGCGCACGTGCAGATTCTCGTGGTTGGTGCGCCGGTAGGTCAGCCGGTGGATCAGCCACGGGTAGCCGTGGAACGCGAAGATGATCGGTTTGTCCGTCGTGAAGAGGACGTCGAACTCACGAGTCGTCAAGCCGTGCGGATGCTCTTCGCGCGGCTGCAGCGTCATCAGGTTGACGACGTTGATCACCCGCACCTTCACGTCCGGTACGTGCTTGCGGAGCAGCTGAACCGCGGCCAGCGTCTCGAGCGTCGGCACGTCGCCGCAGCAGGCCATCACGACGTCGGGCTCCCCGCCCTGATCATTGCTGGCCCAGTCCCAGATGCCGAGTCCGGCGGTGCAGTGCTTGACGGCCTGATCCATGGTGAGCCATTGCGGCGCCGGCTGCTTGCCCGACACGATGACGTTGACGTAGTCGCGGCTGCGCAGGCAATGGTCCGTGACGCTCAGCAGGCAGTTGGCGTCGGGCGGCAGGTAGACGCGAATCACCTCGGCCTTCTTGTTGACGACGTGGTCGATGAATCCCGGGTCCTGATGGCTGAAG
>DASRIY010000262.1:0-17929 GCA_035649755.1 Candidatus Methylomirabilota bacterium
CGCCGCAAGCAGCTACGCAGCGACGCGCCCGTCACCGCACCATGAACTCAGACCCGCCGCCAGCGAAACCGACGCCCGAGCTCAGGAAGCGAGCCGCGGGCGCATGACGAAACGCGAGATTCCGCCCACGTGGAGCAGGCCGCGGCGGGTGGGGTGTGGTCGGGTTGGTGAGGGGTCGAAAGGACCCGTTCCCAAAGAGCGTCGGCGGAAGCAATGCGCCCGGATGGAGCCCAGCCGCAAAGGGGAAGCGAACGCATGCCGCGTGGTCCGTTGACCCCTCGCCGACCCGACCACGCCCCCGCCCGCCGCGGCCCGACGCCCCGCGCGGAGCGAGTAAAGCTACCGGTACATGAGATACGACGCGCGACGCTTCAAGAAAGCAGCGCGATCCATTTCAGCCCAGGCGACGACGCGCTCCAGAACCTCGCCCCTCAGAAAAGCCCACATCGTGGACCGGTTCACCAGGAGGTTCTGGATGTTCTCGGGCCTGAACTGGTCGCGATGACGCTCGCGTAGCGCCCGCGCCACGGCGAACGCCACTGTCACCGGCCGGATCGCCTCCCGGTCGGTCACCACGAACCGCACGCCCGGGCAGAGCGTGCTGGCGTAGACGTCGCTCGCCGGCGTGAACCAGATCGGCTCGAAGGTCACGCCGCGGAGTCCTTGCCGGTTGAGCAACTCCGCGAGCCCGCGCGGCTCGATCCACGGCGCGCCGATCACCTCGAAGGGCATGTCGGTGCCGCGGCCCACCGAGAGGTTCGTCGCCTCGAGGAGCCCGACGCCCGAGTAGAGCAGCGCCTGGGTGACCGAGCGGATGTTCGGCGACGGGTTCACCCACGGCAGGCCGGTCTCGTCGTACCAGCGCTCGCGCTGCCAGCCGACCAGCGGGACGACCGTGAGCGAGACGGGAACCTTGCGCTCGGCGGCGGCCAGCCGGCCGAACTCGCCGATGGTGAGCCCGGTTCGCACGGGGATCGTGTGCGGGCTGGTAAACGAATAGAGATCGGGATCCATGAGCGGCCCCTCGATCACGCGCCCCGTGATCGGATTGGGCCGGTCGAGCACGACCACCGGGATCCGCTGCCTGGCCGCTTCCTCCATGACATAGATGAGCGTCGTGAGGTACGTGTAGTAGCGCGCGCCGACGTCCTGGATATCGAAGACGATCAGCGTGACGTCCTTGAGCATCGCCGGCGACGGGCGCCGGGTGGCGCCGTAGAGGCTCCAGATCGGCCGGCCGGTCGCGACGTCGAGCCCGTTCGGAACGTCGGTATTGGCCTGGCCCGTGATGCCGTGCTCGGGGGAGAAGATCGCCTGCAGCCTGACTCCCGGCGCATTGGCGATCAGGTCGATCGTACGCCGGCCGCGCGAGTCGATTCCCGTCTGGTTGGTGACGAGGCCGACCGAGTGTCCCTGGAGCATCGAGAACTTTTGATCGACGAGCACGTCGATCCCGGTGAGGACGCGGTCGGGCGTCAGAATCGTGTCGGGCAGGCGCTGGTCGGGCACGGGTCCGTCGGCGGCCGGGCCGCTGGTGGGGCCCGGGTCGGCGATGACCGGCGGCTGGAAGAGCTGCGCGCCGGCCGCCGCCGCGAGACGGATACGCAGATCGCGGATCTTGGCAGCGCCGCCGCCGTTGGGATGCACGCGGTTGGACAGGACGATCAGGTAGCTCTTGGTCGGCGGATCGATCCAAATGGCGGTGCCGGTGAAGCCGAGATGGCCAACCGAGCCCTCGGGGAAGAACGGCGCGATGGTGCGGGAGTAGGACGACGCGCTGTCCCAGCCCAGCGTGCGCGCCCCGCGCACTTCGGGCTGCATCTCCCACATGCTTCGCACCGTGGCGGCTTCGAGAATGCGCTGCCCGTCGAGCGCGCCGCCGTTCAGCAGCATCCGGCAGATCTTCGCGAGGTCGGCGGCGGTCGAGAAGATGCCGGCGTGGCCGGCGACGCCGCCGAGCAGGCGCGCCCGCGGGTCGTGCGGATCGCCGCGCAGCATGTGACCATTCGCGAACTCGGTCGGCGCGACGCGGCTCAGCGTGCCGGCGCGCGGCTGAAATGTGGTGTCGGTCAGGCCGAGCGGGCGGAACAGCAGCCGGTCCAGGTAGCGATCGAGCGGCGTGCCGCTGACCCGGCGAACGACCTCGGCGAGGAGAATGAACCCGGTGTCGCTGTACTGGAAACCTGAGCCGGGGGGATACTCGAGCGGCAGCTTGGCGATCGCGCGCACCGCCGCCGGCATGCCCGAGGCCACCGTGGCGTTCGGGGGGTATCCGCCGAGTCCGGCGCTATGGGTGAGGAGCCGCCGGATCGTGATCTCTTCGAATTGCTTGTCCTGGTATTCCTTCAGGTATCGGCCTAGCGGCGCGTCGAGCGAGATCAGCCCGCGCTCGACGAGCGACATGACGGCGATCGTCGTGCCCACCGGCTTCGTGAGCGAGGCGATGTCGAAGATGGTGTCGAGGGTCATCGGGGCCTGGCTCGGGATCAGGCGCCGCGAGCCGTAGGCGCGCTGGAACAGCACGTCGTCGCCGCGACCGACGACGACCACCGCACCGGGGATCTCGCCGCTCGCGACGGCCTCGTTGGCTGCGTCGTTGATTCCGGACGGATTGAACCGTGGGGAGATTCCGGAAGTATCGCCGTGCGGTGCTTGGGCCGACGCGGGAACCGCGAGCAGGACGAGGAGCGTGACCACCACGACGCGCGCAACGAGCACGTTAGAATCTTAGCATTGCGAGCGGGAGATTCATGACGCCAGACTCACCTTTCGGCAGCTCGCCGCGGCGCGACCCGAATCAGCCGGCCGCGCTGAACGACCGCATCGAGGCGCAACTGCGCGAGCGCCTCGAGGAGGCGGTCGATTTCGTCTGCCTCGGCGCCCTCGTCGAGCGCCGCCGCGCCCTCGGCCTGCCGGCGCCGCGCGCCGACAGCGCGACCGACCGCGCCGAGTTCACCGAGGGCGTGCGCGTGTTTCTCGCCGAGCTCCAGGCGGCGATCGCGCCCGGCCTCGACGAGGGACAGCGACGCAAAGTGGCGGCGGCCGAACAGGCCCCGGGCGACGAGATGCACCGGCTGCTCGGCGCGCACGTCGTCCTGGCCCGCGAGCTGCCGGACTACTGGCAGCGATTCGAGGCTGCCCGCGCCACCTATACGGCCGCGCGCGTCAAATCAGGCCGCGAGCGCGGTGGACTGCTCGGCCGGCTCCTCGGCCGCGGCTGAGCGCCAGGCCCCAAGCGCCCAGAGATTTTCCAGATCTTCGAGCGCCCGGCGCCAGCGGCCGTAGCCATCGAGCAGCGACTCGCGCGCCGCCGCCAGCCGGGCGTCGGCGTCGTCCAGCTTGCCCTTCAGGCCCGGGTGGGCCATGCGGATACCTTCGAAGCCGCCCTCGGGCAGAGACGCCGCGAGGCGATCGAGAAGCCCTGTCAGATCCTGAGTCAGCGCACGCTCTACCGGGTTCATCGAAGCCACCTCCATACGGACCTTAAATACTAAACAGATGTTGATCTCATGTCAAGGCTGCCCGAGATGCCGTTCCTTGTCTTACGACGCGGGCAAGAGCACTATCGTCGCCACGAGAATGCGCCGTGACTGACCTGTGGCGGCTCGACGCGATCGCGCAGGCCGAGCTCGTGCGCGAGAAGGCCGTGAAGCCCATCGAGCTGGTCGAGGCGGCCATTGCGCGTGTCGAGCGTTTGAATCCGAAGCTGAACGCGGTCGTGACCGCGCTGTACGACCGGGCTCGCGCCGAGGCCAAGGTGGTAGACCCCGACGGGCCGTTCGCCGGTGTGCCCTTCCTCCTGAAAGACCTGCTGGCCGAGTACGCCGGGGCGAGGTTCACCGAAGGCTCTGACTTCATCGACGGCCGGTACACGCCCGAGGCGGACAGCGAGCTCACGCGACGCCTCAAGCGCGCCGGGCTGATCGTCATCGGCAAGACGAATACTCCGGAGCTCGGCATTCTGCCGACCACCGAGCCCAGGCTCTTCGGTCCGACCCGCAACCCATGGAACCTCGGCCTGACGCCCGGCGGCTCGAGCGGCGGGTCGGCCGCGGCGGTTGCGGCGGGCTTCGTCGCCATGGCACACGCTAATGACGGCGGAGGCTCGATTCGTATTCCAGCTTCGTGCTGCGGTCTCTTCGGTCTCAAGCCCACACGCGGCCGCAACCCGCTCGGCCCGCACTACGGCGATCTCTTCAGCGGGCTGGTCGTCGAGCACGCCGTGACCCGCTCGGTCCGCGACAGCGCCGCCCTGCTCGACGCCACCGCGGGCCCGGACCTCGGCGATCCGTACGTCGCGCCACCGGCCCCTCGCCCATTTCTGGAAGAGGTGAGGCGGCCGCCAGGATTTTTGCGCGTGGCCTTCACCACTAGCAGCGCGACCGGGGCGCCGGTGCATCCGGACTGCGTGCGGGCGGTCCACGAGGCCGCGAAGCTCTGTGAAGGCCTCGGCCACGAGGTGAGCGAGGCGTCGCCCCCGCTCGATGGCGACCAGATCAGCCAGGCGTTCATCACGGTGTGGTCGGCGGGCACTGCCTGGACGATCGACGACTGGTCGCGGCGCACCGGACAGACGCCGGGCGCGGAGCGCTTCGAGCCGCTCACCTGGGCCCTCTACGAGATGGGCGGCCGCCGCAGCGCCTCGGACTATCTGCTGGCGGTCCAGGATTTACAGGCCGTGGCGCGTCAGATCGCGCGCTTCCTCATCGACTACGACGTCTGGCTCTCGCCGACGCTGGCGGAGCCGCCGCCCGCGCTCGGAAGCTTCGATGCGCCGGACGATAACCCGATGCACGGCATCTTCCGCTCGGCGCTGTTCGTGCCATTCACGCCGGTCTTCAACGCCACCGGTCAGCCGGCCATGTCAGTGCCGCTCTTCTGGAATGGCGATGCTGTGCCGATCGGCGTCCAGTTCGCCGGGCGGTTCGGCGACGAGGCGACGCTGTTCCGGCTCGCCGCGCAGCTCGAGCAGGCGCGCCCCTGGGCCGACCGATGGCCCTCGCTCTGAGAACGCCGGCCCGCCTCGCTCGATGACTCCCCTGCTCCAGGCGATTTAACGAGGAAAGGACCCGATGACCGCGCTCACCGACCTCGACACACCCGTCGTCACCGTCGACCTCGACATCATGCGAGAGAACATTCGCCGCGTGCAGGCCCATCTCTCTCGGTACGGGATCGGAAACCGGCCCCACATCAAGACGCACAAGATTCCGGAAATCGGCAAGATGCAGATGGCGGCGGGCGCGACCGGCATCACCTGCCAGAAGCTCGGCGAGGTGGAGGTCTTCGTCGACGCCGGCGTCACCGACGACATCCTGCTCACGTTCAACATCCTGGGCGAGCCGAAGACGGATCGCCTCATGACCCTGGTCAAGCGCGTCCGGCGCCTGGCGGTCGTCCTCGACAACGACGTGGTCGCGCAGGCGCTCTCCGACGCGGCCGCGCGCCATGGGGTCGATCTCTCATTCCTCGTCGAGTGCGACACGGGGTTCGGCCGCACCGGCGTGCAGACCCCCGACGAGGCCTTCGCGCTGGCGCGGCGGGCGATGCGGATGCCCCGGATGCGCTTCGATGGGCTCATGACGTTTCCCAACCGCGATCCGAACACCCGCGACTTCTTCGAGGCGGCGCTGGCGCTGTTCAAGCAGGCTGGGATTCCGGTGCCGGTGGTGTCCGGCGGCGGCACGCCGTCGCTCTTCACCGCGCAGAACTTCCCGATGCTGACGGAGCACCGCGCCGGCACCTGCGTCTACAACGACGCCATGGTGGTCTCGACAGGCACCGCCGGCTGGGACAACTGCGCCATGCGCGTGCGCGCAACCGTGGTGAGCCGCCCGACCGCCACGCGCGCCATCCTGGACGCGGGCTCCAAGGTGCTCACCTCCGATCTCTACTTCATGAAGGGCTACGGGCACGTGATGGAGTACCCGGAGGCGGCCATCACCGCGCTGTCGGAGGAGCACGGCACCGTCGACCTCTCGGCCTGTGCCGAACGTCCGAAGGTCGGCGACGTTGTCCACGTCGTGCCCAATCACTGCTGCGTCGTCACGAACATGGTCGACGAGATCTACGGAGTCCGAAACGGCGCGGTCGAGGTCGTGTGGCCGGTCGCCGCCCGCGGCAAGGTACGCTGAGCATTCTCCTGGAGGAATCGATGTCACAGGAAGCGGCAGACAAGGATCGGGCAGAGCGAGCGGAGGCACTCATCGCGCGGATGAAGCAGGCGCGGGGCTACATCTACCCGGAATGGGAGTTCGCGGCGCGAGAGGACCCCGAGTTCGTCGAGGCCTACAACCGGATCTACGAGCTCGGTCTCGGCGAGGGCCGGCACGTCTCCGCCAAGGTGCGCGAGTTCGTTGCCATCGCGCTCCTCGCCTACCGCGGCTCGGAGAAGGCGGCGCTGCTCGCGCACATGCACCGGGCGATGCGCCTGGGCGCATCACGTGAGGAGCTGTTCGAGGTGCTCGAGAGCTGCATGGTGCCGGGCGGGGCGCCCACGTTTCACCGGGGGCTCAGCGCGCTGCTGGAGCTCTGACGGCTCGACCGAACGCTACGACAGCTCGTACGCGCTGAGCAGCAGCACCGCGCCGGCCACGAGCAGCGCGGTCGAGAACCCGCCGCCGGCGGCGACGACGTAGCTCACCACGATCGGGCCGAAGATCTGCCCGAGGGCGAAGGCCGAGGTCAGCGCGGCCATCAGCCCCGTCGCCCGCGCGCCCGCCACGCTGCGCGCCTCCTGCATGCCGACCATCGTGACGACCATGAACGTGCCGCCGACGAGCAGCCCGGCGACCATGATGGCGACGATGCTCGACCAGATGACCGGAAGCGCGACCCCGAGTGCCATCACGAGGTGGCTCACGATCCACAAGCGGCGATTGCTCATCAGGCTTCGCAAGGCGGCGACGGCCAGCGTCGATCCCATCGCCGCGGCGCCGAAGACCGGCCACGACCAGCCGAACACCGCCGGATCGCGGATGACCTGGCGCGCCATGACCGGCAGGAACGTCGCCGGGATGATGTAGCCGAAGCCGAAGGCGCCGTAACACAGCACGAGCCGGAGCGACTCCCGATCCCAGACGACGGCGCGCGTCTCGGTGCGCTCGGAATTTCCAGGCGCCGCAGCGTCCCGACGGAACGCGGGCCAGGTTCCGGCGGCCAGCGCGAGCGAGATCGCGCCGAGCACCGTCCACGCGCTCGCCGAGCCGGCGCCCGCGTGCATCAGCGCGAGACAGAGCCCGCCGGCGAGCACGATGCCCGCGCCGACGCCGGCGAACACCGTGTTGGTCAGGCCGAGGCGCCCCAGCGCGGCCAGGCGCTCGAGGCACCACGCCGACACGTTGATAAGAACCCACGCGCTCGCCACGCCCGCAATCGCGCGCAGCACGAGCCACCAGGCGAGACCGCTCTCGAGGCCCATGGCGAGGGTGGCAAGGCCGATAGTGACGAGCCCGGCGCGGATCGCGCTGGTCGCGCGCATGCGCAGCCCCATCACGGACAGCGCGCCCAGCAGGTAGCCGACGTAGTTCGCCGACGCGAGCCACCCGCCCATCGCGATGGAGACGCCGGCGTCCTCCTGCATCATGGGCAGGATCGGCGTGAAGGCGAAGCGGCCGATGCCCATGCCCACCGCGAGCGCCAGCAGGCCCGCGATGGCGACGGCGCCGGCCGCGCCCGACCAGATCGGCGACATCAGGCGCGGCGGCCGTCGGTCGGCGGAACGAACAGCTCCGAGGGCCAGAGCCGGCGGGTCTCGGCGTCGGCGCGCAGGAAGCTGAAGCCAGCCGCGTTCGCGTAGAAGGCGTCGACCTCGGTGTCGCCGATGTGATAGTAGGCGGTCGCCGCGAACTGTGCCCGGACGTCCAGCAGGCGGTGCTTGAGCACCGTGAAGTCGACCGCGATGCGCAGGCGCTCCCAGAGGTTCTGCTGAAAGCTGACTGGCCGATCGGAGCAGCTCCCGACGACGTAGCCCAGGCGCTTGGCTTCGCGAACCAGCGCGATGCTCACGATACCGGGCGGCTCGCCGACCTCGAGCGTTCCGTCGATGTCGAAGCTGACCAGCGTCACGCGGCTCACAGGGCGGCGGCGACCATGCCCATCGAGATCACATGTAGCCTGCTCACGCATTCCGGGTCAAGCGGGGCGCGTCGCGGCGGGCCAATCGGCGCGCCACTTTCGCTCCATTGGCCGTTTACCGCGGCGCGCGTGAAACCCTAGACTGGTCGCACATGAGCCTTCACGCGGCGGCACCTCGCAGCGCGGCGAGTCGTGGCCGCCTCATGACCACGCTGTTCGCGGCGCAGGTCCTGGGCAGCACCGGGCATTCGATCGGCATGGCGGTCGGTAGCATCATGGCCGCCGGCATCATGGGCACCAACACCTGGTCGGGCGTGCCGATCGCCACGGGTGCCCTCGGCACGGCGCTGGCCAGCTGGCCGCTGGCGCGCTTCATGGATCGCGCGGGACGCCGCCCCGGTCTGGTTCTGGGCTACGCGCTCGCCGTGCTGGGCACGCTCCTCGGCATGGCCGGCGTGACCGTCGGCAGCTTCGCGCTCCTGCTCGTCGGCATGTTCCTCTTTGGTGTCTCGCAGACTGCGAACTTGCTGAGCCGCTACGCCGCCGCCGACGTGAGCCCGGGCGATCAGCGCGGGCGCGCCATGGGTCTCATCGTGTGGGGCTCGAGCGCCGGATCGATACTCGGACCCAATCTGATGGAGCCGGCGCTCCGAGTCGGAAATTCTCTCGGCGTCGCGCCGGCGGCCAGCGCGTTCCTGATCAGTCTGGCCGGCTACGCGCTGGCCGCGATCGTCATCGAGCTCCTGCTCCGGCCCGATCCACTGGCGATCGCCCGCGAGCTGCACGCGGTCGAGGCGTCCAGCCGGCGGCTCGAGCCGGCCCGCTCGCTCGGCGCCATTCTCGGCGACGTCCGAGTGCAGCTGGCGCTCGCGACCCTCACCATCAGCCAGTTCGTGATGATCGCCACCACGTCGACGTCGCCGGTCTATCTGCACGATCAGGGGCACGGCGTGCGCACCATCGGCGTCGCGGTCTCCCTGCATCTCGGCGGCATGTACGTGGCCTCACCGCTCTCCGGCTGGCTCTGCGATCGCGTCGGGCGCCTGCCGATGATCGGCGTCGGCGCGATGGTCTTGATCGGCGCCGTGATGCTGGCGGGGCTCGCGCCGGGCAGCGATTCCGTGCTGGTGATCCTGGCGCTGGCCATCAACGGCATCGGCTGGAACTTCGCCTTCGTCGCCGGCAGCGCGCTCCTGACCGACGCCCTGACGCCGGCCGAGCGCGCGTCGACGCAGGGCTTCGCCGACCTCACGATGGGCCTGATGGGGGCGCTCGGATCGGCAGCCGGCGGCATGATCCTGGGTGTATGGGGCTTCGCCGTCCTCAACGCGATCGGCGGAGCACTCGTCCTGGGACCGCTGGCCGCGACGCTGCTGCGCCGGCCGACGCAGCAGCGTCGCGCTGTCGGCTAGGCGTCTTCGTCCTCGTTCTCTCCCTGGTCGCCGTTGTGCTTGTCGCCGTGCGGTGAGGCGATGTCGGGGTCGATGAACAGCGCGAGAAGCTGACCGCCCTCGACCAGCTCGGTGTCGGTGCTCGTCTTGTGGGCCTGCACGTCGAGCAGGAACCAGCCGGGCCCCAGGATGTGCGCGGCGTCGATGATCCCCGAGGTCTCCTCGTCCTGCGTGATGAACGCCGGAGTTCCCGTGTTTGCCGGGTCGAAGAACGCCGGATTGTGGTGCGCGACCTCGAAGAACTCCCCGGTCGCGATCTGATAGACCCACACCTTCGACACCCGCGCGGCGTTGCCGGGATCCTCGTCCATGACGATCCGACCGCGCCGGTCGATCGTCACATTGTCGAGCATGCCGTGGCCCTCGTTGCCCTTGAGGAGGATCTCGATGGTCCCGCCCTGCTCGGGGTCCTCGACGTCGTCGAAGCGCAGGCGCCAGAGCCGGCAGTTGAGCGTCAGGCTGGCGGTGGTCACGAAGTAGAAGTCGTCGCGGTTCCGATTGCGCGGGTCCCACGCGCCGTCTTCCGGACGCTGGAAGCGGGTGACGCCGGCCGCGATCGAGGCCGTCTCGATCGCCAGCGCGTCCATGCTGGAGACGTCGCCGAAGTTGTGGAGGCTGAACCTTCCCGAGCCGACGAAGCCGCTCGTCGCGGTGCCGAGGCCGAACTCGTTGCTCTCCTCGGCCACGGGCTGGTCTGCGACCGACACCTTCAGACCGTAGAAGCTGCCATTGGTGAGGCCGGCCCGCTCGACCGGGTTGCCGCGGTTTGTCTTCGTGCCGACGTACACGTAGACCTCGCTCGGGAAGTCGCTCGCCGTGGGCGCGGTGCTCAAGGCACCGTCGTCCGTGAGCATCACCACGGTCTTGAGCTGCGGATGCGGGCTGGCGACCGCATTCTCGTAGGCCATGCGGCCGAGACGCGGCAGCTGCCACGCCTCGCCCGCGTGCGAGCCGGTCGCGATCCGGGCCCACGCGCGGCCCTGGCTGACTTCCTCACCGTTCATGTACAGGCGCTCGGTCGTGCCCTTGCCCCGATAGAAGAATGCGCCGGGGCGAGGCAGGTCAGCCGAGCAGTGCCGCTCCCAGACGGTGGTTCCCGGCATGTATTGCTGAGCCGCCGGATCCCACAGGAACACGTCCTGAGCCGACTGCGTGAAGTCCTCGCCCTTCACGACCTCGAGCGTTCGCCGATCGATCGTCCAGCGCGACACGAACGCGCCCTTCGAGCCGTGGCCGCGGGGAATGCCGACGGTGGCGACGAGCTCGTGGTTCATCAGGAGCGTGAAGTGGTGCCCGTCGCTGTTGTAGGCGCCCAGACCGTCGGGGATGCCGACCATCCGGTAGCCGCCGACGGAGTCGCCGACGGTCAGGATCGCCACGGTCTGCACGCCCGGGATGCTCGGCAGCAAGTACTCGTCCGTCGTCGTGACGGGGGAGAAGCCGTGCCCACGACCCTGCGCCGGCGCACCGCCGGGTTTCAGGAACGACGGGCCAGTGATCAGGAGCGGCGCTGTCGCCAGGGCACCCTTGAGGAACGAACGTCGGCCAAGCCGCCGCGATCCACGCTTCATGCACGCCTCCTCGGGAATGGTGGGGAAGATCAGCGCATCGACGCGGCTCTTATCGCAGGCGCAGATGATGAGGGTGTGAAGACGAGCCGATGAAATTGTGACGATCCGGAAACATCCTGATGACGCCGGGCCGGCCGCGAACGACGGGCCGCGGGCCACGCGAAAGCCGCGTTAGCGAGCTACCGAAGCGGAGCTAGACGACGCGGTCGGCGTGGAGCTGAGCGATCTCGGCGGAGCTCATGCCGAGGAGCGACGAAAGAATCTCGTCGGTGTGGCCGCCGAGCGCGCCGCCGGCGTGCGTGATGCGTCCGGGCGTCAGCGACAGCTTGGGAACCACGCCGGGTTGCGGCAAGGTCCCGAGTCCCTCGACGGGCACGTCGATGATCATCTGCCGCGCGCGATAGTGCGGGTCGGCAAAGATGTCGGCCATGCTCATGATCGGCGAATGCGGGATGTCGGCGCCCTTCAGCTCGGCCAGCGCTTTCTCGAAAGGCCGTGCCGCGAACCACTCGGTCATGAGGTCGAGGATGACTGGAATGTGCTTGGGGCGCTCGGCGGCGACGGCGAAGCGAGGATCCCGAGGCAGATCGGGCTGCCCGATCGTGGCGCAGAGCCGTTCGAAGAGATGCTGCGCGGGCGCCGTGAACACGATCCACTTGCCGTCCTGCGTCTCGAACGCGCCGCCGGGCCAGCCGGCGTGCTGCAGGCCGCCGCGCTCGCGCACGATGCCCTGCCGCCCGTAGAGCGTGGTCGTGAACTCGAGGACGCGGAAGGCCGATTCGTAGAGCGCGGCGTCGATCCACTGCCCCTCGCCGGTCGCATCGCGATGCCGCAGCGCGGCCATCACGCCGAACGCCGTGAACAAGCCGGTCATGTAGTCCGGATACACGGGCGTCGGCCGCGCCGGGGGACGATCGGCCGGGCCATTCAGGTACCAGGTGCCCCCGAACGCCGAGCCGATGGCGGCGTAGCCCGGCCCCTGATTCAAGGGCCCGGTCTGGCCGAACGCGGTGATCCGCGCCATGACCAGCCGCGGATTGAGCGCGTGAAGCGACTCCCACCCGAGGCCCCAGCGCTCGAGGACGCCGGGCCGGAAGTTCTCGAGGACGACGTCGCACTGGGGTACGAGCCGGCGAACGATCTCCTGCCCCTTCGCTGAGTGCAGATCGAGCGTCATCAGCTTCTTGTTCCGGTTGTCGACGGCGAACCAGTACGTGCAGCCGTCCTCGGTCGGGCCGAGCCGCCTGAGGTCGTCGCCGCGCCCAGGCATCTCGGTCTTGATCACCTCGGCGCCGAACTCGGCCATGAGCGCGCCGCAGAACGGGCCGGCAACGACCTGGGCGAGCTCGAGCACGCGGATTCCCTGGAGCGGCAGGCGGGGCTCTGTCATGGGGCCGCAGTCTATCAGATCCAGGGGTGCGCCTCGGCCGGCGGGGCCCTAGCCCCGCGACGGCCTGCGGCGCGCACATCCCAGTCCAGAGGCGCGCCTCGGCCGGCGGGGCCCCAGCCCCGCGACGGCCTGCGGCGCGCACATCCGCTCCGGCGCGGCTACCATGCGGACGGATCTTGCCCTACCATGGCGTGGCGGCGGCGTGCGCGCCGTCACCACGGAGGAGAACCAGCATGGCCAGCACGGAGCCGGGAGCCCTGAAGAACCTGGTCGACGTCGAGCGCGGCATCATCAGCCGCGAGATCTTCGTGAGCGACGAGATCTATCGACAGGAGCAGGAGCGCGTCTTCGCGCGCGCCTGGCTCTTCATCGGGCACGAGAGCCAGATTCCCAAGCCGGGCGATTTCCTCACCTCGTGCATGGGCGAGGAGTCGGTCATCCTCTGTCGCGATCGGGCCGGAAAGATTCGCGTGTTCCTGAATTCGTGCCGGCACCGCGGCATGAAGGTGTGCCGCTATGACGAGGGCAACACCGTAGAGTTCCAGTGCCCGTACCACGGGTGGAGCTATGCGACCGACGGCGCGCTTGTCGGGGTGCCGTTCGCGAAGGACGCCTACGGCGCCCAGCTCGACCGGGGCCGCTGGGGGCTCGTCGAGGTCGCGCGGATGGAGAACTACAAGGGCACCATCTGGGCGACCTGGGACGCCTCGGCCCCGCCGTTCGCCGAGTACATCGGCGGCTACAAGCTCTACCTCGATCTCCTCCTCGACGCCTGGGACGGGCGCGAGGGCGGCACGGAGGCGATCGGCGGGATCCACAAGTGGCTCATCCCCTGCAACTGGAAGTTCCCGGCCGAGAACTTCTCGGGCGACCGCTATCACGGCGTGAGTCACCGCTCGGTGGACATGGTCGGGATCGGGCCGAGCGGCAAGGGCCGCCGCGACATGCAGGAGCGCAACGAGGCGCGGTGGCTCGACGTCTCGTTCCCCGAGCTCGGCCACTCGATGATCGCGTTTCTCAGAAAGCACGACTCGCCGCTCGCCCCGGCGTACCAGGACGCCCCGGTCGCGGCCGACTACTTCCGGCGCTGCGAGGAAGAGCGCCGGCGCCGGCGGGGCGAATACTGGCGGCTCTTCGGCGGCCCCGGCACGATGTTCCCGAACGTGTCGCCGCTGGCCCGCCAGCCGCGTACGCTCGCGGTGTGGCATCCGCGCGGGCCGCACCAGACCGAGGTGTGGCGCTGGTACTTCGTCGACGCCGACGCGCCGGCCGAGGTGAAGGACTTCCTGCGGCATTACTACATCCGCTACTCCGGACCGTCCGGGCTCACCGAGCAGGACGACATGGAGAACTGGAACTACGCCCACAAGGCCAGTCGCGGCACCATCGCGCGGCAGTACCCCTACAACTACGAGATGGGGCTCGGCCGCGGAACGCGCGCCTTCGAGGATCACGGGCTCAAGCTCCCCGGCACGATCACCGACGTGACCGAGGCCAACGCCAGCGAGCACAACCAGCGCGGCTTCTACACCCGCTGGCGGCAGTTCATGGAGGCCGACAGCTGGACGGGCCTCACCGCTCCGTGAGCGCCGAGGCCGAGGCGCTCGCCCGCCTGCTCCTGCAGCGGGAGATCGAGGACTTCTTGTACGGCGAGGCGGAGCTCCTGGACACGCGCCGCTTCGACGAGTGGCTCGAGCTCTTCACCGACGACGCCCGCTACTGGATGCCGATGCGCCGCAACGTCCCGCACGACGACCGCGAGCGCGAGCTGACGCGCGAGGGTCTCGACGTGAACTGGTTCGACGAGGGCAAGGACACCCTCGGCCGCCGCGTGGCGCAGATCCAGACCGGGATCCACTGGGCCGAGGAGCCGCCCTCGCGCACTTGCCACATGGTCTCGAACGTCCAGATCGTGCGCGCGGCGCCGGCGGGTCCGTCGCCTTCGGAGGTGCTGACGCGCTGCCGCTTCCTGGTCTATCGCAATCGCGTCGAGACCGAGACCGACGTGCTCGTCGGCAAGCGCGAGGACACGCTGCGCCGCGTGAACGGCCGCTGGAAGATCGCCCGCCGCATGGTCGTCCTCGACCAGAGTGTCCTGCTCGCCAAGAACCTGACCTTCTTCATCTAGGCGCCTTCGCGGGTGAAGAGCGACTGGCCCGCACTGCGGTAACCGAGGTTCACGTCGTGGTGACACGGCGCGCTCTTCGGTGGGGCGGTGATCGTCTGCGTGGCCGGTGCGGTGTACCTGGAGATCAAGACCAGGGACTGGCAGCGTTACAAGCGCCCTGCGCCAGAGCCCTAGCCGCACGAGCTCCCGAGTTGTCGGGTCCGGTCAACCGGTGACCCAGCCGTACCAGCGATGGCTCGGCGCGGCCCCGTCGTCGAGGTAGGCCATCTTCATCCGGCTCAGGTAGTCCTTCGGGATCTCGTTGCGCTTGGCGGTCACATCGACGCCAAAGACCCGCGCGGCGTTGAGCCCGAAGATCTGCTCCTTCTCGCCCCGCGTCAGCGGCGCATAGCCGTGCTTCTCGACGAGCGCCGCGGGAATCTCGAAGCGGCGAAACGCCTCGATCTGCCACTGCGGCGTCCCGTACCAGATCGAGTCCGTGCCCCACAGCACGTGGTCGGCCCCGAATGCGTCGACGAGCTGGCCGAGCAGATGAGCGCAGGCGGTGGGGTTGGTCGTCACGAGCTGGCCGAAGGTCGAGCCGAGCTCCATGTAGATGTTCTTGAGCTTCGCCTGCTTCACCATCTGGCTGAACTCGGTCGTCCACGGGATCTCGCCGGTGGGCTTGGGCGCCGACACGCTCAGAAGCCCAGCGTGATAGACGAGGAAGTCGATCTCCGGGAAGTCCCTGGCGGCCTTGATCAGGTCGCGCGGGTGGTTGTAGTCGGCGACCGGGCCGAGCGGCAGGCCCTTGTGGACGCAGAAGCGCTTGACGCCGGTCTTGCGCGCCTTCTCGAGCATCGGATAGGCGATCTTCTCGTCGTCGAGGAACCAGCCGCGATCGAATCCCTTGGCGGCGGCGCCGGTGTACGCCTTCCAGGCGTCGACCTTGAGCGTGGCGGCCTGCTGGTCCATGAAGTCGAGGTCGGCCTGGCCGAGCTGCGGCGAGACGAGGCCGTGGGCGAGCATCCGGCGCGACTGCGTGATGCGGTTGATCTCGTCGCGGATGTGGGTCATCTCCTTCGGCGGCACCACCGCTTCCTGCGGATACGGCCCGGGCGGCGTCGAGATGAGCCCGATGGCCGTCTCGCTGTCGAGGAACACTTCTTTCACGAAGTTCTCCCAGGAGAGATCAGCCATCGTCCCGCGATCGGATTCGAGCTTCGGGTTCAGCCGCCGCGAGTTCCGGCGCAGGCCGAGCAGCGCTCCCTTCGAGACCGCGCCCTTGCGGCTGCCCTCCGCGTTGCTCGGGTCGTACCCGGCGCTCACGTAATGCAGCTGCACGTCGAAGATGAAGAACGGCGCGCCGCTCCGCTCCTGGAAGGCGGCCGCGTCCGCCGCCTCGACGGGGAGCACGTCGAAGAAGTGGCCGAACACCGCGTTCATCGCGAGCAGCGACGCCGCCATGCCGCCGCTCCGGCTCAGGAACTCGCGGCGGCTCAGCCCGAGCCGCGGCGCCATGCGCTCGGCCTCGGCGAGGATGCGACTCTCCACCCGGCGCTGGGCGGGTGTCTGCGGAATGGGCGGGAATTCCTCGTTGGACACCAGCCGCGTCGGCAGCGGCACGGCGCCGCGAAGCCCCTGACGCATGCCCGGGCGCACCTGAAAGCCGTAGCGATTCCCCGTCGCCATGGTCGCCTCCTCAGAGCCGATTCTTCGAGCGCGGCTTGACGCGCTCGCCGAGCGTGAGCCCGAAGCCGTCGCCGCGCTTGGGACTCTGCTGCAGATAGGCTTGAGTCTCCGCCTGCTCCTCCCGGGCGAGCGCCTGCGTGTGCGAGAGACGGATGCGCCGGCCGCCTTCTTCGATCGCGATCACCAGCACCTTCATCTCGCTTCCGGCCGGGAAGGCCTTGCGCGCGTCGGTGCCGCGGCTCATGGAAAGCTCCGCCGTGGGCACGAGCCCGGTCTGGCCGGGACCGAGGCGGACGAAGACGCCGAACGGCTCGTGCCGCTCGACGGTGCCGATGAGCACCGCCCCGACCTCGACGCTCGACTGCATCTGCTGCCCGAGCTCCGCGCCCTCCGGCGCCAGGGCGAGCGCGACGCGGCGCTTCGCGGAGTCGATGGCCACGATCAGCACGGCGATCTCGGCGCTCGCGGCGGCAGCCTCGCGCAGCGCCCCCTGGCGGCTCCGTGGAATCTCGGTCACGTGCAGGAGCCCGTCTACCCCGGGCAGGAGCTCGACGAAGATCCCGAATTCCGTCGAGCGCACCGCGCGCCCGCGCACCACCTGCCGCTCGCGAAGCCGCCCGGCCACGGCGGCCCAGGGATCGCCTTCGAGCGCCTTCAGGCTGAGCGAGATCCGTCCCTTCTCCTGGTCGACCCGCAGCACCTTGACCGTCACCGCATCGCCGATCCGAAGCAGATCAGCCGGACGGCTGGCGCGCGAATGCGACAGCTCGGACAGGGGCACCAGCCCCTGCACGCCGCCCAGATCGATGAACGCCCCGAAGTCGGCCAGGGACGAGACGGTCCCGGTCAGCACCGCGCCCGGGGCGATCTTCTTGCGCGTCTCCTCGGCCGCCTCGGCGGCGCGCTCCTCGAGCAGGCGCCGGCGGGAAAGAACCAGGTTGCGCCCGTTCTCGCTGAACGTCGTGACGCGGAATTCGAGAACACGTCCCACGTACTCCTCGGCCGACTCGGCGCGGCGCAGGTCCATCTGCGAGAGCGGGCAGAATCCGCGCAGCCCGCCGACGGTGACCTCGTAGCCGCCCTTGATCACCCCGGCCACCTTGCCCTCGACCGGAATGCCGGTCTGTGCCGCCACCGCCAGCGCCTGCCTCGCCTGCGCGCCTTGCCGCAGCTTGTGGGAAAGCCGCACCTCGTCGCCGGTCGACACCACGGTCGCCTCGACCTCGTCGCCGACGGCGACCTTCAGCTTCCCGTCGGCGTCGGTCAGCTCGGCGCGCTCGATCCACGCCTCGCCCTTGCCGCCGACGTCGACGAAGACACTCTCGGCCGTGATCTGGATGACGCGGCCCTTCACCATCTGGCCGACTTCCAGGACCGTGCGGGCCGCTTCGCGGGCAAACAGGGTCGCGAAATCCTCTGCGTCGCTCATCCTGTCACCCTAGGCGGGCAGCTGTCAGACGTCAAGGAGCACCCCGCGCGTGGTAGAGCAGGATCCGGCGCACCTCCTCGACGGTCTCGGGCTTGTCCTGGAGCGAGTGACTCGACTCGACGACCAGCTCCGACTCCACGCCCTCGATGTGCGCGCTGGTGTAGTTGACGACGCCGTCGCCGCCCTGCTCGACCGGACCCGATCCCTTGACCG
>DASRIY010000263.1:0-10771 GCA_035649755.1 Candidatus Methylomirabilota bacterium
GCCCGGTCGGCATCCGCCTGGCTCGCCCGCGCGAGCGCGGCCGCGCCGAACAGCGTGACGCTGCTGAGGTGGCCGGTTCGTCCGAAGGGTCGCCGCTCGATCATCGCAGGGCCTCCCGCAGGTGGGTCGCTGGAGATGGACTAGAGCCGGGCGCGGCCGGCGGCGTCAACCGCCGACCGCGCCTGGTCGATTCAGCCGTGACTCAGCGCGTGCTGTCCGCCGCGCCCTACCGCGCAGGCGGGGCGTACTTCCCGGTCAGCTGCGGCGTGGTGCCCTCGAGCTTCTTCTCCTGCCGGTCCAGTCGCGTCTCGCGGCCCCACGTGCGCTTGAGGTCGTCGCGGATGTTGAAGGACAGGCGCCCCAGCCCCTCGGTCTCGATCTCGATCCGGTCGCCGTTCTGGAAGCCGCTGAGCCCGCGGTGATTGGTGCCGGTTGCCACGATGTCGCCGGGGTCGAGCGTGTGGATCGAGGTGACCCACTCGATGCAGCGCGGAATCTTGTGGGCCATGTCGCTCGTGTTGTAGTTCTGCTTGAGATCACCATTCACCCAGAGCTTCACCTGCAGCCGGTGGGGATCAGTGATCTCGTCCGCCGTGACGATGTATGGCCCGATCGGGCAGAAGCTGTCGCGCGACTTCATCTGGTAGAAGGTGTTGCCGCTCGGGGGCAGGCCGCGCGCCGAGCCGTCGATGAAGTTCATGTAGCCGAAGATGTAGCTCATCGCCTGGCTGGCCGGGACGTTGGTCGCCTTCTTGCCCATCACCAGCGCCACCTCGGCCTCGCCCTCGAAGATCGTCGCAGGCGCGTCCGGGAGCACCATCGTGTCGCCGTTGCCGATGACCGAATTGGGGGACTTGTGGAACGCATTGATCGGCGCGGGCTCCGAGCGCGTTCCGTCCTCCATGTAGTTCACGGCCATCGCGACGATGTTGTAGGGCTTCGGGACCGGTGGCCTGATCCGGACCTGGCTCAGCGGCTTGCCCTGACCCCGGGCGACCGCGCTCTCCAGGCGTCCCTTGTAGTCCCCCCACCGCTCGATCAACCCGGTTATTAAGTTGTGCGGCCCCGTATGCGGGATGTCCTTCACCGTGTCCATCACGTCGACCACGGCGTCACCCTTGAGCACACCCAGCTTGAAATCGTCGAAGAACAGAAGCTTCATGGCTCCCTCCTGCGGGTTGGTCTGAGGCCAGACTATAGCAGCGTTCGCGCGAGGGGGACAATGGGCCGGCCGGCTGGCCCTATGGACTAAATGGCGTCCTCGCCCTATTCTCCCGGCACCAGGAGGAGCCACGATGGCCGCGCCCGTTCAAGTTTCGCTCAGGATTCCCGGGACGTCGCCGATGCCGGAGCTGCTCCGGACGATCCAGGACGTGGAGTCGGCCGGCTTCGACGGCGCGGGCATCCTCGACAGCCAGCTCCTGTGCCGCGACACCTTCGTGACGCTCGGTCAGGCAGCTAGCCGGACGTCGCGGCTCACGCTGTTTCCCGCAGTGACCAACCCGTTCTCACGCCACGTCTCGGTGCTGGGCGGCGCGATCCAGACGGTCGCCGAGCTCGCGCCCGGCCGCACCAAGGTGGTGATGGGCACGGGTTACACGTCGGCGAGCACGATCGGCCGCAAGCCGGCCACGCTCGCCGAGATGCGCCAGTGCATCACCGAGCTGCGCAAGCTTCTGGCCGGCGAGCCGGTCGACTTTCAGGGCACGCCCGGCCGCCTGGCGTTTGCCAGGGGCAAGCCGGTGTCCCTGCTCATGGCCGCATCCGGGCCGAAGGCGATCGAGCTCGCGGGAGAAGTCGCCGACGGGGTGATGCTCCTCGTCGGATTTCATCGCGGCATCGTCGACGCCGTGCTGACGCACCTGGAAACGGGCGCACGCCGGAGCGGGCGCCGGCTCGAGGACCTCGACATCATCTGGGCGGTGCGCACGGGTATCGCGCCGACGATGGCCGAGGCGCGGCGCCAGGCGCGCCCGACCGTCGTGCATCAGGGCATCATGCGCGTCCATTCCCGCTGGCTCGGCCACACCGGACTGAAAATCCCGCACTTCGACATTCCCCGGAGCGTCTATGACATCTACCCCGACCTCTCGCACGCGCAGGACTGGGAGCAGGCGATCGCCGCCACGTCGTTCGTTCCCGACGAGGTGATCGCCGAGCTGTGCGACGTGCTGGGCCTGGTCGGTACCCCGGAGCACTGCGCCCGGCGCATCATCGACCTGACGGGCGCCGGCGTGCGCAGCCTCTACGTCATGGCGTTTCAGACCTTCGTCGGACCGGAGCAGGAGATTCGCACGTTCCGCGACGAGGTGTTCCCGCGGCTGAAGGCCGCCGGATATCGCTGAGGAGAGACGATGGCTGACGCAAAGCTCGCGGGTCGTGTCGCGCTGATCACCGGCGCCAGCCGCAACATCGGTCGCGCCACCGCGCTGGCCTTCGCCGCGGAGGGCGCCGACCTCATCCTGAACACGCGCGCCAACGCAGACGAGCTGGACGCGGTCGCCGCGGAGTGCCGGAAGGCGGGCGTGCGCGTCGTGACCGCGCTGGCCGACGTGGCCGATCCGAAAGCGGTCGAGTCGATGGTGCAGCGCGGGCTCGCCGAGCTCGGCGCGATCGACGTCCTCGTCTGCAACGCCGCGATCCGGCCGCACAAGGCCCTGACCGACACGTCGATCGAGGAATGGCACCGCGTCCTCGACGTGAATCTGAACGCGGGCTTCTACCTGGCGCGCGCCGTGGTGCCCGGGATGAAGACGCGGCAGCGCGGCAGCATCATCGCTCTCGGCGGCCAGTCCAGCCTCACGAGCCGGCCCAACACCGTCGCGGTCACCGTGGCCAAGACCGGGCTCCTCGGTCTGGTGCGGGCGCTCGCCGCCGAGCTCGGGCCATTCGGCATCCGCGTCAACATGGTGGCGCCGGGTTACATCGACACCGAGCGGCGCTACGCCGACTGGTATCCGGAGTTCCGCGAGGCGCCCGCCGACGCCCCGCACCGTCTCGAGCAGATTCCGCTGCGCCGGCTCGGCCGGCCCGAGGAGATCGCCGACGCCTGTCTGTTCCTGGCCTCCGACGCGTCGGCCTACATCACCGGCGACGTCATCCGCGTGATGGGCGGCCGCGTCATCAGCTGACGCCTCCCGGGCGGGACCGCGCTCAGCGGGCGCTGAGCGCGGTGATGAGGTACACGCCGAAGACGATCAGGAGCGTGCCCACCACCACTCGGGAGGTGAGCCGCTCGACGTCGCGCAGGAAGAGTGGCGCCAGGGCCAGGACGAAGAGCGGCGCCGTCCCGTAGAGCGGTGTGACGACGCTCACCCGGCCCATGCCGAGCGCCACGACGTTCATGAACACGCCCACGTTCTCGGCCAGGCCCGCAGCGGCGAAGTAGGCGAGGCTGCGGCCCCGGCACACCATGACCTCCACGCGGCCAGACGCGATGAGGAACGCGCTGTACGCGACCAGCGCGGTCGTCACGTTGATCGCCGAGCCCACGACGGCCGACGTGTCGCTCAGTCCGAGCTTTCTGAGGACCGCCACGACGCCGAAGCACACCGCCGACAGGATCGGCAGCGTCAGCAAGCCGAGCCGGAAGCCGAGCCGCTTGCCGCCGAGCGAGAGCAGCGTGGTGCCGGCGACGATCACCGCCGTGCCGATCACGATCGGGACCGTGATGCTCTCGCCGAGCAACGCGATCGCCAGCGCCGTGGACACGAAGGGGTTCAGGTTGATCAGCGCGGCCGCGATCGAGGCGCCGACCTTCTCGATCGACACGAACCGGAGCAGGCGCCCGCCGACGGTGCCGATCAGGCCGGCGCACATGAAGAAGAGGGCGCCCCGCGGCGAGACGTGACCGAGGCCGCCGGTGGCGATGACCGCGGTCCAGAGGCTCACCGTGCCGACCACGACGTTGACGAAGAACCCGGTGTACGGGTCGCTGCCCCGCAGCCCCTGCCGGATCCAGATCGTCGCCAGTCCCGAGAAGAGCGCACCGCCAAGGGCGAGGAGATGCAGGGTCTGTGGCATCATGTGGCGACGCTCATCCTACTCGGAGGTGCCCATGAGGCGCGTCATCATTCCGCTTGGTCTCGCGTTCATGACCTGCCTGGCATTCTTCGGATCGCCACGGCCGGCTTCGGCAGCACCGGAAGGGACTGTGACCTGGGGAGTGCACATCACGCTGGCGTCGCGCTGGCTCGACCCGGCTGAGACGGAAGGCATCATCACGCCGTTCATGTTTCTCTACGCGCTTCACGACGCGCTCGTGAAGCCGATGCCGGCCGGCTGGAACACGCCGAGCCTGGCCGAATCGTGGACGCAATCGAAGGACGGCCTCACGTACGACTTCGTGCTGCGCAAGGGGATCAAGTTCCACAACGGCGACCCGGTGACGACCGAGGACGTGAAGTTCTCGTACGACCGCTACCGCGGCGCGGGGGCGAAGCTCCTCAAGGAGCGCGTCAAGGACGTGCAGATCGTCGACGCCGGCCGCATCCGGTTCGTGCTCAAGGAGCCGTGGCCCGACTTCATGACCTTCTACGGCACCTCGGCCACCGGATCGGGCTGGGTCGTGCCGAAGAAGTACGTGGAGAAGGTCGGCGACGACGGCTTCAAGCGGGCGCCGATCGGCGCCGGGCCGTACAAGTTCGTGAGCTTCAATCCGGGCGTCGAGCTGGTACTGGAGGCGTTTGAAGGCTACTGGCGCAAGACGCCCAGCATCAAGCGCCTCGTGCTCCGCAGCCTGCCCGAGGAGACCACGCGGGCCGCGGCCCTCAAGAAGGGCGAGGTGGATATCGCCTACCTCCTGACCGGGCCCGTCGCCCAGGATATCCAGCGGACGCCGGGGCTCAAGCTCACGGCGCCGAGCCAGTCGAGCGGCGTGTTCTGGCTGGACATGCCCGACCAGTGGGATCCCAAGTCGCCGTGGCACGACCGGCGCGTGCGTCTGGCCGCCAGCCATGCCATTGATCGTCAGTCGCTCAACATGGCCGAGACGCTCGGCTTCTCGCGGCCGACGGGCGGCATCATTCCCCGCGCCTTCGAGTTCGCGAAGGTGTTCGAGCCGCCGGCGTTCGATGTCGCGAAGGCGAAGCAGCTCATGGTCGAGGCGGGATATCCCAACGGCTTTGACGCCGGCGACTTTTACCCGTGGCCGCCGTACACCGCGATGGGCGAGGCGCTCGCCGCCTATCTGCAAACCATCGGGATCAAGTCGCGCATCCGGACGATGGAGCGCGCCACCCTCACCACCGCCTGGCGCGAGAAGAAGCTCAAGAACCTGATCGTCGGCATCACCGGCGCCGGCGGCAACGCGGCGACGCGGCTCGAGGCGTACGTCAGTAAGGAAGGCGCCTACACCGCCGGTGTCATTCCGGAGGTCGAGGATCTCTTCCAGCGGCAGGCGCGCGAGATCGACGTGAAGCGGCGCGAGGCGCTGATCCATCAGATCCAGCAGATCCTCCACGACCGCGTGACGCACGTGCCGATCTACGAGCTCGCCTTCACGTGGGGCATCGGCCCGCGGCTCGAAGAGCCGGGGATCAGCCTCATCAAGGGCTATGCGTATTCGGCGCCGTACGAGGATATGAAGCTGAAGCGGCCCTAGAACTCGAGGAAGCCCTTGAGCGCGGCGAGGACGGCATCGGGATTGTCCTCGTGCAGCGTGTGCACGGCGCGCGGGATCTCGACGAACCGGCCGCGGGGAAGCTCCTTGGCCATCCGCTCGGCGACGTCGCGGTCCAGCACGGTGCTGCTCTCGCCGCGCAGCACGAGGGTGGGCGGAGCGATGGTCCGGAGCATCGCCCACCAGTCGATGTCGAGCTGGGTGCGCCGCTCCTTGACGCTCGGGTGCCACTTCCAGACCAGGGCGCCGTCGGCGCTCTGGCGCAGGCTCGACGCAGCGACCCAGCGGTAGTAGTGGATCCCGGGGTAGGGGTTGCCGCGATAGAGGTGCTGCGCCGCCTGCTCGATGCTCTCCCACGTTGCCGGCTCGGGCGGCCCGGCGGGAGCGGCGGCCGCGCGCTTGCTGATCTCCGGGCCGATATCGACGATCACGAGCTTCTGGACCACCTCCGGGCGCTTCGACGTGAAGTAGATCGCGTTGCGGCCGCCCATCGAGAGCCCGACGACCACGAGCGAGGAGAGGCCGAGCTGATCGATCACGCCGCCGATGTCGTCGAAGGACGCGATCGGGTTGTAGACCTCGGCGGGCTCGCTGTCGCCGTGGCCCCGCTGGTCCATGGCGTACACATGGAAGTGAGGCTGCAGCGCGATGCTGAGCGTGTCCCACGCGTGCGCGTGGCCGGTGAAGCCGTGCAGGAGCAGCAGCGGCGTGCGGCCCTCGCCGCCCCAGTCCAGGACGTGCAGGCGCAGGCCCTTCACCGAGAAGTAGCGATCGAGCGGGCTCAGGAGATTCATGGGCGGGCCCCCAGGCGCGTCGGGTTGGTGGAACGCATGGCGTACCTTATCGCCCGGTTCGCCCCCGGAAGCAAGCGGGTGGCGGCGAAGGGGATTGTCCTGGCAAATCGGGCCTCTCTGGCGTAACCTGCCTGGGCAGGCAGACTCGACCGATCCGAACCATCGCGACAGGAGAGACACCATGCCGAAGATCAAGCACATCGCCATCTCGAGCCAGGATGTCGACAAGACCGCCAAGTTTTACATCGACGTGTTCGGCATGAAGGAGATCGCGAAGCTCGATGGCCCGGGCGCCCGGGGCTACTACCTGAGCGACGGTGACATCAATCTGGCGATCCTCAACTTCAAGAACGACGCGGTCGCCGGAGTCGAGCGGGGAACGGGCTGGAGCGGCATCCACCACTTCGGCTTCCAGGTCGAGAGCCTGGAGGAGATCGCCGAGCGGCTGAAGGCGGCCGGCTCCGTTCCGCGGGACGACATCAACCAGGCGCTGGGCGTGGGGCACGGCACCAATCGGGCTGCCAACGTCGAGGTGAAGTACGTCGGTCCCGACGGCGTCACCGTCGACGTCTCGGAGCACGGCTGGGTCGGTACCTCCCCGATCGGGATGTAGCCATCGGCTGAACCTCCCGGGGGGCCGCGCGCCCCCCGGGATTTCCTACCGCTCCTTTCCGGATATTCCTGCTCCCATCGGATATTCCTGCTCACGCGGGGAGTGGCTTTCTCCGGACGAGGGGCAGGACCAAGAGCACCAGCGCGGCGGCGAGGAAGCCTGCCGCGATCGGGCGCGAGACGAAGATGTCGAAGCTTCCGGCTGACAGAATGAGCGACTGGCGCAGGGCCTCCTCCATCATGGGCCCGATCACCATCGCCAGGATCAGCGGCGCGCCCTCGTAGTCGAACTTCTTCAGCAAGTAGCCCACGACGCCGAAGACCCACATGACGATCCCGTCGCCCACGTTGTTGGCCACGCTGTAGGCGCCGATGAGACAGAACAGGAGAATGAACGGGTACATGACGGCGTAGGGCACGCGCAGGAGACGCGCCCACATCGGAATGAGCGGCAGGTTCAGCACGAGCAGCATGGCGTTACCGATGTACATGCTCGTGATGATTCCCCAGAAGACGTCGGGGGCCTGCTTGACGAGCAGGGGACCGGGCTGGAGCCCATGGATCATCAAGGCGCCGAGCAAGATCGCCATGACCGCGTTGGCCGGAATGCCGAGGGTCAGGAGGGGAATGAAGGCACCGCCGGCCGCGGCGTTGTTGGCCGCCTCGGGACCGGCCACGCCCTCGATGGCGCCGGCGCCGAACCGCTCGGGGTGCCGGGACGCGCGCTTCTCCACGGCGTAGGAGGCGAACGACGCGATGATCGCGCCGGCGCCGGGCAGGATTCCGAGGAAGAAGCCCAGCACCGAACCGCGCAGGATCGGCACCGACGAGTCTCGCCAGTCCTGGCGCGTGGGCAGAAGGCCCGTGGTCGGCGGCGCGAAGATCTCCCGCTGCTGCTCGCGCTGCTCGAGATTCAGGAGCACCTCGGAGATTCCGAAGAGCCCCATGATGACCGGCACCAGCCCCAGACCGTCCTCGAGCGTGCGGATCCCGAAGGCGAACCGAAATCGGCCGCTGATCGTGTCCTGACCCACGGTGCCGCACAGGAGGCCGACGGCGGCCATCATCAATGCCTTCACGGTGGATTCGCGCGCGAAGAACGTGAGGAGCGTCAGGCCGAGGGTCATCAGCGCGAAGTATTCGGGCGGGCCGAAGCGCAGCGTCACCCGGGCCAGGAACGGCGCGAGGAACGTCAGCGCGATCACGCTCAGCGTACCGGCGATGAACGAGCCGAACGCGGCGATGCCGAGCGCGGCGCCGGCGCGTCCCTGCCGGGCCATGACGTGACCGTCGAGACACGTGACGACCGAGGCCGCCTCGCCTGGAATGTTGACCAGGATGGATGTGGTCGAGCCGCCGTACATGGCCCCGTAGTAGATGCCGGCCAGCATGATGATCGCGGCGACCGGCGAGGCCGCGAACGTCGAGGGCAGGAGGAGCGCGATCGCCGCCGCCGGGCCGAGTCCCGGCAGGACTCCGACCAGCGTGCCGATGAAGACTCCGATGAAGCAGTAGAGAAGGTTGATCGGCTGGAGCGCGACCTGGAAGCCGTAGAGGACTCCGGAGAAGATCTCCACGCTCAGAACCCGAGCGGGCCGGTCGGAAGCTGGGTCTTGAGCCAGAGCTGGAAGAGCGCGTAACACGCGACCGCACCGGCGGCCGCCGAGGCCGCGCTGAACGCCCAGCCGCGCCGCTCCAGGCGAAACAGCAGCAGCAGGAACAGGAACGTGACTGGGACGAACCCGAGCACCTCCAGCAGGAGGAGGTAGCCGAGGACCGCGCCGGCGGCGACGAAGGGCCTGGCCGTGTCGGGCGCGAGCCGTGGGGCATCCGGCGCGTCGCGTGCCGGCGGGCGGACGACGAGCAGGACCGAGAGCAGTCCGAGGGCCACGCCGCCCCAGAACGGAAAGAATCCCGGGCCCGGGCGGTGGAGGCTGCCGAGCCCAAGCGAGAGCCCCTGGACGGCGGCGAAGAGCGCGACGGCCAGCCAGGCGAGCCCGCTGACCCGATCGCGCGACATGGCCGCTACTTCACCAGCCCGGCCTTCTTGGCGAGCTCCTCGACGGTGCGATGCTCCTCGCGGATCTCGGCGACGACCTTCTCGGGCGGCACGTAATCCTGAAGGATCCCGAAGCCAACGAGCTTCGCGGCGATCGCCGGGTCCTTCGCCACTTTCTCGATCGCGGCCGTGAGCGTCTTCGTCACGTCTGCCGGAACGCCGGCCGGCGCGAAGAAGGCGAGCCACACTCCGAGCAGGTTCTGGCGGTAGCCGAGCTTGGTCAGCGTGGGAAGATCCGGATATCCCGGAAACGCGTTCGATACGACCATGCCGCGCACTGCGCCGCTCTTCACGTGGCTGCTCAACGAGCCCAGCGAGAACGCGCCGCCCTCAACGTGGCCGCCCAGGAGGGCGGTGATGCCGGGCGCCCCGCCCTTGAACGGCACCATCGTGAGATTGGCGCCGGTCAGCGAGTTGATCATCTCGACGTTGAGATGGCCGACCGAGCCCGTGCCGACCGTGCCCACGCGCACCTTTCCCGGATTCTTCTTCGAGAACTCGACCATCTCGCCGAAGGTGCGGTAGGGGGCGTCCTCGCGAACGGCGAGCAGGATCGGCGTCCGCGTCGTGAGACCGAGCGACGTCAGGTCCTTCACCGGATCGTACGTCACCGACTCGGGATTCAGGATCTTCGCCGAGACCAGCGCGGCGTTCGGCGTCAGCAAGATCGTGTAGCCGTCTTTCTTGGCCTTCACCACGCTGTCCGTGCCGATCGCCATCCCGGCCCCCGGGCGGTTCAGCGGCACGACCGGCACCTTGAGAAGCTTGGCTAGCTCCTCGGCCATGGCGCGCCCGGCCAGGTCGGTCGCGTCCCCGGGCGCCAGGGGAATCACCAGCGTGATCGGCCCGCTCGGATAGCTCTGCGCAATGGCGGACGAGGCCGCGCTCGAGATCAGGACGACAATCGCCAGGAGGCTCAGGGTGACTCGTGCTCGCATGACAGAGCACGCTAGCCTACGTCTCCCCGGCGGGCAAGTCATGTCTGCCACCACCGGGCGATCTCGGCGTCGAGCACGGCGAGGTCCGGATAGCGCCGCTCGACCTCGCGGACGAACAGGTCGGCCTCGGGCTCGCTGGGCGCGAGATCGCGGGTCTGGACGTCGAAATCGTAGACCGACGGGGTCGCAGTCGGGAGGATCGCGTCCAGCATGAGCACCTCGCGGGGGCGGTGGCGCAGGACTCGCTCGTAGACTCGCTGGTACAGGAGCGGATCGTAGGGCGGCGCCGGCGCGTCACCGGTGCTGGGGAGCTCGATGGAGGCGAGATCGCGCCAGAGATCGCGCAGCACGCGCGGCGGCGCGTCTTCCCGCTCACGTGGATGCCGCGGGGTGGCGCTCCGGCGCTCGCGCTCGGCTTCGATGAAGCGGCGGACCTCGCGCGACGGCACCGCGATCGCGAAGCGGCACGACGCGGCGGTCAAGAGCGCCTCGGCGCGATCGTCGAGGCGGTGCGCCAGCTCGACGAACCGGTTGCCGACGAACGGCGTCTCACCGATCAGGAGGTGCTCCGGCGCTGGATGGCGCGCGTCCCAGGCGACGAGCGCGCCGCGGGCCCAGAGCCCGGTCGCTTTCCTGACGACCGCGTGCGTGACTCCACCCACCTGCGGGTAGCGACGGCCGGCCTCGCTCGCCTCGAAGGGCGGCCGCGCCACGTCCCACTGGAGAAGGTGTACGAGCCGTCCGACGC
>DASRIY010000264.1:0-11116 GCA_035649755.1 Candidatus Methylomirabilota bacterium
CCTGGTGCCCGGTGCGGACGCGCGAACGAGCTGGATGAGCGATGAGGAAGTCGCGGTGGCGGCGCACGAGGTGAAGGTGCGGGGCAAGCGCCTGGCCTCCCACGCGCGCTCGAGCGAATCGGTGAAGCAGAGCATGCGCCACGGTGTCGAGGTGATCTACCACGCGAGCTTCGCCGACGAGGAAGCGCTCGACATGATGGAGGCGCACAAGGACAAGATCTTCGTGGCGCCTGGCCTCTCCGTGATCATCCGCCTGCTCTACGACGGCGAGGTGGTCGGCGTCAGCAACACGATTGCGAAGGACATGGGCTACGAGCTCGAGCTCGAGGCCGCGGTGAAGAGCATGAAGGCGATGCTCAAGCGTGGCATCCGCGTGCTGCCCGGTGGCGACTACGGCTTCGCCTGGGCGCCGCATGGCGAGAACGCGAAGGACCTCGAGTACTTCGTGAAGTACCTCGGCATGACGCCGATGGAGACGTTGATCTCGGCGACGCGCTGGGGCGGGCAGATCATGATGCGCAAGGATCTCGGCGAGCTCCGCGAGGGCTGGCTCGCCGACCTCTTGCTCGTCGACGGCGATCCGCTCGCGAACATCACAATTCTTCAAGACAAGTCCAAGCTGCTCGCCATCATGAAGGACGGCGAGTTCGCGAAGACGCCTGAGATTCGCTCGGCCCGGAGCCGCTTCGTCGCATGACGCCCGGGTTCGCCGCATGACGCGATTCTGGCAGTGGTTCTGGGCGCTCGTGATCGGCGTGCCGATCGTGGCGCTCTCGGCCTGGGGCGTGCAGGACAATGCACGCCTCTTCATCGTCACCTTCCTCAACGGCCTCACCCTGGCGTCGCTCTACTTCATCGTCGCCAGCGGGTTCACGCTCGTGTTCGGCCTTATGCGCAACGTCAACCTCGCCCACGGGTCCCTGTATCTGCTTGGCGGTTATCTCGGGTTCTTTGCCGCGCAGTTCACGGGATCGTGGCTCTTGGCACTCGCGGCGGGCTTCGCGGCCGCGGCGGTGGTCGGCCTCGCCATGCAGGTGTCGATCTTCCGCTTCATGCCCGGCCAGGATCTGCGGCAGACCCTGGTCACGATCGCGCTCTCGATCGTGATCGCCGACTGTCTGATGTGGGCGATCGGCGCCCAGGTGCACCAGATGTCGCCCCCGCCGTGGCTCGACGGACCGATCCGTAACCTGCCGGTCATCAGGGCTTACTCGACCTACCGGCTCTCGCTCCTGCCGATCGGCATCGTGATCGGCGTGGCGCTGTGGCTCTTCCTCAACCGCACGCGGGTCGGCATGATGATCCGCGCCGGCGTCGACGACCGCGCGATGCTCGCGGCCGCCGGCGTCAACGTGAACCTGGTGTTCGCCACGACCTTCGCGATCGGCGCCGGCCTGGCCGGGCTCGGCGGGGTCATTGGAGCGGTCGAGCTCTCGATGGTCCCCGGTGAGGACACGCGATTGTTGCTGGCCTCGCTCGTCGTGGTGATCGTGGGCGGCATGGGCAGCGTGATCGGCGCCGCCATCGGCGCGGCCATCTTCGGCCTCGTCGAGACGTACGGCCTCGCCTATGTCCCCACCTACAGCGTGGTGTTCACCTTCGTGATCCTGGTGCTGGTGCTCGCCTTCCGCCCGCGCGGCATACTCGGGAGGCCGGCGTGAGCGCGGCCAACTGGCGCGGGGCGATGAACGTCGAGCCGCGAGCCCACGGCGCGCCGGCGCCCGCTGTCCCCGCTCGCGCCGTCGGTGCGCCGCCGACCGCACGGCCTCGGTTCAAGAATCCGGTGCGCGTTCGCCATCTCCTGGTGCTCGCGTTCCTGCTGGCGTACCCGTGGTTCTCCACGCCGTTCTTCACCTACCAGATCGGCGCGCAGGCGCTGGCGCTCGGGCTGATCGCGCTCTCGCTCACGTTCCTCGGCGGCTTCGGCGGCATGATCTCACTCGCGCAGATGACGGTGGCCGGCATCGCCGGGTACATGGTGGCGATCTTCGGCACCGCGGCCACCGACGGCGTGAGCCTGGGCTGGCCGTGGTGGCTCGCGGTGCTGATCGGGATCGTCCTCGCCACGGGCGCCGCCGCCTTCATCGGCTGGCTCTCGGTGCGCACCGAGGGCATCTACACGATCATGATCACGCTCGCGATCGGCGTCGCCTTCTACTACCTGGTGCTCCAGAACTACGCCATCTTCAACGGCTTCCAGGGTGAGCAGAAGGTGTTCCCGCCGACCCTCGCTGGCATCTACTGGCGCGACCCGACGCCCTTCTACTACCTCACGCTCTTCTGGGCGCTGGCCGGCTATCTGTTCGTGGTCTACCTGCTGCGCTCGCCGTTCGGCATCGCGCTGCAGGGAATCCGCGACAACCCGCGTCGCATGCACGCGCTCGGCTTCAACGTCACGGCGCATCGCGTGACGGCGTACGCGATCGCCGGCGCGATCGCCGCGGTCGGCGGGGTGCTGTTCACCTGGTACAACGGGCTGGTCACGCCCGGCTCGGTGGGGACGAGCTGGCTCATCAACATCCTGATCATCGCGGTGCTCGGTGGTATGCGCCACCCGGTCGGCGCGTTTCTCGGCGCGATCGTCTTCGTGCTGTTGCAGAACTTCGCCATCGACGTTTTCGATCGCGAGCGCTTCAACCTGGTGATCGGCGTGGTGTTCCTGGTGATCGTCCTGTTCTCGCGCGACGGTCTGCTCGGATGGTGGTCCGCCCTGAGCGTTCGGCTGTCAACTCAAAGAGGAGAAACCAGATGGAGATCAGCAAGGGGACGGTTGTACGCACGCTAGCCGTAATCCTGGTGGTCGCCGCCTTCACCGCCGGCGCGTTCGCGCAGGCGCCGCCGGTCAAGATCGGCCTGCTGGCGACGCTCGAGGGCCCGTTCGCCGCCGGCGGTCAGGACGGCATGCGCGGCGCCGAGCTCGCGGTGCGCCAGCGTAACGGCGTAGTCGCCGGCCGCAAGATCGAGATCGTCAAGGCCTCGTCCGACGCCAAGCCCGACGTCGCGGTCAACGCGACGCGCAAGCTGGTCGAGCAGGACAAGGTCGACATCATGGTGGGCCCGCTCTCCGGCTCCGAGGGCATCGCGGTCAAGGAGTACTCGAAGACCCAGCCCAACACGACCTTCATCAACGGCTCATCGGGCGCACAGGCCACGACGCTCTCGAGCCCGTCGCCGAACTTCTTCCGCTTCAACACCGACGGCGGTCAGTGGATGGTGGGCGTCGGCAAGGCCGCGCTCGACAAGGGCTACAAGCGGGTGATGGTGATCGCCGAGGACTACGCCTTCCCCTACTCGCAGGTGCAGGGCTTCATGACCGAGTACTGCAAGCTCGGCGGCAAGGTGCCGGTCAAGGCGTGGGTCCCGCTCGGCGGCAAGGACTACGCCTCCGTGATCGCGCGCATCCCGAAGGACGTGGACGCCCTGGCGGTGGTGCTGGGCGGGGCCGACGCGGTGAACTTCCTGAACCAATACGAGCAGGCCGGCGGCGACAAGCCGCTCATCGGCGGCTCCATCACGGTGAGCCAGGACATCCTCAACTACAAGGGCAAGCGCCGCGACTCGCTGGTCGGCACCATCGCCGGCTCGCCGATCGCGGACGCGTACGAGGCGCCCGAGTTCAAGGCGTTCGTCGCCGACTACAAGAAGAACTTCCCGGACGGCTATCCGAGCCCCTCGCTGTTCGCGCTCGTCTACTACATCAACATGAAGGCGACGCTCGACGGACTGGACCTCGTGAAGGGCGACCTCTCGGACGGGCAGAAGAAGTACCGCGACGCGCTCTCGAAGATGACCCTGAAGACGCCGGTGGGCGACGTGAAGCTCGACGCGAACCGGCAGGCGATCGGCACGACGTTCATCACCGAGGTGGTGAAGGACGCGCAAGGCAATCTGCACAACCGCGTGCTCAAGAAGATCGACAATGTGAACCAGACGCTCGGCATGTCACCGGCCGAGTTCAAGATCGGTTCACGCGACGAGCCGAATTGCCCGTAGGCAGAGGCCTGTAGTGGAGGGTTCTTAGTGGCGGTCACAGACGACCGCCGCGGCTCCGCCGCGGCGCGACCCGCGCTGGGGGGTGGGGGGGGCCATTTCGGGGCCCCCCACCCCAACCACGCCCCCCATCTCAATCACGCGCTCCGCCTGGAGAACGTCACCCGCGTGTTCGGCGCACTCACGGCGATCGAGAACGTCTCGTTCTCGGTCGCCGCGGGCGAGCGCCGTGCCGTGATCGGCGCCAACGGCGCCGGCAAGACCACCTTGTTCAACGTCGTCACCGGCGATTTCCCCGCGACCCGCGGCCGGGTACTGTTCTTCGGTGAGGACGTGACGGCCATGCCGCCCCACGATCGCATCCGTATGGGGATGCGGCGTACGTACCAGTCCTCGCTCCTGTTCCGTGACCTCACGGTGCGCGACAACCTGTTCCTCGCGGTGCGCGGCGTCTCGCGCGGTCGCTTCAGCTTCATCCGAGCGTCGAGAAACGGCCCCGCCGACGAGCTCCTCGAGCGGGTGCGGCTCAGCCACATGGCCGACCACCCGGTGGCGTCGCTTTCGCACGGCCAGCAGCGCCAGCTCGAGATCGGCATGGCGCTGGCCGGCGCGCCGCGCCTGATCCTGTTCGACGAGCCCGCCGCGGGCCTCTCGCCCGGCGAGCGCACCGAGCTGGTGGCGCTGCTCAGGGGGCTGCCGGCGCACATGGGCTTCATCTTGATCGAGCACGACCTCGACATCGCGCTGCGTGTGGTCGACCGCGTCACCGTGCTACACAACGCGCGCGTGCTCAAGCACGGCAGTCCGGTGGAAATCGAGAACGACGTAGAGGTGCAGTCGATCTACATGGGAGAGAGAGTCCACTGATCCTCGAGATCCAGAACCTCGACGTCTACTACGGCCGCGCCCACGCGCTGCAGGGCGTGTCGCTCGCGCTCGACCACGGCGTGCGGTCGGTCGTCGGCCGCAACGGCATGGGCAAGACGACCCTGTGCAACGCCGTGACCGGCCTCGTGCGCGCGTCGGGCAGCGTGAAGCTCGCCGGCGAGGAGATCCTCGGGCTGGCGCCCAATGTGATCACCGGCAAGGGCGTCGGCTATGTGCCACAGGGCCGGCGGGTGTGGCCATCCTTGTCGGTGGACGAGCACCTGCGGCTGGCCCGGCGCCGGGGCCCGTGGACGGTCGAGCGCGTCTATCAGATCTTCCCGCGGCTCGCCGAGCGCAAGGGCAACGGCGGCGCCGAGCTCTCCGGCGGCGAGCAGCAGATGCTGGCGATCGCGCGCGCACTGCTGTTCAACCCGAAGCTGCTCGTCATGGACGAGCCGACCGAGGGCCTGGCGCCGATCATCGTGCAACAGGTGATCGCGATGCTGAAGGCGCTCGCTGCCGAGGGTGAGATCTCGGTGCTGCTGATCGAGCAGAACCTCGGTGTCGCCATCGACGTCGCCGACACGGTCGACGTGATGGTGAACGGGCGGATCGCGCGCTCGATGACCGCGGCCGAGCTCGCCGCCGATCGTGAGCTCCAGCAGCGCCTGCTCGGCGTGCGCATGGAGACGGAGGTCGCGCCGGATCCGACGGTTGAGGACGAAGGGCCGCCGTCCATCCAGATCCTGACCGTGAAGCGCGCCGGGGATCCGGTGGTGGCCGAACCGCCCGCCCCACGTGAAGAGCGCACGGTCCGCGGCTTCACCAGATGGGGCTCGACCAGTCGGGATCACGTCGTGCAGGCGGAGGAGCCCCGAGAGGCGCGAACGCCGGAGCCCCGTGTCATGGAGGTTCCGGTGGCGCAGACCGTGGGCCGCGCGGCCTACATCGCCGGCACGTTCGACACGAAGGGGCGCGAGCTCTTCTACCTGAAGAGCTGCCTCGAGAAGCTGGGGCTGCGCACGGTGACGGTCGACCTCGCCACGTCGGGCAAGCCATCGCCGGCCAACATCCATCCGCGCGAGGTGGCGCGGCACCATCCCTCTGGGGAGCGCGCCGTGTTCACGGGTGACCGCGGCTCCGCGGTGTCCGAGATGGCCGTCGCGTTCGAGGAGTTCGTCGCGCGCCGGCGCGATCTGGGCGGATTGATCTCGGCCGGCGGATCGGGCGGCACCGCGCTCGCCACGCGCGCGATGCGCCGCCTGCCCATCGGCGTCCCCAAGGTGATGGTATCCACGGTGGCCTCCGGCGACGTGAGGCCCTACGTCGGACCGTCCGACATCTGCATGATGTACTCGGTCACCGATGTGTCGGGGATCAACCGAATCTCCGAGAAGGTGCTCACGAACGCGGCGCACGCGCTGGCGGGGATGCTCGCGTTCTCGCGCCCGCCCTCTTCGGTCGAGCAGCAAGGCAAGCCGGCCATCGGCCTGACGATGTTCGGCCTGACCACGGCGTGCGTCCAGGCGGTGTGCAGGCAGCTCGAAAGCGAGTACGACTGCCTGGTCTTCCACGCGACGGGCACCGGCGGCCAGACCATGGAGAAGCTCGCCGACTCCGGCCTGCTCGCCGGCGTGCTCGACATCACGACCACCGAGGTGACCGACGAGATCGTCGGCGGCGTGCTCACCGCGGGTCCGTCTCGGATGGACGTCTTCGCCCGAAGCGCGATCCCCTACGTCGGCTCCTGCGGGGCGCTGGACATGGTCAATTTCTGGGCCAGGCCTACCGTGCCGGCGCAATTCAAGGACCGGAATCTCTACGTGCACAACCCGAACGTCACCTTGATGCGGACCACGCCCGACGAGGCGGCGCGCATCGGGCGGTTCATCGTCGACAAGCTCAACCGCATCGAGGGCCCGGTGCGTTTCTTGATCCCCGAGGGCGGCGTCTCGGGTCTCGACCGGCCCGGCGGGCCATTCTGGGATCCGTCGGCCAACCGCGCGCTGTTCGACGTCATCGCGTCGAACTTCCGATCTGGGACGAACCGGAAATTGCTGAAGGTGCAGGCCCACATCAACGACCCGGCGTTCGCCGACGCGCTGGTCGCGAACTTCAACGAGATCAGGACCCCATGGCCAGAATTGCGCGTAAGGACATCCTGACGAGGCTGCGCGGCATGGCGAGTCGCGGCGAGCCGATCATCGGCGGCGGCGCCGGCACGGGCCTGTCCGCGAAATGCGAGGAGGCCGGCGGGATCGACCTCATCGTCATCTACAACTCCGGGCGCTATCGCATGGCCGGACGCGGCTCGCTGGCCGGCCTCTTGGCCTACGGCAACGCCAACGAGATCGTGCTCGACATGGCGCGCGAGGTGCTGCCGGTGGTCACGAGCACGCCCGTGCTGGCCGGGGTCAACGGCACTGATCCGTTCCTGCTGGTCGATCCGTTCTTGCAGCACCTCTGTGATCTCGGCTTTTCGGGCATTCAGAACTTCCCGACCGTGGGGTTGTTCGACGGCGTGATCCGGGCGCAGCTCGAGGAGACGGGCATGGGCTACGCCCTCGAGGTCCAGCTGGTCGAGCGAGCCAGCAAGCTCGAGCTGCTCACCACGCCCTATGTGTTCTCGGAGCAGAACGCGCGCGACATGGCGCGAGCGGGCGCCGACATCGTCGTGTGCCACCTCGGGCTCACCACGGGCGGCGCCATCGGCGCGCATACCGCGGTGAAGCTCGCGGAGTGCGTTCCCCTGATCGACGCCTGGGCGGCGGCCGCGCGCGAGGTGAACCCCGAGATTCTCGTGCTCTGTCACGGCGGGCCGATCGCGACTCCGAGCGACGCGGCGTACGTCTTGAAGAAGACCAGGACCTGTCATGGATTCTACGGCGCCTCCAGCATGGAGCGCCTGCCCACCGAGACGGCATTGACGGAAACCACTCGTGCGTTCAAACGCATTGGCAAGGAGAACGTGTCATGACTGGGGCCCAAGTCGGAATGCTCATCCTGGCCCTCATCGTCCTCGCGGCGATCGTCGCGATCGTCGCGTGGCTCCTCAACTGGCTCTACCTGCGCTCCTCGAAGGAGCGGGCGTTCGTGCGCACCGGCTTCGGCGGGCAGCGCGTCGTGCTGAACGGCGGCGCGCTCGTGCTGCCCATCATCCACGAGGTGATCCCGGTGAACATGAACACGCTCCGTCTCGAGGTCACGCGGGGCCGCGAGCGCGCGATCATCACCAAGGACCGGATGCGCGTGGACGTCACCGCCGAGTTCTACGTGCGGGTGCAGGCGGCCCCCGAGGCGATCGCGGCCGCGGCGCAGACGCTCGGCCAGCGCACCGTGCAGCCGGAGCTCCTGAAGGAGCTGGTCGAAGGCAAGTTCGTCGACGCCCTCCGCACGGTGGCCGCCGAGATGACCATGGAGGAGATGCACGAGAAGCGCGGCGAGTACGTCAAGCGCGTGCGCGCCGTGGTGGCCGCCGACCTGCTGCAGAACGGCCTCGAGCTCGAGACGGTCTCGCTGACCCAGCTCGACCAGACCGCCATGGAGTTCTTCAACCCCTCGAACGCCTTCGACGCCGAAGGTCTCACGCGGCTCACCGAGACCATCGAGACCCGCAAGAAGCAGCGCAACGACATCGAGCAGGACACCATGATCCAGATTCGCAACAAGAACCTGGACACCGAACGCCAGGCGCTCGACATCGACCGCGACCTCGAGTACGCCCGCCTGCACCAGCAGCGCGAGCTCGAGGTCACGCGCGCGGCCCAGCGGGCCGACGTGGCGCGCGAGAAAGCGCTGAAGGATCAGGAGGCCGAGCGCGCGCAGATCCAGGCGCACGAGGCGGTGGAGCGCGCCCGTATCGCCGCCGAGCGCGCAATCGACGAGGAGCGCATCGCGCGCGAGCGCCAGATCGAGGCGCTCGAGATCGAGCGGCGCCAGACCGTCGAGCTCGCCGAGCAGCAGCGGGCCATCGCCGTCGCCCAGCAGTCGAAGCTCCAGTCCGAAGCGCAGGCGGCTGCCGACCAGGCGCGCGCGAAGGCGGTGGCCGAGGAGGAGCGCGTGTTCACCGCGCGCGACACCGAGACGGCTGAGCGCAGGAAGCGCGTCGAGATCGCGCAGGCCGAGGGCGAGGCGGAGTCGAGCCGCATCCGGGCGCTAGCCGCGAAGATCCGCCACGAGGTCGAGGCGGAGGGGCTGACGCTCATGAACACGGCGGCGAACCTCCTCACGCCCGAGGCGCGCCAGTCGGCCATGCGGCGGCAGCTCATCGACAAGCTGGAGGGCATCATCCGCGAGTCGGTCAAGCCGATGGAGCGCATCGAAGGCATTCGCATCCTGCACGTCGACGGGCTCGGCGGCGGCACCGGCGGCGGAGGCGGCAACGGCGGCAACATCGCCGACAGCGTGGTGAACTCGGCGCTGCGCTTCCGCGCCCAGGCGCCGCTCATCGATCAGCTGCTGCGCGAGATCGGCGTACAGGGCGGCGACGTCGGACAGGCGGCCAAAGGGCTGCTGGAGCGCGGCGAGCACATCCAGCGGGTGGAGCGCGGCGAAGAGGGATGATCAAGGTCTACACCTCGAGCGTCATCGACGCGCCCGCGGATGCCGTGTGGGCGCAGGTGCGCGACTTCAACGGCCTGCCGCGGTGGACGCCGTTCGTCGCCGAGTCGCGGATCGAGGAGGGCCAGCCGGCCGACCGCATCGGCTGCGTGCGCAAATTCAGGCTGCGCGACGGCGGCATGATCCGCGAACGCCTCTTGACGCTCTCGGACTACGACTACCAGTGCAGCTATTCGATCCTCGAGAGCCCGATGGGCGTCGAGAACTACGTCGCCACCATCAAGCTGACGCCGGTCACCGAGGGCAACCGCACGTTTGCCGAGTGGTGGGCGGAGTTCGACTGCGCGCCAGAGCGTGAGAAGGCGCTGGCCGAGCAGATCGGGCAGGATGTGTTCCAGGCGGGCTTCGACACGCTGAAGAAGGTCGTGGCGCGGTAGCTCGTGGCGCGATGATCCGCGTCCGTCGCTCCGCCGTGATCGACGCGCCGATCGAGCGCGTGTGGGCCGTGCTGCGCGACTTCAACAGCCACTCGGCTTGGCATCCCGCCGTCGGACCTTCTACGATCGAGCGCGGCGAGCCAGCCGACCAGGTCGGCTGCGTGCGCGACTTCACGCTCAAGGACGGCAATCAGATCCGCGAGCAGCTGCTGGCGCTCTCCGACCGCGACCACGTCTCCACCTATTGCATCCTCGACGCCACCTTGCCAATGCGGAACTACGTCGCCACGGTGCAGCTCAAGCGCGTGACCGACGGCGACCGCACCTTCTGGCACTGGGAGTCGACCTTCGACGTGCCCCGCGGCCGCGAGCGCGAGTTCGAGCAGCTCGTCGGCGGCCAGGTCTACGAAGCGGGATTCACGGGCCTGGCGGCGTTCCTCGGACGCGGCGGGCGACAATCCCCTGCCCTGTCGGTGACGGACGTGCAGGGGATGGTCGCGATGTCATTTGGCGGTCCCGAAGTTCTGCAGCTGCGGCGGCTCGAGGCGCTGCCACCACGCAGCGGTGAAGTGCGCCTACGCCAGACGGCGATCGGCGTGAACTACATCGACGTCTACATCCGCGCCGGTCTCTACCGCATGATCGAGCCGCCCGCGCCGATCGGCATGGAGGCAGCCGGCGTCGTGGTCGAAAGCAATGCGCCGGGGTTCAGTCCGGGCGACCGGGTCGCCTATGCCTGCTCGCCGCCGGGCGCCTACGTGACGATGCGCACGTTGCCGGCCGCGCAGCTCGTTCTGCTGCCCGACCACGTCGATGAGGAGACGGCGGCGGCGCTCATGCTGAAGGGCATGACGGCCGAATATCTCCTGTACCGACTGCATCGAGTCAGGCCCGGCGACACCGTGCTGGTGCACGCGGCGGCAGGCGGCGTGGGTTTGCTGCTCTGCCAGTGGGCCCAGGCGCTCGGTGCGCGCGTGATCGGGACTGTGTCGAGTGATGCCAAGGCGGAGCTCGCGCGGGCGAACGGCTGCGAGCATCCGATCGTGACACGCAGCTACATCTTCGCTGAGAAGACGAAGCAGCTCACCGGCGGGCGCGGGGCCGACGTGATCTACGACGGTCTCGGGCGCGACGCCGCGCAGGAGAACCTGGCCGCCCTCGCCACGCGCGGCCACTGGGTAAGCTATGGCCAGGCCACCGGCGCGCTGGACCCGGTCAACCTGAGCGCGAAGTCGGGCACGTTCTCACAGCCGGTGCTCTTT
>DASRIY010000265.1:0-2205 GCA_035649755.1 Candidatus Methylomirabilota bacterium
GCAAGCGGCATCGATGACCCTCCAATCGCCACACCCCAGGGAGCCTTGGCTCCCACGCCGGGGCGGGTTCCAAAACGTCTTGTTTTGTCAGCAGATACGGATGGAGGGTATCACGGGGGAGGGCCGAAGTAAAGTTACGCCCGGCCGGGGTCTCCCGGCGGCCCCTGGCGCGCGGCGGCGACGTCGAGCGCGATCTGACGGCGCAGATCCTCGACGCTCGGGAACTTCCGCTCTTCCCGGAGGCGTCGGACAAAGACCAGCCCGACCCGCTGGCCGTAGAGATCGCCCGCGAAATCGAGGACATGCGCCTCCACGGCCAGCTCGTTGACGCCGAACGTCGGGCGCACGCCCACGTTGACGACAGCCCGATGCGGCCGCCCCCCGATGAGGATCTCGCAGACGTAAACGCCGACCGGAAGGCCCAGGGGCCGGTCCGTTCGCACATTGGCGGTCGGAAAACCGAGCGTGCGCCCGCGCTCGGCGCCGCGGACGACCTCCCCGTGGATCCCGTAGTGGCGGCCGAGCAGGCGCGCGGCGGCGTCGAGATCGCCCCGCTGGAGCGCCGCGCGGATCTCCGACGACGACACGGTGATCCCGTCGACGATCAGGGCCGGCACGATGTGCGCACGGAATCCCAGCGGGCCCGCGAGCTGCTGGAGGAGCTCGGTGTCACCGCGGGCGCCCTGGCCGAAGCGATGATTGAACCCGACCACGATCTCGCGCGCCTTCAAGGTCTTCACGAGGGCGTCCTGGACGAACGCCTTGGCCTCGACCGCGGCGATCGCCCTCGTGAAAGCCATCACCACGGTGGTGTCCATCCCGGTCTCGCCGATCAGCTCGAGCCGCTCGTCGAGCGTCGTGATGGGAAGCGGCGCGCGATCGGGCTGGAGCACTTCCATCGGATGACGATCGAACGTGCACGCCACCGCGCGGAGCCCGGTCTCCCGCGCCCGCGCCACCGCCGTACCCAGGATGGCGCGATGGCCCAGGTGAATGCCGTCGAAGGCGCCGAGCGCGACAGCGCTGGCGACGCCCTCAGGCCGGTAGGACTCGAGTCCCCGGACGATCTGCATGAAGGACGCGAATCGGCCTGACGCTGTGCCCTGCCGCCATCAGCTCGCCGACACCGAGCAGGACGCCGGAGTCACCGTGAACCCGGACGAAGCCGCCGCCGGCCGCGGCGGGAACGACGCTGGCGGGCTGACCGTTGACGAACGCCGCGGCTCCCGGCTCATCGAGCCTGACGGCCACCCACCCGGCCAGCGCCGTCTCGGCCGGACGCACGCGCGACCAGAGGTCCGATCGCCCGGTGGTCAGCTCACTCCACGGCACGGCCTCGTCGAGACGGAAGGAGCCGACGCGGCAGCGCACGAGCTCCTCGACCGCGCCGCCGCAGCCGAGCGCGGCGCCGATGTCGGCCGCCAGGACGCGGACGTACGTCCCCTTGCCGCAGACGACGCGCACGGTCGCCCGCGCGCCCGCGATCGCTTCCACCTTGATCGACCGGACGACCACCTCGCGCGGCGCGCGCTCGACCTCGATGCCCTCGCGGGCCAGCTCGTACAGTCGCCGCCCCTCGTGGTGAATCGCCGAATACATGGGCGGCACCTGCTTGATGCGCCCGACGAATGCGCCGCACACCTCTTCGAGGTCCGCTACCGAGAGCTCCGGGACGGGTTTCTCGGCCAGGACGCGGCCACTCACGTCGTATGTGTCCGTGGTCACTCCGAGCCGGATCGTCGCGAGGTACTCCTTGTCGTGATCGACCAGGTACGGCGTGAGCTTCGTCGCTTCCCCGATCAGGATCGGCAGCACGCCGGTCGCGTCAGGATCGAGCGTACCCGCGTGTCCGATGCGCCGCACGCCCAGACGACGGCGCGCGAGGGCCACGACGTCGAACGAGGTCACGCCCCGTCCCTTGTCGACGATCAGGACGCCGGACCGGAGGGCGTCGTCCTTCACGATGCAGGGTGTTCGTCGACGGCGCGACGGGCCGCGGCGAGAACGACCCGCATCGCCTCCGGCAGTGGGCCGGGCAGCGTGCAGCCCGCGGCGTTGACGTGTCCGCCACCGCCGAACTGCGCCGCGATGCGCTGCACGTCCACGTCGCCCTTGCCCCGCAGGCTCACCTTCACCTGCCCGTCCCGCTCCCGGAGAAGACAGGCGACGCGCACCGAGGCGACCGAGCGCGGGTAGTTGACGAGC
>DASRIY010000266.1:0-18305 GCA_035649755.1 Candidatus Methylomirabilota bacterium
GCCGAGAACTCCATGGGCTTTCACGCGCCGCAGGAGCTGGCGCGCATCCTCGGCGAGGTCATCGACCACGCGCGCCAGGGCCAGCTCGAGGCGGAACGGGCGGCGCGAAAGAAGTAGCGGCCGCCCGCGCCGGCTCCGTCAGGGCAAGCGCGCGAGCGTCCGCGAGGTCTCGGCCGGGATCAGGTAGAACATCGCCGCCAGGATGAGATAGAAGGCGATGAGCTGAACGCCCTTGTACCAGTTCGACCGGCCGTCGGCCGCGACGGTCCCGCCGATCAGCACCCCCATGAACAGTGCGCCGATCTCGAGGCGACTGAATCCGAGTGTCAGGGGCTCGGGCGCGATCAGACGGCTCGACAGGACCAGGACCGGTGTGACGAAGAGCGCGATCTGCAGGCAGCTTCCCATCGCGATGCCGACGGCGAGGTCCATCTGGTTCTTCCGCGCCATGGCGATTGCCGCTCCGCTCTCAGCGGCGCCGCCGACCACCGCGAGGAGCACGATCCCGATGAACAGCGGCGACATCCCGAGGGCATGGCCGGTTGCCTCCGCCGCGCCGACCAGGATCTCGCTCATCCATGCCGCGCCGAGCGAGGCCGCCAGCAGAGTTCCGATGGCCCGCGCGAGGCTCCAGTGGGCGCCATGGTCGGCCTCCGCGGCCTTCGCGCCGGCGAAGAGCTCCGGGTGGGTGCGGAGCATGAACACCAGATAGAGCGCATACGCGCCCAGCAGCACGATCACCACGCCGGTGTCGAGCGCCGCCGCGTGGCGAGGGGCCGGCCCGCCGAGAAACCGATGAAACGCACTCGGAACGACCATGCTGAGCGAGGCCAGGAGCATCATGGTGGCGTAGCTTCTCGCCGCGGCCGGGTTGTACTCCTGGACGCGATGACGCAGGCCGCCGAGCAGAAAGGCGATGCCGAGCGCCAGCAGCAAGTTCGCGAGCAGGGCGCCGACCAGCGAGGCTCGCACCATGTCGATGAGCCCGGCGCGGAGCGCCACCATGGCGATGATCAGCTCCGGCAGGTTGCCGAACGTCGCGTTGAGTAGCCCGCCGAGCGCGGCGCCGGTGTACGCAGTCAGGTGCTCGGTGCTGTGGACGATGAGCGCCGCCAGTGGCACGATCGCGAGAGCGGCGACGAAGAAGATGAGCGGAGCGGCAACCCCCAGGATTTCCAGCCCCGCGGCGACGGGCATGGCGATCAGGAGCCAGTAGATCGACACGCTAGAACCCGTGGAGATCTACGAGGACGACGCCCAGCCGCCGCCGAGCGCGCGATAGATTCGCACGAGCGCCAGGAGCTCGTCGCGCTGAGCCCTCGCATGCTCGAGCTCGGCGTCGAAGAGCTGGCGCTCGGTGTCGAGGACCTCGAGATAGCTGGTGACGCCGCCCTTGTAGCGGATGTCCGCCAGCCGCGCCGCGTCGCGCAGCGAGTCAACAAGCAGCCCCTGCTGGATGCGGAACTCCCGGCGCTTCTGGTGCTCGACGAGGGCGTCGGCGGCTTCGCGGAATGCCGTCTGGACGGTCTGCTCGTAGGAGGCCAGCGCCTCGAGCGCGCGGGCCTGGGCCGAGTCCAGGCCGGCCCCGATGCGGCCCATGTTGAAGATCGGTAGCGTGAGCGAGGGCGCGATCGCGAAGAGGCCCTGGGGGCCGAACCATCTCCCGTCGATGTTGATGCCGCCGGCGCCGGCCGAGCCGGTCAGAAAGACGCGCGGGAAGTAGTCGGCCTTGGCCACGCCGATCCGCGCGGTAGCGGCCGCGAGCTGGTATTCGGCCTGGCGCACGTCGGGCCTCCGTTCGAGCAGGCTCGACGGCAGCCCGGGGGGCACGTTGGGAGGCGCGAGCGCCACGGTCTCGGCCGTGGAACGGCCGCGAAGCACGGGACCGGGATTGCGCCCGAGCAGCAGCGAGATCAGGTTCTCGGTCTGCGCGATGCGGCGCTCGACGTCGGGGATGGTTTCGGTGGCCGTGTACAGCAGCACTTCGGCCTGCCGGACGTCGATCAGGGCCGACACGCCGCCCTGATACCGGGCCTGCACGAGCCGGAGCGAGCCCTGCCGCGAGGTGAGCGTGCGATTCGAGATCTCCAGCTCGAGATCGAGCTCGCGGAGCTGGAAGTACGCGGTCGCCACGTCGCTGATCAGCGTGGAGATCACGAACTGCCGCGCGTCTTCCGTGGCGAGCAGGTCGTCCCGCGCCGCCTCGGTGGAGCGCCGCAGACGGCCCCAGAAATCGAGCTCCCAGGCGAGATCGAGCGTGCCGATGGGTGTGAAGGTCGACTTGATCTGCAACGGCGCTCGATCGCCGACGACCCGGTTGTAGGCGGCGCTCGCGTTCCCGGTGACGTCCGGGAACTGGAAGGAGCGGTTGATGGTGACCTGGGCCTGCGCGTCGAGGACCCGCGCCGTGGCGATGCGCAGATCGTAGTTCGCGGCGAGCGCCGTGCGCAGGAGCTCCTGGAGCACTGGGTCCTGGAAGACTTCCCACCAGGCCAGGTCGCCGATCGACTTCTCGCTCGCCGGAACGTCCGGCGGCTGCCCGCGAAACTCCGGCGGGACCTGGAGCTCCGGGCGCTTGTAGTCGGGCCCGACCGCGCAGCCCGCGAGCAGCAGTGCCGCCGACAGGAGAGCGCCGCGCTTCACGCGTGCTGCCTGCCGGGCTCCTGAGCCGGCGCCTGAGGCTGAGCTGCCGGCTTCTCCGCGAGAGCTCGCTTGCGTCCGAGCCCCTCCACGAAGACGAAGTTGCCGGGAATCAGGAACACGCCGAGCGCGGTGGCGATCAGCATGCCCCAGAACACTGCCGTGCCCATGACGTTCTGCGCGCCGGCGCCGGCGCCGCTGGCCAGCATGAGCGGCACGACGCCGAGAATGAAGGCGAACGCGGTCATCAAGATCGGCCGGAAGCGGAGCCGCGCCGATTCGAGAGCGGCCTCCTCGAACGACTTGCCCTCTTGCTCGTGCTTGGCCTTGGCGAACTCGACGATCAGGATCGCGTTCTTGGCGGCGAGCCCGACGAGCATGATCAGGCCGATCTGCACGTAGACGTTGTTGTCGTAGCCGGTGAGCCAGACGCCGAAGAAGGCGCCGAGGGCGACCAGCGGCGAGCCGAGCAGCACGGCCCACGGCAGGCGCCAGCTCTCGTACATCGCCGCCAGCAAGAGGAAGACGAACACGATCGCCAGCACGAACGTCGGCGCGGCCGCCGGCGCAATTTTCTCCTGGTAGGACAAGGACGAGTAGGCGAAGCCCATTTCCTTCGGCATCGTCTGCTTGAAGACCTCATCGAGCGCGGCCAGCGCCTGTCCCGAGCTCACGCCGCGCGCGGGGGCGCCGTTGATCTCGACCGAGCGCAGGAGGTTGAAGCGGGTCGTGAGCTCCGTCCCCTGTATCGTGCCGATCGTGACCAGCGTCGAGAGCGGGATCATGATGTTGGTCGTCTTGCTGCGAACGTAGACATCGCCGATGTCGCTGGGCTTGCGCCGGTAGTCGGCGTCGGCCTGGACGTACACGCGGTACAGCCGGCCGAACCGGTTGAAGTCGTTCACGTAGGTGCCGCCCATCGCGGCCGACATGGCCTGGAAGACCTCGTTGATCGGCACGCCGAGCGTCCGCGCCTTCTCCCGGTCGAGCTCGACTTTCACCTGGGGATAAGTGGGATCGAAGGCGGTGAAGATGGAGGCGAACTCGCGGCGCTGGCGCGCCGCCGTCAGGAAGGCGCGCGTCTGGGCGCCGAGCTGCTCCACGGTCAAGGTGCCGCTGCGGTCCTGGAGCAGGAAGTTGAAGCCGGCCGCCGCGCCGAAGCCTGAGATGGTCGGGATGTTGAACGGAAACGCGATCGCCTCCGGGATGGCCGCCAGCTCTCGCTGTATCCGGCGCATGATGCCGAGTACGTGCAGCGCCTCGCCGTGCCGCTCTTCCCAGGGCTTGAGCCGGACGAAGATGCTCCCGAAATTCGGCTGGTAGGTGGAGGTGACGGCGCCGTACCCGCCGATCGTCGCGTACGACTCGACGCCCTCGGTCTTCGACAGAATCTCCTCGACCTTCCGCAGCACGGCGCTCGTCCGCTCGAGCGAGGCCGCTGGCGGCAGCTGCACGTTGACGCCGAAGAGCCCCTGGTCCTCGTCGGGGATGAACCCGGCCGGCAGCTGGCGTCCGAGGAGGCCGACGCCGACGATCACCACGCCTACCAGCACGATGGTGAGGATGGCGCGCCGGATGAGCAGGTGCGCGACGCTGATATAGCCCTTCGTCGTCACGTCGAACACGCGATTGAAGCCGCGGAAGAACGCGCCGAGCGGCCCGCGGGCCGGCCGCGCCGGCTTGAGGAGCATGGCGGCGAGAGCGGGCGAGAGCGAGAGCGCGCTGAACGCCGAGAGCAGCACCGAGATCGCGATGGTCAGCGCGAACTGCTGGTACATCTGGCCGGTCAGGCCCTTGATGAACGCGACGGGCACGAACACGGCCGACAGGATCAGCGCGATGCCGATAACCGGCGCCGAGACCTCCTTCATGGCCTGCGAGGTGGCGTCGCGCGGGCTCATGCCGTGCTCGATGTGGTGCATGACCGCCTCGACCACGACGATCGCGTCGTCCACGACGATGCCGATCGCGAGCACGAGGCCGAACATCGAGAGCGTGTTGACCGAGAAGCCGAGCGCCGGGAAGAAGATGAAGGTGCCGACGATGGAGACCGGCACCGTGAGCAGCGGGATGATCGTCGCCCTCAGATTCTGAAGGAAGATGAACACGACGAGCGTGACCAGGATCAACGCCTCCACGAAGGTCTTCACGATCTCGTGGATCGAGGCCTTCACCGCCGGCGTGGTGTCGTAGACGATCGTGTAGTCGACGTCCGGCGGGAATAGCGTCTTGGCGGTGGCCATGGTCTTGTAGATCATGTCCGCCGCCTGGAGCTGGTTCGCCCCCGGCAGCAGGTAGACCGCCATCGAGCCGGCAGGCTTGCCGTTGAGCCGGCCGAACGAGTTGTAGTCCTGGCTGCCGAGCTCGGCCCGCCCGACGTCGCGGACGCGCACCGGCGAGCCGGTCTGAGCCTCGCGGATGATGATGTTCTCGAATTCCTCGCTGGTCACCAGCCGGCCGGGCACGCTCACCGTGTACGTAAACGCCTGGTCGGCCGGCGTCGGCGCCTGGCCGATCCGGCCGGCCGGCGCCTGGAGGTTCTGCTCCTTGATGGCCGAGATCACGTCGGACGGCGTGAGACCGAGCTTGGCGAGCTTGTCGGGCCGGAGCCAGATCCGCAGGCCGTAGTCGGTGCCGCCGAAGAGATCGACCTGGGCGATACCGGGAATTCGCAGGATCTGGTCGCGCAGATTGATCGAGGCGTAGTTGATCAGGAAGTTCGCGTCGTAGCTCTCGCCGGGCGCGAAGAGCGAGATCAGCATGAGGATGCTGGGGCTCTGCTTCTTCACGGTGACGCCCTGGGCGACGACTTCCTGCGGCAGGCGCGCCTGGGCCGACGAGACCCGGTTCTGGGTAAGCACGTTGGCGGTGTCCTGATCGACGCCGACCTCGAAGTTCACGTCGAGCAGCATGCGGCCGTCGCTCGTGTTCGACGACTTCATGTAGATCATCCGATCGACGCCGTTGACCTCCTGCTCGATCGGCGTGGCGACCGATTGTTCCACCGCCACCGCCGAGGCCCCGGGGTAGTTGGCGGTGACGCGGATGGTCGGCGGCGCCAGGAACGGATACTGCTCGAAGCTCAGCCGCAAGAGCGAGTAGGCGCCGAGCATGACGGTGAGGATCGCGATGACGATCGCGACGATCGGCCGGCGAATGAAGAATTCAGCCACGGCTCGCCCCGCTCAGCTCTTCGGCTTGCTCGCGGGCGCCGGGGCCGGCGGTGGAGCCGCCGGTGACTGGGCCGGCGCCGGCTTTCCATCCCCGGCCGCTTTCAGCTCCGGCTTCACCTGCATCCCCGGCCGCGCCTTCTGCAGGCCCTCGACGATGACCCGCTCGCCGGGCTTGAGCCCGGCGGTGACGATGTAGAAGTCCTGGTAGGGCTCGCGGAGGGTCACCGTGCGCTGCACGACCTTGTCGCCCTCGCCGACCACGAGCACGGTCTTGGCGCCCTGCAGCTCCTGCACGGCGACCTGAGGCACCAGGATCGCGTTCGGCACTTCCTCGGTGACGGCGCGCACGCGCCCGAACTGGCCGGGACGGAGCACCCACTGTGGATTGGGGAACTCGGCTCGCACCTGGATGGTGCCGGTCTTCTGATCGATGGCCCGGTCGACGAAGATCGGTATGCCCTTCTGGGGAAAGACGCTCCCGTCGGCCAGGACCAGGTCGAGCGTGGGTCTCTGATTGCGCGCCACCTCGCCTCGGCCCAGGGTCGGTATGCGTTTCACCAGGCGCAGGTAGTCGGCCTCGGTGAGGGAGAAGTCCGCGAAGATCGGGTTGATCGACGAGACCGTCGCGAGCAGCGTGGGATCACCCTTGCCGACCAGGTTGCCGACGTCGACCGAGAGCTTGCTGACGATTCCCGAGATCGGGGACTCGATCGTCGTGTATTGGAGATTGAGGTCGGCCTGGGTCACGGAGGCCTTGCCGGACTCGACGGCCGCCTCGGCGAGCTGGATGGCGGTGCGCTGGCTCAGGACCGAGTCCTTCAACGCCGCCTCGGCGGCCTGCACGCCCGCCCGCGCCGCCTCCTCGCGCGAGAGGGCGGTGTCCAGGTCCTGCTGCGGGATCGCCTGCTCCTTGACGAGGGGGCGGTAGCGGGCCACGTCGGCCTGGTTCTTTCCGAGATCGGCCTTCGCCTGATCGAGCTGAGCGCGCTGGCGCTCCACGACGGACGTATCCTTCGCGCGGAGCAGGTCAGCCTCGGCCTTGGCGAGCTGGGCGCGCGCCGACTGGAGCGCGGCACTGTACTCGGCCTGCTGGATCACGAACAGGACCTGGCCCTTTTTGACCTCGGAGCCCTCCCGGAACCGGACGTGCTCCAGCACGCCGGAGATACGAGCCCGGATCTCGACGGTGGGCACTGCCTCCGTGCGCGCCACGAAGTCGGCGGCGACCTGAACGGTCCGCTGCGGCACCTCGACGACCAGGACGGTCGGGATCGGCGCCTCCGCCTGCTTCGACGCCTTGGCGTCGCCGCGCTCACAGGCGGTAAAGGCAACAAGCAGAGCGGCGCCGACCAGGCAATGGTCCAAAGGACGGCGGAGCCTGCGTGCGAGTCGTGACGTCATCAGATACCTCCCCAGGAGTACGCGATTATAGCCCCGGAGCAAGGAGGGTAAAGGTGCGACCTAGGTCTCATGCCTGGTGCTCAGGCGAGCGGATCGAATCATGACGACAGGCATGGTAGCTTGACGCCGCCCACGCGCCAGGAGCTCGCGAGGATTTTCGGCGACACCATCGACTTCGCGCGCCAGGGACGGCTCGCGGTCGACCGCGCCCAGCGGAGACGGTGAGGGCCGTCCCCGCGCCCCGGCCTGGACGGGCGCCGGGGCGCGGGGACCTACCTACGCAGAAACGGCCACGTACATCGTGCGCCCCTCGCGATTCACGAGCATCACGATCGGCTCACCCTTGGCCTGCTTGTCCACGCGGATCTTGAGATCCTCCACGGTACGGACTGGCTGGCGATCGATCTCGACGATCACGTCGCCGGCGCGGATCCCGGCCTCGTAGGCGCGCCCGCCCTCGACGACGTCACGCACCAGCACGCCCTCTTTCACCTTGAGACCGAGCTCACGGGCCACCGGCGGCGTGACGGGCTGCGCCGAGAGGCCCAGCTGGCCTTTGCCCTCGGTCGCGGCGATCCTCGACGGCGCCTCTTCCACGAGCCGGGCGATCTTGGCGGTGAGCCGCACGTTCTTGCCCTCGCGGACCACGACCATCGGCACCTCGTTCCCGACATGCACGTCGGCGACGAGACGCGGCAGGTCTTCGGACTTGGCGACCTTCTTCGCGTCGAACTCGACGATCACGTCGCCGGCCTTCACGCCGGCCTTCTCCGCCGGAGAGCCCTCGATCACGGCCGAGACCAGCGCGCCGCTGGCGTCGCTGCGCTTGAAAGCCCTGGCGAGCTCCCTGGTCATTGGCTGGATCGACACACCGAGCCAGCCGCGCTCGACCGTGCCGTGCTCGGCCAGCTGCGTGAGCACGACTTTGGCCAGACTCGACGGCACCGCGAAGCCGATGCCGACCGAGCCACCGCTCTGGCTGAAAATGGCGGTATTGATGCCGACGACCTCGCCCCGTCCGTTGATCAGCGGACCGCCGCTGTTCCCCGGGTTGATGGACGCGTCGGTCTGGATGAAGTTGTCGTACGGCCCGCTTCCGATCACTCGGCCGGTCGCGCTCACGATCCCGGTGGTGACAGTCTGCTCGAGGCCGAACGGGTTGCCGATGGCCATCACCGGCTCGCCCACCTGGAGCGCCGCCGAATCGCCGAGCGGAATGACCGGCAAGCCAGTGGCCTCCACCTTCAGGAGGGCCAGGTCAGTCTTGGGATCGCGCCCCACGACCTTGGCAGCCAGCTCGCGGCCGTCGGCGAGCTTCACCTGGATCTCGGTCGCGTCCTCGACAACGTGGTTGTTGGTCACGATGTGCCCATCCGGGCTCAGGACGAAGCCCGATCCCGAGGCCCGCACGGGGCGCCGCGGAGTCTCCTCGAAGAAGCGCCGGAAGAAGTCCTCGGGCGAGCGCTCGCCCCGGCGGCCCTTGAGCTCCGGCGTCGCCGGGCCCTCAGCGTTGCGCTTGGTGCTGATGTTGACGACCGCGGGCTTGGCCTCCTTGCTCAGACGCACCCAGTCCGGCGCCTGAGTCGTGGCGCTCTGCGCGGCCGGCTGCTCGGTCCAGAGCGGGGCCTTGGACGCTTTCGTGAAGCCGAGGTGGGGCCAGAGCCCCACGAGACCAGCGGCAGCGACCAGCATGACGACGGGCGTAAGGAAGTGTCGAGACCTGCGAATGAATGGCATCGTTGATCTCCTCGTCGATGGAAGACTACGAATGGATAAGCTCCGAAGGGGAGCCTAGCAGTAGGAAATAAGGCGGCCGTGAGACCGGAATGAGAAAGCTCTTAGACGCGCCGGCCGGCGGCGGGCCGGAATTTACGCTACCGGAAGGCGAGTCGTGAAGCGGCTGCCGGCGCCCGGGCGGCTTTCGACTTCGAGCGTGCCGCCGTGAGCGAGCGCGATCGAGCGGGCGATGGCGAGACCGAGCCCGCTACCGCCGGTATCGCGGCTCCGCCCGGCGTCGAGCCGCACGAAGGGCTCGAAGACTCGCTGGACGTCGGCGGCCGCGATCCCAATGCCGGTGTCCTCGACGACGAGCGCCGCGCCCTCCGGCGTCCGCTCCAGCGAGATCACCACGCTCCCGCCGGCCGGTGTGTACTTGACCGCGTTGTCGACGAGGTTCCGAAGGGCGCGCCGAAGGGCGGCCGCGTCGCCCTGCACCACCACGGGCGTCGTCGCGCCCATGCGCACCATCACGCCCTTGGCCTTGGCGAGGCGCACGCCGACCTCGAACGCCTCGAGGCAGAGCGGCTCGAGATCCACCGAGCGCCGCACCGCGGTGAAGCCCGCGCTCGACCGCGAGAGCAACAGTAGATCCTCGGCGAGGCGAATGAGCTGGTCGACCTCCTCGATGCTCGACGCGAGGACGCGCCGATACTCCTCGGGTGGGCGCTCGGCGCGGAGCGCGACCTCGATGCCTCCCTTGAGGGCCGTGAGCGGTGTGCGTAGCTCGTGCGCGGCGTCGGCGGCGAAGCGCTGCATCTCGCCGAACGCCGCCTGCAGACGGGCGAGCATCGCGTTGAGCGTATCGGCCAGCCGATCGATCTCGTCTCCGGTGCCGCGCCGCTCGAGCCGCCGGCTCAGATCCTCGGCGCTGATCCGCAGCGCGCTCTGCGACATCCGGTCTACCGGCCGGAGCGCGCGACGGGCCAGACCCCAGCCGCCGGCGGCCAGGAGCGTCACGCCCAGGGGGATGAGCACCAGCAAGGTTTCCACGTAGCGGGCGAGGGTCTGGCGCGTTCGCCGCAGCGAGATCGCCACCTGGACCAGGTCCGCGACTTGGCCGCCGCGTATGACGGGCATCGTGACCAGGCGGCCCGGCTCGCCCGGGGTGAGCTCGACGGTCTCCAGCGTGGGTACGCCGCGGAGCGCATTGCCGAGCGCCTCGCGCGAGAGCGGCAGGGCCGGGCGCGGCGCCCGGGAGCGCAGGCGCCCCTGCGGATCCAGGAGCTGCAAGAGAACGTCGGCGAACTCCGGTCCGAGGAGCCCGCGCACCAGCGGTTCGAGATCGGGCGGGAATGGCGAGGTCGGGTCGGCCGGGGGCACGTCCTGCAGGGCCCTGGCCACGGTGAACAGCGAGGCGTCGACATCGTTGAAGAGGTGCCAGCGCAGGAGCGAGTACGAGGCCACGCCGACCAGGAGCAGGATGACCACGACGACGCCCGTGTACCAGAGCGTGAGCCGAGCGCGAATCGAGAGCCGCCGGAACATCAGGCGTGGTCCTTCAAGACATAGCCGGCCCCGCGAACGGTGTGGAACAGCTTCCGCTCGTGCGGCCCGTCGACCTTACGCCGGAGGTAGCCGACGTACACGTCGACGATGTTGCTCTCCGGGTCGAAGTCGTGCCCCCAGACGTGCTGTACGAGCATCGGGCGCGTGAGAACGCGCCCGGCGTTCCGTATGAAGTACTCGAGCAGCGCCCACTCGCGGGTGGTGAGCTCGATCTGCCGCTCGCCCCGCGCGACCTTGCGCGTGGCGGGATCGAGAGTCAGATCGGCCACCCGGAGCACGGGAGCGCGCGGCTCCGAGCCACGCCGCAAGAGGGCGCGGACGCGGGCGAGGAGCTCCTCGAAGGCGAACGGCTTGACGAGATAGTCGTCGGCGCCGAGATCCAGCCCGGTCACCTTGTCAGCCACGGTGTCCCGGGCGGTGAGCATGAGGACCGGCGCTCGGACGCCGCCTTTGCGCGCGGCCCTGAGGACCCCGAAGCCGTCGCGGCCCGGCAGCAGGACGTCGAGCACGATCAGGTCGTAAGGCTCACCCTCGAGGAGCAGGTCGAGCGCGACCACGCCATCGGCAGCGGTCTCCACCGCGTGCCCCTCTTCCTCGAGCCCCTGCCGGATGAAGCTCGAGACCTTCCGGTCGTCCTCGACGACAAGAATGCGCATGGACGTGCCCGGCCCATCCTACTCGATCCCCTCAGGGACGAGGTCTTCCAGGAGGCCAGTGAGCAGCGTCGGGCTGCGACCTTGGTCTCATAGCCAGGGCGCAGCGGCGGCCCCGAATCTCGGAGCATGCCGCCGCTGAGCCACGTGCTCGCGCCCGGCCGCTTCCGCCTGCTGCTGTGTTCGCTGGTCCTCTTCATCGTCGGAACGGCGGCGCTGCCGGCGTCGGGCCCGGTGCGTTTCCTCGAGTTCGTCCTTCTCGCAGGGGCGCTCGTCATCACGCTCCTCGAGCTGCGCGTCCCCGGGCAGAGCCGTCTCGTCCCGATCGCGCTGGCCTCGAGCGCGATCTTCGTGACGGCGGTGGACCACTTCGTGCGACTCCGGAATCTCCCGGTCATCGTGAGCATCCTGGTCGCCGTCTTCGCCGGGGTCGTGGTCTGGCTCGCGTACGCGTCGGTGATGCGGCCCGACCGGTCGGTGAGCGACCGGATCATCGGCGCAATCTGCGTGTACCTGCTGATCGGGCTGGCGTGGGCGAGCCTCTTCGAGACGCTCGACTTCGTCGTCCCCGGCTCGCTCCGCTTTCCCGCCGACACGGCCTGGGCGACACCGGGCACGGTGCGCTATCGCTATTTCTCGTTCGTCACGCTGGCGACGCTCGGCTACGGCGACGTGACGCCACAGACCGCGCTCGCCGGCACGCTCGCCGCGCTGGAGGCCGTGACCGGTCAGCTCTACATCGGAATCACCGTCGCGCGGCTGGTGGCGCTGTCCTTGGGCGACCGCGCCGGCCGGGGCGAGAGCTCCAAAACGGGCGTGTGAAGCGCCGGATCCTGATAAAGTTGCGCGAGCCCGAAGGAGGCCGACCGTGGACGATCCCGTGCACGACGACGAGCCCAAGCCCTGGGGCGCGCTGCTCCTCATTCTCATCTACCTGCTCGTGCTGGCGGTGTTCTGGACGAACACCTATCTCAGGATCTGGAGGAGCTGACCCATGCCGACGCGCCGCACGTCGACGGTCTACCTCTGGGAGCTCGCCTGGATCCTGCCGAGCATCGCGCTGCCGATCAGCATGCTCACCGCGCTGGCGGTGACGGCGCTGGGCGCCGGCATCACCCTGGTGGGTGATCGCGGACGGATCGACTCGACAAAGGTCGCCGAGCACCCGCTGTTCAAGGAGACCGGCGTGACCGAGATCGCGCCGGGCCAGTACGAGGTGCGGCTGACCGGGCAGATCTGGTCGTTCGCGCCCAACGAGATCCGCGTGCCGGCGGGCTCGACGGTGCACTTCTGGGCGACCAGCAAAGACCTCGTGCATGGGCTTCTGGTGCCCCGGCACAACATCAACGTCATGCTGCTGCCCGGGCAGATCTCGCACGCCCAGGCGCGCTTCAACACGCCCGGGGAGTATCCGCTCATCTGCCACGAGTACTGCGGCGTGGCCCACCACACCATGGCCGGCAAGATCATCGTGGAGGCGAAGCGATGACCGCTCTGGAGCGCCGCCTGGCGGCCGCCAACATCCTCGTCGCGCTCGTGGCGCTGTTCGGCGGCGTGACGACCGGCATCTTCCAGGCGCTCGAATACGCCGGCGTCGAGATTTATCCGTCGCTGGCGCCCGTGATCCGGTCGCACTACCACAGCCTCTCCATTCACGGCGTGCTGAACGCGCTGGTGTTCACGACGTTCTTCATCTGCGGATTTCTGCCGTTCATCTTCAGCCGCGCGCTCGGGACGCCGCTGGAGCGGCCGCGCCTGGCCTGGTGGACGTTCTGGATGATGGTGGCCGGTCTCGTGCTGGCGGGGATTCCGCTGGTCGCCAACGCGGCGACCGTGATGTTCACCTTCTACCCGCCGCTGAAGGCCAACTGGGCTTTCTATCTCGGACTCACGCTCGTGGTCGCGGGGACGTGGCTGGTCACGCTGAACCTCGTCGTGACCTGGCGCGCCTGGCGCGCGCGAAACCCCGGCGTGACGACGCCGCTGGCGGCGTTCATGTCGCTCGTCACGTTCGTCATGTGGACGATCGCGTCGCTGGGCCTCGCGGCCGAGATGGTGTTCATGATCCTGCCGTGGTCGCTCGGGCTCGTGAACGGTACCGACGCCTTGCTGGCGCGGACGCTCTTCTGGTTCACCGGGCATCCGATCGTCTACTTCTGGCTCCTGCCCGCGTACGTCTCGTGGTACACGCTGGTGCCGCGCCAGGCGGGCGGCAAGCTCTTCAGCGATCCGATGGCGCGGACGTCGTTCATCCTGTTCCTGGTGCTGTCGACGCCCATCGGCATCCATCATCAGTACACGGACCCCGGGATCCACCAGGGCTGGAAGCTCCTGCACGCGTTGTTCACATTCGCGGTCTTCTTCCCGAGCCTGCTCACGTTCTTCAACGTGGTCGCCTCGCTCGAGACCGGCGGCCGCGCGCGCGGCGGCGCCGGCTGGATCAACTGGTTCGTCAAGATCCCCTGGTCCGACCCGTCGCTGGCGGCGCAGGTGCTGGCGATGATCCTCTTCGCCTTCGGCGGCATCGGCGGCCTCATCAATGCCTCGTTCAACGTGAACATGGTCGTGCACAACACGGCCTACATCGTCGGGCACCTGCACCTCACGGTCGGCACCGCGGTCACGCTCACGTTCATGGGCATCACCTACTGGCTGGTGCCGCACCTCGCCGGCCGGGCCCTGTGGAGCCGGGGGCTCGCGCTGGCTCAGGTCTGGCTGTGGTTCGGCGGGATGCTCATCTTCTCGCCCACGCTCCACGAGCTCGGGCTGCGCGGCATGCCGCGGCGAACCATGATCGGCCACGTGTCGTACATGCAGCCGGAGTGGAAGGCGCTCCTGCCGCTGGTCGGGATCGGCGGGGCCATCGTGTTCCTGAGCGCGTTGCTCTATTTCCTGAACATGGTGCTGACCGTGACCGTCTCGCGCCGGGTGCAAGAGCCCGCTGTCGAGTTCGCCGAGGCAGTCTCGGGGCCGGATCACGCGCCCGCGTTTCTCGATCGCTGGAAGCCCTGGCTCGTCGCCTCGGCGATCCTGCTGGTGATCGCGTACGGACCGACGCTCTTCCATCTCATCACCACGACCCCGCTCAACACGCCGGGCCTCCGCGTATGGTGAGGCGCGTCGGTCGTGATCGCAGCTACGCTGCGAGGCCTGTCCTCGCGACGCGAATCGGACTGGTCGTCGTCGTGCTGGTGACGGCCATCAGCGCCGGTGCCGCGCCACCGTACGACGGCACGAAGGCCATGCAATGCGCGATCAGCACCGTCATGGTGTGCAGCGACCCGTCCGTGTGCGTCCGCGGCACCGCGGCGACGATCAACCTGCCACCGGTCCTCAACGTCGACGTCGACCAGAAGGTCATCAGCGGCGCCGCGACCGGGCGCACCGTCAAGATCACCTCGGTCGAGCGCGAGGGCGGCCGCCTGCTGCTCGCCGGGTCGGAGTCCGGCGGGAGCTGGAACGTGGCCATCGTGGAGGATTCCGGCGCCATGTCGAGCGTCGTGCTCGTGCGCAACGGCGGATTCGTGATGTTCGGCACCTGCTCCAGCTAGCGTCCGTCGAACCGCCTACGACTGCGGCGGCGCAGACGGATTGGGGTGGATCCGGATCTCTTGCTGCGGGAAGGGGATCGAGAAGCCGGCCTCGCGGAACGCGCCGTAGATGGCGACGCCGAGCTCGCTCTTGATCACGCCGAAGCGGTCGAGACGGTTCGTCCACGCCCAGAGCTGAAACTGCAGCGCGCTGTCACCGAAGCCCAGGAAGAGCGCCAGCGGCGCCGGCGTCGTGACTACATCGGGATGGCCCTGCGCCACCTCGGTGAGCACCTGTAGCACCTTGTCGGGCGGGCTCCCGTAGGCGACGTTCACGCGGATCTCGATCCGCCGGCGCTGATCGAAAGGCGTCCAGTTCGTGACCCGGTCGGCCACCAGCTGCGAGTTCGGCACGATGACCTCCGCGCCCTCCCACGAGCGCACCGTGGTCGATCGGATGCCGATCCGGCGCACCTCGCCCTGCACGTCCGCGATCTGGACGGCGTCGCCCACGCGGATCGGCCGCTCGAAGAGCACGATCAGACCGGAAACGAAGTTGTTGACGATGTTCTGCAGGCCGAAGCCCACGCCCACGCCGAGGGCGCCGCCGATCACCGTCACGCGGTCGAGATTCACGCCCAGCGCGAAGAGACCGAGCAGGAAGCCGACGAAGACGATCGCGTACTTGATCAGGCTCGAGAGCGCGTAGGGGAGCCCGGCCCGGAGGCTCAGGCGCGGGAACACGTCCTCCGCGAGGACGAACTGGATCATCGCCGAGATGAGGTACGCGACGTACAGGGTGATGACGAACCCGAGGACGTCGCCGAGCGAGAGGTTGACGGCCCCCAGCGTGAGGGAGGCCCCGAGCACTCCTCGGACACCGGCAATGACTGGCGTCAACGCGCCGAAGTAGTCGAGGGTGGCGACGATCCACCCGATACCCGTGCCGACGCGCAGCAGCGTCGTCGCGCGCTCCTCCAGGTACGCGCCGTGGTGCTGCACCATTCTCAGGTGCGTGAGCGGAGGGACGCGGAGGGCGAACATCACGAGCCCATCGGCCAGGCGCCGGCCCGCGATGAGGACCAGCGCCAGATATCCGCTCAGGAGCACGCCCGACCCGACCAGCCGGGCGAGGCTCACGTTGCCGACCGTGCCGGCCACCAGGGCGATCAGGCATCCCAGCAGCCCCAGGTCGAGCAGCACACGCCGCGTGCGGCCGACCGCCGATCCCGTTGTGACGGTCAGGCTGTCGGAGTGTCCCGACCGCCCGAGCCAGATCAGCATCACGGTCGCCGTCAGCATCTCCGCGAGGAAGAGCACACGCTCGAAGAGCGACAGCGGAACGACCAGGTCCCGGACGATGTCGGCCAGGAACAGCGCGGCCATGACGTAGAGCACCGGGCGCATCGGCGGCGCGACCATCCGGCGCAGGATCAGCAGCATCGGCGGGAAGGCGCCGACCTCCGCGATGAGTCGGGCCGTGCGCGGCTGATCGGCGTAGATCCAGAACGCCGAGAGCATGCCCAGCACGAGCGCGGCCGCGACCGGCTGGTCGAACACCACGGCCAGAGACTTCGCGACGCCTTCGGCCGCTGTCAGGCGGCGCGCGCGGCGACGCGCCCACAGGATGAACGCGCCCGCGGCGAGCAGCACCGCGGCATGAAGGGCGATCCGCTCGGGCTGCTCGTTGACGAAGGTGCGCACCGCGGCGAGCTGCTCCGCGAGCGAGTTCGCGACGGCGGCGGACAGCTCGCCGGGCGGTCGCGGGCGCAGACGCCAGAGCGGCGGGCTGTCTCTCCGGAACAGGGTATCGGCGGCGCGCTTCCGCGCCTGGCCGATCGAGGCCAGGGCGGCGTCGGTTCGGGTCAGCTCGCGCGCGATCCTGTCTTGAAGAACCAGGGTGGCGCCCCGCTGGGTCTCGACCCTCGCCTGCGCGCCCGTGATCGCCCCGACGGTGTCCAGGGTCCGCTGGAGAACCTCCGGCGGGACCTTTGCGACGCGCAGCTCCTGCCGCGTCAGCGTCCACGTCGCGCTCAGCTTCTCGAGCAGCGCGCGCTGCTGCTCGAGCCAGTTGGCCCGGTCCGTGACGGTGGTCATCCAGCTCACGAGCCCGAGCCGCCCCGACTGCCAGGAATCGGTAAGGGAGTCGAGCGCCCCGAGCCCGGGGTTCGCGTCGATGATCCGCTTGGTCTGCTCGCCGCGCTCGGCGAGCTTCTCGCTGAGCGGTCCCAGCTCCCCTTCGATCTTCGTGATCTGCGCGCTCGGTGGCAGGTGCTCCTCGACGGACCGCAGGGAGGCGCTGACCTCGTCAGCGCGCCCCGCGACCTCTGCGACCGGGATCGGCTTCGGCGTGTCGGCGGCGGGCGCGGCCGGCGCCGTCGGCGTCTGGGAAGCCGGCGGCGTTGCGGTCTGGGTCTGCGCGTGAGCCAGGCGCGGGGCGGCCGCGCCCACGAGCACCGCGACGACGAGCGCGACGCGAGCGCTGCCAGACGCGAGCGTGAGAAACAGGTGGCCGACCAGTCGAGAATGGGTGACCACGGCTTCGACCCGAGCCAACCTACATCGGTCGGCGGCGCGGCTCAAGCTCGGTTTGGTAGATACGCAGCATCGCGAGCGCGAGGGCCATGACCACGGGCCCCACGATGAGCCCGGCGAGCCCCATGACCTCCACGCCGCCGAACAGGGCCACGAACGTCACGAGGGCCGGTGTGCCGTGGGCGTCGCGGACGAGGCTCGGCCGGATCACGTAGTCCGACACGCCCACCACCACCAGCGCGCCGTAGACCAGCTCGGCCACGGCCGCGGTCGGGTGACCGGTGAAGAAGAGGTAGAGCCCGGCCGGCACCCAGACGAGCGTGGTGCCGATGGCAGGGATGAGCGACGCCAAGGCCGTGAGCGCGCCGAAGAACGCGGCCTGCGGAACTCCCGTGAGCCAGTAGCCGAAGCCCGCGAGGCATCCCTGGGCCAGGCCGGTGAGGATGGTGCCGAGCAGCACGCTGCGTCCGGCCCGCTGGAATTCCTCGAGGAGGGTGCGGGTATGGCGCGGGTCGAACGGCAGAAGGCGCTCGAGCCGCGCGGCGGCCGCGCGCCAGTGGAGCAGTACGAAGTACGTGCCCATGACCGCAAAGATGCCGGCCAGAAGAATCCGGAACGACGCGCTCGCGATGCGGGCGCCGATCTCGGCGACCGACTTGGCGATCTCTCCGGCGGCCGCCACGATCCGCTCGGTGATGTTCTCGGGGCTGAGCTCCTCGATGCCGACGCGATGGGCGATCTCCTGCACGAATTCCCGGCCGCCGCCGCCGGGCGCGAAGGCCTCCTGGGCGGCGCCGGCCATGACCACGCCGCGGCTCACCAGCAGGTAGCCGAACAATCCCATCGTGACGAAGAAGAGGATCGCGGTGCCGGTCGTGCACGCCGCGGCGGCGAGCGCGGGCCGGCCCCAGTGGGCGGCGAGGCGCCGATAGGGCGCTTCGACCGTGAACGCGATGAGCATGCCGATCAGGAGGCCGAGCGCGACCGGTAGCGTGAGCCACAGAAACAGCAGGAGGCCGGCGAGCCCCAGGACCGAGACCGCGACGTTCGGGCTCACGCGATCTCGGCTCGGCGCTCCGTCATCCGCG
>DASRIY010000267.1:0-3363 GCA_035649755.1 Candidatus Methylomirabilota bacterium
GAGATGAAGTCGCCCTTGCCGTCCTGCTGAGGGTCGAAGGGGCGCATCAGCTCCTCGGAGGCGCAGACCGCGGCGAGCGGGAACCCTCCCCCCACGATCTTGCCCACGCACGCAATGTCGGGGACGACACCGTAGTACTGCTGCGCGCCGCCGTAGGCGAGGCGAAAGCCGGTGACGACCTCATCGAAGACGAGCAGGACGCCGTAGCGTCGAGTGACCTCGCGCAGCCCGGCGAGGAAACCGGGCTGGGGCGGAATGAGCCGCTGGAACGGTTCGATGATGACAGCTGCGAGCTCCTCGGCGTGCGTCGCGACGATCCCCTCGACGGTCGCAAGGTCGTTGTAAGGCGCGATGAGCACCTCGGCCTCGAGCGCGTGAGGAATGCCCGAGGAGTCCGGCACGGGAGCCGGGAAGGCCTTGGGCGAGCGTGGCGTCGCGCTCATCATCGAGTAGTCGTGAGCGCCGTGGTAGCCGCCCTCGAATTTCAGGATCTTGTCGCGGCCCCGCGCAGTGCGGGCCACGCGCAGGGCGAAGAAGGTCGCCTCCGAGCCCGTCGAGGTGAAACGCACCTGCTCGGCGCAGGGCACCGCTTTGCAGATCTCCTCGGCGAGCTCGATGATCGGCTCGTTGACCATGAAGTAGGTGCTACCGCCCTCGATCTGCGAGCGGACCGCCGCCACGACAGCCGGATGGGCGTGACCCAGGACGAGTGGGCCGGAGGCCAGCACGTAATCGATGTACTCGCGCCCGCTCACGTCGTAGATTTTCGAGCCCTGCCCGCGCTTGACGACGAACGCCGCCTCGTCGGCGTAGCGGGAGGTGCCCAGGACGCCGCCGGGCAGGCGCCGGCGCGCGCGCTCGAGCAGAGTGGTTTCTTCAGCGGATCGGGGACGGTTCGTGTCAGCCATGGGAGACCTCGCGTGGTTGAAGGAGCGATGAGCCAGCGTCGCCCACTATCCGCCGGGCTCACCGGACTGTCAACCCATGCTAGGGTGCCGCATCATCTGCTGATGCCGGAAGGAGCGAGCGATGTCCGATCCGAATAGGCCGCTGTGGCAGTGGAGCGCGTGCGAGCTCGCCGAAGCGATCGCGGCGCGCAAGGTGACCGCCGTCGAGGCCGTGGGCGCCGCGGTGACCCGCATGCGCGCCACCAACGGCAAGATCAACGCGGTCGTGGACGATCTCGGCGACGCCGCGCTGCGCGAGGCCGAGGCGCACGACAAAGCGATGAGCGGCGGCGGCGCGATCGGGCCGCTGCACGGCGTGCCGGTCACGATCAAGGAGAACGTGGATCAGAAGGGGCGCGCGACGCCAAACGGCGTCGTCGCCTTCAAGAACGTCATCGCGCCGGACGATGCGCCCGTGGTGCGAAACCTCCGCCGGGCCGGCGCCATCATTATCGGGCGCACCAACACGCCGGAGTTCTCCTTCCGCGGGACGACGGTGAACGAGCTGCACGGCCGCACCTTCAATCCCTGGAACGACACCGCCTCGGCCGGCGGCTCTTCGGGCGGCGCGGCAGCGGGCGTGATGATGGGCTACGGCCCGATCGCGCATGGCAACGACATCGGCGGCTCGCTCCGATTCCCCGCCTACGCCTGTGGCGCGGCCACGGTGAAGCCGGGGCTCGGCCGCGTGCCGGCGTACAACCCGTCGGCCGCTGTCGAGCGCGGCATGCTGGCGCAGGTGATGTCGGTACAGGGCGTGATCTGCCGCGAGGTGCGCGACGTGCGCCTGGCCATGCGCTCGCTCGTCGGCTACGACCCGCGCGATCCATGGCAGGTGCCGATGCCGTTCGACGGAACACCCGAGGCGAGACCCATCAAGGTCGCCTTCACGCGAAACACCTTCGACTTTCCCCTGCACCTCGCGGTCGCCAAGGCGCTCGACACCGCGCGCGCCGCGCTGGCCGGCGCCGGCTACGAAGTGCGCGAGGTCGAGCCGCCGCTCCTCAAGGAGGCCGCGGTCACGGGCGCGCGCTGCCTCTTCGGCGAGGCCAAGGCGCTGATGGACGCCGACGTGCGCAAGTACGGCTCGAAGACCGTCGTCGCGATCTTCGACGAGTACTACCGTTACTTCCAGCCGTTCGAAGGTATCGAGTTCCTCAAGGCGATCGCCGACCGCAATCGCTTCATCCGCGCGTGGACCACGTTCCTGGCCGACTATCCCCTGGTGCTCACCCCGTTCCTGCCCGCACCGATCTTCACCTGGAACCGCGACGAGCAGGGCGCTGAGGGCGTGCGCGAGGTGCTGGGCAGCGCGCTCTACAGCTACGCGATGAACTTCATGGGCCTGCCCGCCGCCATCGTGCCCACGAACGAAAACGGAGGCCAGCCGGTCGGCGTCCAGATCGTCGGCCGTCGCTTCCGCGAGGACATGATCCTCGACGCCGCGGAGGCGGTGGAGCGGGCGGTCGGCGTGATGGCCGAGCGGCTCTGGCGTCAGCTCAGGGCGTAAGAGCCAACGGCGCCGCCGGCTCAGCTGGCCTTGTACTTCTTGAGCGCGTCCGGGGTCAGCATCAGACCGTGGCCCGGGCGCTCGGGCACCCGGAACCAGCCGTTCTCGCACTTCGGGAGATCGATGAAGAGATCGTCGGGTGCCCAGTTCATGTACTCGACCAGGAACGCGTTGGGCAGCGCGGCGGCGACCTGCAGCGAGATCTCGTGCACGACGTGCGGCGAGACCATCAGGCCATGGGCGGCGGCGAGGTGGCCGATCTTCAGCGTTTCGCTGAACCCGTTCGCCCGGCAGATATCGGGCATGAGATAGCGCGCGGCGCGCCGCTCGCACAGCTCCTTGAACTCGAAGCGGGTGTAATGGTTCTCCCCCGTGGCGACCGGCGTCTTGATGGAGCGCGCCACCTCGGCCAGGCCCGCATAGTCGTCGGCGAGCACGGGTTCCTCGTACCAAACGAGGTCGAGGTGCTCGAGCATCTGGGCCTGCTTGATGGTGGTGAGCACGTCGAGCTTCTGGTTGACGTCGACCATCAGCTGCACGCCGTCGCCCAGCGCCTTCTTGACGGCCTCCACGCGCGCCACATTCTTTCGCGGGTCCGGGTCGTGGATCTTCATTTTGTAGTAGCGGCAGCCGTGGCCAACGTAGAAGCGTCCCTCGGCGATGATGTCGTCGACGGCGTAGTTGGCCCAGCCACCGCTGCCGTATGCCTCAACCCGATCCGTCACCGCGCCCCACATACGGAACAGCGGCTGGCCAGCGATCTTGCCGACGAGATCCCACAGCGCGATGTCGAGCGCGGCCACGCCGTAACCGGCCAGCCCCACGCGGCGGATGCCGCGGTCGGCGCGGAACATCTTGTCCCACAGTTTGCCGACCATCCGTGGATCCTCGCCGATGAGCAGCGGC
>DASRIY010000268.1:0-2843 GCA_035649755.1 Candidatus Methylomirabilota bacterium
GCGACGCGAAACGTGTGGCGGATGGCCTCGCCCTCGGCATGCGTATAGATGATCGGCTCCACGGAGCTCAATTCCACGCCGCGGTGGCGGCAGAGCTGCCGGAACGTGGCAGCGCGCGCCTCGCCCGGCATGTCGGCGACGACATAGACCTCGACCCGGTTGCACGTCGAGAGGATGAGGACCTCACGGACCACGCCGGTCGCGGCGATGTCGCGGAGCAGCTCACGCAGCTTGTCCTCGTCGATTGCGAGCTGCTCCCGCAGCGCTACCAGAGCGTTCCTGTGCGAGAGGCCCGCGACGAAGAGCGCCACTAGACGCCGTGCCTTCCTACTTTCATGACGCCCGGCGGGCCCCGAAACCGTAAGAATCGGACGACGCCACGCCGCGAGCGACGTTCGCTCCACCGAGCGTCTCGATCGCGAGCCATATTGCGGCCACCAGAAAGACGACCGACCCGGGCACCCACATAATGACGCCCGCCATCGCCTGATCGTCGAGCGCTGACAGGCGACCCACCGTGACGGACGCGTACGCGGGATAGACCAGGCGGTCGGCAAACGTCAGGATGGCCGCGAGAATCGTGTTTTGCAGGTCGGCGAGAAGCAGGTAGGGAATCATCGTCCACCGCGGCCATGCCGCTCGGTCGGGCCAGGCATGGATCACCGGCCGCCAGAACAGCACGGCGGTCGCGACGAAGCAGGCGTGCTCGACGTGGTGCCACGCATGCGACCGGAGCGCCAGCTGATAGAGCGGCGCCGCGTGCCATATCCAGAACGCGAGCGCGAACGAGATCCAACCGAACGCGGGCTGCGCAATGATATGCACCGTTGGCCGGAGAACGCGCGACGCCAGCGCGGCCGCCACCGTACGGCGGATCGGGCGCGGGAGCCCGCGCAGGATCGGCGCGATCGGCGCGCCGAGCCAGAGCAGCGGGGGCGCCAGCATCATCAGCAGCTGGTGCTGCACCATGTGCGCCGACAGGCGGCCGCCGGCGAGCGTGTCGAGCGGTGACGCCAGCGCGACCGCAATCACCGCGAGTCCGCCGAGGAACGCTGCGAGGCGGCCCTTGCCGAAGCGCGCCGGCATCCGCGAGGACAGCGCCCTCCAGCCGCGCGCGTAGACCGCGGCCGCGGCGAGCAGCGCGGCCAGGGTCGGCCACGTGTCGGCGTGAGGCATTACTCCGCGCGCGCCGGCGGGCGCATCGCCACGGGCGTACGCGCGGGCGGTTGATTGGCCGGTCGTAGCGTCGCGAGAAACGCGACGAGGGCGTTCACCTCGGCCGGCGTGAGATTCTTGCCGTAGGCTGGCATGTTGCCGTCGCCCTGCAGAACCTGCCGGATCAGCTGATCGCGTGTGAGGCGCGTCGCGACGCCGTCGAGCGCCGGGCCGCGCGCTCCGCCTTCACCACCGAGGCTGTGGCAGTTCCGGCACTGCTTGCTCTGGACCACGAGCGCGCCTTGTAGCTCGAGCGGTGAGCGCCCTTGCACATACGCCACCGGCGTGGCGAGCTTCGTCGAGGCGTCCATCACCGGCGACCAAGGCGACACGACGCCGAGCGTCGCGAGCGTCGTCACGACCAGGACGATCAGGAGCGCGCTCAGAACGGCAAGCGGCCGCCGCCGCCAGCTCTTCTCGCCGGTGGGCGAGAGCAACGGAACCGCGAACAGCAGGAGAATCGCAATCGGCATCCCTACCAGCAGGATCGCCGTCTCCGTCCACGGCGGCAGCAGCGCCAGCAGCGCGAAGAGCGAAAGGAAATAGAAGTCGGGCCGCGGCGAGGCATCCGTGATCGTCGGGTCGGGCACGCCATGCGGCCCGTTGGGGCCGAAGATCGCGGCGCAGGCGAGCACCGCGAGAATCACGACGCCCGCCGCCACCATGTCTTTCCGTGCCGCCACGGGAAAGAACGGCACACCGTCCCGGTGCACCTCGGCCTCGTAACTGGCGCGGTACGTCTCGCGGTCGACCAGGCGTCCCGGCATCGGCCACTCGTTGACGCCGAGTCTCAGCACGAGCCAAACGTGCAGTGCGGTCAGCGCGATGAGGATCCCCGGGATCGCGAACACGTGCAGCGCGAAGAACCGCGAGAGCGTCCGGCCCGCGATGATCGGCCCGCCCAGCATCACGTGCACGAGCAGGTCGCCGACGACCGGTGCGCGCGCGGCGATCGACGCCCCGATTCCGAGCCCCCAGTAGGCATCCTGGTCCCACCTCAGGATTTGGCCGGTGAACGCCATCCCGAGGGTGCACAGGAGCATGAACACGCCGGCGATCCACGTCATCTCGCGCGGATATTTATAGGCGCCGAACAGAAAGACCTGCAGGAGGTGCAAGGTCATCACGGCCACCATCGCGTTCGAGCCCCAGAAGTGGACGGCGCGGAGAAACGCCCCGAACGCGGCGGAATCGTTCAGGTACTGGAGGCTCTGATACGCCTGGTCGGCGGAGGGGACGTAGACGAGCGCCAGGCAGATGCCGGTGGCGATCTGGAGCACGAAGAGCGTGAGCGTCGCGCTCCCGAACACGTACCACCAGCTCGCGGTTCTCCGTGGTACCGGATGGGTGGCGGCGGGCGTGAGCGCGCCGACGAGCCCCGTTCGGGCTTCGAGCCACTCGGCGACCGAGCGCAGCGCGGCGGTGATCTTGGCCATCACACCGGCCCCGCCAGGGTCGGAAGCTGTCCCCCGCGCACCCAGAGCTGCCCTTGTCGGATCTCGTACTCGTACTCGAACAGCCCTCGGGGCGGCGGCCCGGACGCGCGCGAGCCGTCCTCGTAGTAGACGCCGCCGTGGCAAGGACACATGAACAGCCGCGACTCCTGGAACCATCGAACGGGGCAGCCC
>DASRIY010000269.1:0-4526 GCA_035649755.1 Candidatus Methylomirabilota bacterium
TCATCCTGCTATTGCAGGAGCAGTTCGACCTGATTCTGCTGGACATTGTCTTGCCGGTGATCGACTACTGGCACGTGCAACAGGCCGCCGGCCTCGATCTCCTGAAGCGCGTCCGCGATCTCGGCGTGACGGCGCCAGTCCGCATGATGACGGGCGGCGATGGCGGCACTCCGAGGGAGGTCGAGGCGTTCATCGAGGGGGCCTTCGGTTATCTGCACAAGCCGTTCGTTTGGAGTGAACTGGACCATCTCGTCACGCTGGCCCTCGGCCCTCGTGCGGCTAGCAGTTGAAGGAGGACGACGGATCAAGGGGACTGGCATGAAGAGCTGCTTCTCGCGTTTCGGCACTGCGTCCTCAGTCCACGTCGTCGCAGGAGCCGGAATGGAATTTGCCTTCACTTGCCCCCTGATATCGTGGACCCGCGCGGGCCGAAGGGGAAGTGAACCGCGACCGCCGTGGCACGGCTGAGCACGCTGCGGGAGGTCGCCAAGGCGCTCGGCGTACCCCCGGCGGAGCTGCTGAAGTGACCCGGACGGCGGTGCGGCGATGATCGGCGTCCTCGGCGTCGGAGGGTACGAGGTGCCCCGTCAGAGCCCCGCGGGCATCCTGAGTACGCTCGTCACTCTGCTGGTGCTGATGATCGTCTGTTGGCTGGGCATCATCGCCGTGGTGGCGGTCCTCGAGGCGCGGGACCGCTACCGACGACGTCGCGCGGCCAATGACGTACGAGCCCGTCAACGCGACGCGTCCCGCGACGCTTCCCGCTATCACGGCGACCGAAGCGGGTGAGGAGACCACGCACGCGACTCAGACGAAGGGCCGCGGGAGTTCTCGCGCTGTGCCTGCCGGCCTCGGCCGCGACGGCCGGCGCCAAGAGCCTGGGTCTTGTGGAACGCCCCCAACACGGCGGCGGAAATCCGACCCGAGGGAATTCGGGCACAGGTGGTCCTGGGGTGTCGAAGGAAGGCAGGCACCCCGTCGGGACTTGGAGGCGTGATAGATCACCGAGCACTGCTTCCCGTGGCGACGGTGCCAGCGCGAAGTAGTCCCGTTCGCCGGTGGTAGTCGGACGTTCCGCATCTCACCCAATATCAGAGCCAACGTGACCTAATACGCTGGATCGTCTCGCTTCGTGTGCTCTGTCACATACCGTCGCCATGGCCTTGAAAGGTCTCACATGCCACAGGCTTCCTACCCGCCGCAGCGGAACGCGTCTCGCATCTGGGGCGATCGTCGGCGTGTTCGCAGGGGGGGGCGGAGGCTAATGGGGGCGAAGCCCGGGCTCGAACAAAAACTTTGGGGTCCTGGGCTCTTGGCGGTAGGTTTCTGCCATTGGAGGGAAACCCATGATGCGCGGGACGCGGCTCGGGGTTCTCATGGCCGCCCTGGCCCTCTTTGGCGCGGGCTGTGCCACAGTTGACTGGACCGAGGACCTCTTTGCCAAGCAGCGGGTGGAGGTCGATACCCGATTCGGCAAGGTGGAGAAGGATGTGCGCGAGCATGGCGAGCGGATCGACCGTGTCGAGGTCCGTATGGCGACCCTGGAAACGCGCGACGTGGTGCGTACGGCCCTGCCGCAGGCACCCACCGCGGTACCCACACGGCCCGCGCCCGCCCAGATGCGCCCGACCGCGACCGCTCCGGACCGGGTGGCCCGCGGGCGCACGCTGATCGGTGTCATTCACGTGCCGTTCGGCTTCGATCGCGCCGACCTGGAGCCCGGCTCCGAGGCCGCCCTGGGGACGATCGTGAAGGAACTCCGAGAGCATCCGACCATGACGATCGACCTGGAGGGGACGACGGATACCGCCGGTAGCCTGGACTACAACGTCCGCCTCAGCCAGCGGCGCGTCGAGACCGTCACGCGCTGGCTGACGGCGAAGGGCGTGGAACGGAACCGCATCGTCGGGACGAAGGGACTAGGTCCCGTCGTCAGCACCTCCCAGAAGGACGACGCCAAGCGGCGCGTCATGGTCAAGCTCATGACGTCCGCGGAATGACGCCGGCCGAGCGTCCTCCCGAGCCCCTCGAGCCCACGGCCGACTCGCCGGCGCTGGCGGAGCTGGCATTGTCGGAGCAGGAGGAGGCGCTCGTCCTGAATTACATGACCCAGAACTATGCCAAGCGCGAGCGGCGACGGCGGCAACGGCGCATGGTCGTTGGCACTCTGGTAGTGAGCGCATGCTTGCTCACGGCGGGCATGTTCTGGAGCCGCCACGAGCCGCCCAACGCCGCTCCGGATGCCTCGCTTGCTGCCGTCACGCCGCCCGCGTCGCCGCGCACGTCGGAGGCGCCGAGTCCCGCGGCCTCGCCTGTTGCGCCCGCGACACCGCCGGTCGCATCGACGCCGAAGCCAGCACCCCGTTCCCCGTCGCCGGCAGCGCCCACGCCGCCGGCGGCCACAGCACCGGCGGCGCGCGCGCCCGACGTGAGCTACCAGCCAAGTGAGCGACTCAAGAGCGTGCGCGCGGGCGACGCGAAGGAGACCGTGTTCGAGCTCTTCGGCACCAGGGTCCAGCGACGGAGCGGATCGCTCGTCCAAGTCGAGGGGATGCGGCTTCGGGCGAGCGGACGTTCCGCTCAGCACGCCCAGGTCGAGGTGGCCGAGGTCCGTATCACGGATGCGGCGGCGGCCGGCAGCCTGTACTGGTTCCTCTTCGGCGACGGTCGTCTCGTCGCCTGGGGCCGGGCCAAGGAGTGGCCCGTGGCGGCCGCGCGCTACCAGGTCGAGATCGAGTACCAGCCCGACCGCTCCTGAGCCTCGCGCAGAGGTCAGTGGTTCAAGTCCAGTATCGTCCACCAACTCCCTCGCACGTCCGCGTATGAGATGGCGCCGCCTCCCGGCGATCGCCTTGGTCGTGACCGCGCTCGTCGGCTGCGCGGGGCAGGCGGTACGGCCTTCCCCCGCGCGCCACGTCCTCATCGTCTCGATCGATGGTCTGCGTCCGGAGTTCTACCTCGACGAGGCCTGGGCGGCGCCCGAGCTGCGAGCCCTTGTCCAGGCCGGCAGCCACGCGCGCGCGGCCGAAGGCGTCTTTCCGACGGTCACCTATCCCAACCACGCGACGATCGTCACGGGCGTGAGGCCGGCGCGTCACGGGGTGTTCTCCAACACGATCCCGACTGCGGCCGGCACTCGCGGGCGCTGGTACGAGGAGGCGAGCGATCTCCGAGCCTCTCCGATCTGGGAATGGGCGCGCGCCGCCGGGCTGACGACGGCAGCCGTCTCGTGGCCGGTCACCGTCGGCGCGCGCATCGACCTGCTCGTGCCCGAGCGCGATTACTACGTCCAGAAGAACCCGCTCGAGCAGCTACACGCCACCAGTACGGCCGGAATCTTCGACCGCCTCGGCGTGACGCCGGGTCCGGAGATGTTCAAGGACGTCGTGCGGTGGGACGCGTTCCTGACCGAGACGGCAGCGGCCATGATCCGTCAGGCGCGGCCGCACCTGCTCCTGCTGCATCTCGTGCAGACCGATTACTTCCAGCACCAGCTCGGGCGTGAGGCCGCCGAGGTCAAGGCGGCGGTCGCGCGCGCGGACGCTCACATCGGCACGCTCCGGCGTGCGCTGGCGGAGGCTGGCCCGGCAGACCGCTGGGTCATGATCGTCACCGGCGATCACGGCTTCGAGGATGTGCGCCGGGGACTGCATCCCAACGTCCTTCTGGCCCGCGCCGGGCTGCGCGGGTGCCCGGAGCCGGGCGACAACTGGCGGGCGACCGCGTACATCGCGAGCGGCTCGGCGGCGATCCTCGTGAATCCGCCCGGCGACTCCGCCGCGGCGGCCATGGCGGAGGCGGCGCTGCGCAGCGAGGCAGGCGATGCCTACACGATCGTGACGCGGGCAGAGCTCGACGCCCTCGGCGCGATGCCAAACGCCGCCTTTGCGATCGCGGCGGCGCCCGGATACGCGATGGGATTCGGCTGCCGGGGCTCGCTGCACGTTTCCGGATCGGGTGGCCAGCACGGCTATCTGCCGTCGCATCCGCGTATGCCGACGGGCTTCATCGCGGCCGGGGCCGGCGTTCGGGCCGGCGTCACGCTCGAGCGCATGCGTCTGCTCGATGTGGCGCCGACCGCCGCGCGGCTTCTGGGCATCGAAGCGCCCTCGGTGGAGGGGCGTGTGCTGGAGGAAATTCTCAGGTAAAGGCCCACCGCGCGTACGGACGAATCACCACCGAAGTTTCTACTGAGGTTCAGTCGTTTCTACACGGCAGCTAGGAAGCTCGCGGCGCCGCGTGCGCGTCGACCGCGCGGACTCATTCAGTTCCAGGACTGGCACAGAGATTGCGCGCCATCGATGAGATGGCGAGGCAGTCTCTTAGCGGAGCGAACGTTGGGATCCTGCCGGTCGTGGAAGATACCGAGGTCCGCGGCGTGATCACCAATCGCGATGTCGTGGTTCGCGCCATCGCCGAGGACGCCGATCTCACGAACGTGCTCGTCGGCGACTGCGCGAGCACTGATCCGATCGTTGCGCACCCCGAGTGGGACGTGGATCAGGCGATGGAGACGATGGCCCGCG
>DASRIY010000270.1:0-18082 GCA_035649755.1 Candidatus Methylomirabilota bacterium
GAGTGCTCGAACGGATCGAGCGGACTTCGCCCACGTTTTCCGGCATGAGCGGGGGGTCCGCGGTAGAATCTCGTGCTGCAACGGGCCGACTTACCTGGGATCGGCGGTGTAGCTCAGCGGCAGAGCAGGGGTCTCATAAGCCCCGTGTCGGAGGTTCAATTCCTCCCACCGCCACCATTACCCGTCGAGGTGGAGCGCATGGCTGACATTCTGGTGGAGCACGACGGTCAGATCGCGACGGTTGTCTTCAACCGGCCGGCGACGCGTAACGCGATCAGCCTGGCGATGTGGACGGAGATCGCCCGTGTGACCGAAGGACTGGACAAGGACGACTCGGTCCGCGCGATCGTGTACCGGGGCGCCGGCACCGTCGCGTTCGCGTCGGGCGCCGACATCTCGGAGTTCAAGGAGCAGCGCAAGGACACCGAGAGCGCCTTCCGGTACAACGCGCAGACCCAGGCGGCCTACGCGACGATTCGCGAGTGCAGCAAGCCAACCGTTGCGATGATCTTCGGCTTCTGCATGGGGGGCGCCATGGCGGTGGCGATGGCGTGCGACCTGCGTTTCGCGGCCGAGGGCTCGAAGTTCGGCATTCCGGCCGCGCGGCTCAGCATCATCTACGGCGCCGACTCGGTGGGGCAGCTCGTCGACCTGGTCGGCCCGGCCTATGCGAAGGACATCCTCTACTCGGCGCGGACCGTCGAGGACCGGGAGGCGCTCGCCATGGGCTTCATCCAGCGGCTCGTGCCCGCCGCCGACCTGGAGCGCTACACCTACGAGTACCTCCGGAAGGTTTGCGATAACGCGCCGCTCTCGGTGCGCGGCGCGAAAGTGACGATCGAGTCGTATCTGCACGGTCTCACCGACGAGCGGCGGAAGAAGCTCAAGGAACTGTCCGTCGAGGCGACCGAGAGCGAAGACTACAAGGAGGGTACGCGGGCGTTCCTCGAGAAGCGCGCGCCCCGCTTCCAGGGGCGCTAGCGCCCGAGGCTCGTGCGCTTCGAGCTCCTGACGTCGACCCCGCTGTCCCCGATCGAGGGCAGCGGGACGTTCGTGGCCATCGACGGTCTCGTTCGTGGCCTCGCGGCGCTGGGTCACACCGTAGCCGTGCGGCCGCTCACCCTGCGCACGCGCTTTCACACCCTCGACCGCTGGCTCTACAACCTGGGCGTCGCCCTGCGGCCCCGGGCGGCCGACGTCACGGTCGGCGTCGATCTCGACGGGTTTCTGTGGGCGCGGCGGCGCCGCGGCCCCTTCGTCGTGATGCTGAAGGGCATCATCGCCGACGAGCTCCGGAACGAGCGCGGCTGGGTGCGCGTCCTGCTCTCGGTGCAGGCGCGCTGGGAGCGCCTGAATACGGCGCGCGCCGATCGCGTGATCGTGCCGAGCCGCTACTCGGCGTCCGTGGCGCGCGAGGTCTATGGCATTCCGGAGGCGAAGCTCGCCATCGTGCCGGAGCCGATCGATCTCGCCGACTGGCGCCGTCGCTTCGCCGACGCAGCCCGTCCGAGAGCCGGACGTCCGACGATCCTGTCGGTGGCGCGGATGTACCCGCGCAAGCGGCTCGAGGATCTTTTACACGCTGCGGCAATCCTGCGCGCGCGAATCCCCGACGCGCAGATCCGCATCGTAGGAGAGGGGCCGGAGTCCGCCCGGCTGCATCTTCTTCATCAGAAGCTCGGTCTGGGCGACACGGTCGTGCTCCTCGGCGAGGTCAGTCGGTCGAGGCTGGCAGTGGAGTACACTATCGCCCACTGTTTCTGCCTCCCGACCGTCCAGGAGGGATTCGGGCTGGTCTTCGCCGAGGCAATGGCGGCCGGCTTGCCCGTGGTGGCGTGCCGCGCGGCGGCCGTGCCGGAAATCGTGGAGGACGGAAGAACCGGAATCCTGGTCGGCCAGCGGAATCCCGCTGAGCTGGCCCATGCGCTGGAGACGCTGCTGGTGAACGAGAACCTCAGAACAGAATTCGGGCTGGCGGCGACGCGCCGGATCGAGGCGTTCGATCTGCCGCGCGTGGCCGGCCGATTCCTCGAGACACTGCCATGACGGACGCGCCGCGCGCCGCGAGCACCCGCCGCTTCACCTTCTCGGCCGGACACCGTTACTGGGTCGAGCGCTGGTCGCCGGAAGAAAACGAGCGCTTCTTCGGCCGGCTCACGGTCCCACACGGCCACAATTACACACTCGACGTCACCGTTCGAGGGCCGATCGACCCGGAGACCGGCATGGTCATCGACCTGGGCGAGCTCAAGCGCATCGTGAGCGAGACCGTCGTCGACCGGTTCGATCACGCGGACTTGAACGCCGACGCGCACTTCCGCGGCCGCGTACCGACGACGGAGAATCTCGCGATCGTCGTGTGGGAGCTCCTGGCACCGAAGCTCGGCGCCGACCGGCTCGCACAGGTGCGCGTGTGGGAAGACCCGACGCTCTACGTCGACTATCGGGGACCCGATGCTTGAGCTGACCCGGGTCTATCACTTCAGCGCGGGCCACCGCCTCGAGAATCCCGCGCTGTCCGACGCGGCGAACGCGGCGCTGTACGGCCAATGCCACCGGCCCCACGGTCACAACTACTACTTGGAGGTCACCGTCGCCGGTGTTCCGGACCCGCTCACCGGCATGTCGGTGGATCTCGGTGTGATCGACGGCGCGGTGAACGAGCGCGTGCTGAGCCGCGTCGACCATCGTACGCTGGAGGAAGTGCCTGAGCTGGCCGGTGTCGTCACGACCGGCGAGGGGCTCGCGCGCGCGTTCTGGCGCCTTCTGGCGCCGGCGGTCCCGGACCGCGCGCTGCGGCGCGTCACGGTCGTGGAAACCGCCAAGAATCGATTCCAGTACGAAGGTGAGGCTTCGTGATGACCCAGGACGGAAAGATCGCCAGTCTGATCGCCGAGCTCCTCAAGGAGCTGGGTGAGGACACCGGACGCGAGGGCCTCGACAAGACGCCCGAGCGCGTGGAGAAGGCACTGCGCTACTTCACGTCGGGCTACAACCAGGACGTGAAGGAAGTTCTCAACGGCGCCATGTTCGTCGAGGAGTACGACGAGATGGTGATCGTGAAGGACATCGACTTCAGCTCGATGTGCGAGCACCACCTGCTGCCCTTCGTGGGCAAGTGCCACGTCGCGTATCTGCCCGATCGCAGGATCGTGGGCCTGTCCAAGATTCCCCGGCTCGTCGAGATGTTCAGCCGGCGCTTGCAAGTTCAGGAGCGGCTGACGACCCAGATCGCGACCACGCTGAACGAGGCGCTCCAGCCGCGCGGCGTGGCGGTCGTCATGGAGGCGATCCACCTGTGCATGCTCATGCGCGGGGTTGAGAAGCAGAACTCGCAGGCGATCACCTCGGCGATGCTGGGGACGTTCCGTGAAAGGCCCGAGACGCGGGCCGAGTTCATGGAGCTGATCAAGTCGAGTCGGGGGCTTCACATTTGAGCGCCGTGCGGGGCGCGCTCGACGGTCAGGTCGCGATCGTCACCGGCGCTGGGCGCGGGATCGGCCACGCCGTCGCGCTGGCGCTGGCGCGCGAGTCGGCCAGCGTGGTGCTGGCGTCGCGCACCCGCCAGGAGCTGGCCGCAGCCGCCGCGGCGATCCGTGAGAGCGGCGGCACAGCGCTGGCCATCCCCACCGACGTCACCCAGGATGGGGCGGTCGAGGCCATGGTCGACCAGACCGTCGCCGAGCTCGGCCGCGTCGACATTCTCGTCACCGCCGCCGGAGTCGCTTCGTTCGGCCCGGTGGTCGGCACGAAGCCGAGCGACTGGGACGCGCTCCTGGCCGTCAATCTGCGCGCCGTGATGGTGTCCTGCCGCGCGGTGCTACCCGCGATGATCCGGCAGCGCCGGGGCACGATCATCAACATCGCCTCGGTCGCCGCGCAGCGGGCGATCCCGGGCGCGGCCGTCTACACTGCGACGAAGGCCGGCGTGGTGGGCTTCAGTCGAGTCCTCGCGGAGGAGCTGCGCGCCGATCACGTCCGGGTCGGGGTGCTGGTCCCCGGCGCCGTCGATACACCTCTCTGGGATTCGATCGGAAATCCCCCGGACCGCAGCCGGATGCTGCGTCCCGAGGACGTGGCGCGGGCCGCGGTGCTGATGGCCTCGCTTCCGCCGGGCGCGTCGCTCGAGGAGCTCACGCTGCTACCCGCGGGTGGCATCTTATGACGCGGCGCGGGGGCATCGTGTGAGCCCTGCCGGCGGCGTCCTGTGATACGATGAGCACGAAGTCACTCGATTCCGGAAACGCTCACTCCGATCGGGAGGAACGAATGGTTACGATGACCGAAACCGCGGCGAAGAAGGTGTCCGAGCTCCGCCTCGAAGAAGGCAAGCCCGAGTGGGGTCTGCGGATCCGCGTGGTGGGCGGAGGCTGCTCCGGGATGTCCTACGAGCTCGGCTGGGAAGACCAGGCGATGCCCGAGGACAACGTGCTCGACACGCAGGGCATCAAGGTCTACATCGACAAGCACAGCGCGCCCTATCTGAGCGGCAGTGAGATCGATTTCGTCGACAACAACATGATGGGCGCCGGGTTCGCGATCAAGAACCCGAATGTGAAGTCGAGCTGCGGCTGCGGGCAGTCGCACCGGTTCTAGCTTCCCGTCAGAGTCGTGCGCGTCCGGGTCCGTCTCTTCGCCCGGTACCGTGAAGCGCTCGGACGCGAGCGACTCGAGGTCGATCTTCCTGAAGGCGGGACCGTCGAGTCAGCATGGTCGGCGGTCGCCGACCTCCATCCCGAGCTCGCGCCGTACCGTCCGTTCACCCTGTTCGCCGTCGGACAGGACTACGTCTCGCCCGAGCATCGTCTCCGCCCGGACGACGAGCTCTGCCTGTTTCCGCCGGTGAGCGGCGGCGCCCGCGCAGCGACCGACATCTACCGCGTCGTGACCGAGCCCCTGTCGCCCGACACGATCGCCGCCGAGGTGGACGATCCGGGCGCGGGCGGCATCGTCATCTTTTCCGGCGTGGTTCGGAACGAGACCGGCGGCCGGCCCGTGAAATTCCTGGAGTACGAGGCGCACGCCCCCATGGCCGAGGTGAAGATGCGCGAGATTGGCGAGAGCCTGCGCGCGCGCTGGTCCGGCGTGAAGCGGGTAGCGATGCTCCACCGCATCGGCCGGCTCGAGATCGGCGAGGCGAGCGTGCTCATCGCCGTATCGGCCGCGCACCGCGGCGACGCGTTCGAGGCGTGCCGCTACGCGATCGACACGCTCAAGCGCACCGTTCCCGTCTGGAAGAAGGAGCACTTCGAGGACGGCGAGGTCTGGGTGGGTCTCCAGGGCGGCTAGCCGGGTGGGCCCGCGCGACCAGGTGGAGCGCACCATTCGCCGCCACGCGATGCTCGCGGGCGGCGAAACTGTCCTGGTGGCCGTGTCGGGCGGCGCGGATTCCGTCGCGCTCCTGCACTTCCTCGTCGAGCTCGCTCCCGCGTGGCGACTCCAGCTCCACGTCCTGCACGTCGATCATCAGCTCCGCCCCGATTCGCCGGCCGACGCCGACTTCGTCCGGGCATTCGGAGCTCGCCTCGGTGTTCCCGTCGACGTCGTGACCGTGATGGTTGATCCGCGGGGCTCGGTCGAGGCCGGCGCGCGGGAAGCCCGGTACGCGGCGCTCGAGGCCGCGGCCGCCCGGCTCGGCGCCCATCGGATCGCGGTGGGTCACACCGCCGACGACCAGGCCGAGACCGTGTTGATGCGTCTTCTGGAGGGCGCGGGCGTGCGCGGGCTCGCCGGCATCCCGCCCGTGCGCGGCCGCATCATCCGACCGCTCATCGATATGCATCGGGCCGCGCTCGAGGCCGCGCTGGGCGCGGCGGGCGTCTCGTGGGTCGAGGATCCGACCAACCGCGATCCGAAGTTTCTCCGCAACCGCATTCGCCATGAGCTGCTCCCGCTCCTCGCCGACTCCTACAATCCCGGGATCGCGGCGGCCCTCACCCGGGTGTCGGCGCTCGCGCGCGACACGGTCACGGCGCTCGATCGAGCCGCCGCCGTCGAGCTCGAGCGCCTCGCCGCGCTCGACGCCGGCGCGGTGGTCCTTCCACTCGGTCCGCTGCGAGAGCTGCCGCGCCAGATCGCCGCCGAGGTCCTGCGCCAGGCGGCGGCGCGTCTGGGGAGTCGCGCTCCCTTGAGGGCCTGGGCCCACCGCGGGCTCCGGCGGGCCCTCGCGGTCCCATCGCCCCGGCGTCCATTCAGGCTCGGCGGGGTGACGATCGAGGTGAGCGGCCCGCTCGCCCGTCTGGCGCGAGCCCCGCTGCAGGCACTCGTCGCGCGCCCGCTCGCCGTCCCGGGCCGCACGGAACTGCCGGAGATCGGCCAGGTGCTCGAGGCGCGGATCGTCGGCGCCGAGGCCTACGCGGTGCCCCGCGATCCGAGCCGGGTGGCTTTCGACGCCGACGAGCTCGGTGGCCCGTTCACCGTCCGGCCGCGGCGTCGTGGTGATCGCTTCGTGCCGTTCGGCGGCGCCGAGCGGCGGCTCAAGACACTCCTCATCGACGCGAAGGTGCCTCGCTGGGATCGCGCGCGCGTGCCCGTGGTCGAGGCGGGCAGGGTCATCATCTGGGTTGGCCGGCTGCGGCGCTCCGCCGCGGCCCGCGTGACCGCCCGGACACGACGCGTGCTCGAGCTGGCTCTCGTGCCTCTGGCCAAGACCGAGCCCGCCCGGTAGAGTAGGGACACCGCCGATGAACTCGATGCGCGCGCTCGCCCTCCTCCTGCTCACCCTCTCGATTTCCGGAACCGCCTGGGCTCAGCAGCGTCCGGCGCAGGCCGAGCCGCGTGGCGCGCCGAAGGCCGACCCCCGTGCGACGCTGCGAGCGCTCGAAGACGCGTTCGCCGCCGTCGCCGACCGCGCCACGCCGGCCGTGGTGCACGTGAGCACGGTGCCGAAGAAAGCCCCGTCGGGCGTGCAGGAAGACGCCCCCGAACGCTTCAAGGAATTCTTCGGCGACGAGTTCTACGATCGCTATTTCCGCCGGCGGCCGCGCGAGGATGCGCGCGCGACCGGGTCGGGCGTCCTGGTGGATCCGAAGGGATACATCTTGACGAACAACCACGTGATCGAGAACGCTCAGGAAATCATCGTGCGTCTCTCGGATCAGCGGAAGTTCACCGCGCGCCTCGTGGGTCGAGATCCTAAAACCGATCTCGCGGTCCTCAAGGTGGACGCGCCCGCTCCCTTGCCGGTGGCCGAGCTGGGCGACTCGGGACATCTCCGCGTCGGGCAGTGGGCGATCGCGATCGGCAATCCGTTCGGGCTCGACCGCACCGTCACGGTCGGCATCGTCTCCGCCACCGCGCGCACGCGGGTGGGCGTGACCCAGTACGACAACTTCATCCAGACCGACGCCTCGATCAATCCCGGCAACTCGGGCGGCCCGCTCCTCAACATCGACGGCAAGGTGATCGGGATCAACACGGCGATCGTTGCCGCCGGCCAGGGTATCGGCTTCGCGATTCCCATCAACCAGGCGCGCGACGTCATGCAGCAGCTCATCGCGCGCGGCCGCGTGGTGCGCGGCTGGCTCGGCATCGTCATCCAGGACCTGACCGATCAGCTTGCCGGGAGCTTCGGCGTGAAGGAAGGCGGCGGTGTCCTGGTGGCCGAGGTGATGAAGGGGAGCCCCGCCGATGCGGCCGGGCTGAAGGCCGGCGACATCGTCGTCGAGCTGGGCGGCTCGCCGATCAAGGAGGTGCCCGACCTCCAGCGCCGGGTCGCCGCGGTGAAGCCGGGACAGACGATGAAGCTCGCGGTCATCCGCGAGCGCAAGCCGATGTCCTTCACAGTGAAGATCGGCGAGATGCCGTCCGACGAGCCCATCGTGGCCGAGGGGCCGGGCACCGACGAGTGGGGGCTGACCGTGGAGTCGCTCACGGGCGATGCGGCGCTGCGCCTCGATCTTCCGGTGAACCGGGGTCTGCTCGTCACCGACGTGCAGCCCGGGAGCCCGGCCGAGAAGGCGGGCCTGCGGCGCGGTGACGTCATCCTCGAAATGGCGAAGCGGCCGGCCGACGATCCGGCGAACCTCTACAAGGTGCTCAACGGGCTCAAGCCCGGCGAATCGCTCCTGATCTACGTGCACCGCACCGGCGGTAGCGGCGGCGGAGCCAATCAGTACCTCGTGATGGAACGCTCCCGCAAGCCGTGACCGCCGCGACCACGGCGCCGCGGGGCACCGTCCTCGTCGTCGACGACGAGGAAAGCGTGCGAGCCTCGGTGCGCGCCATCCTCGAAGAGACCTGCGACGTGCTCGAAGCCGCCAACGGCGCGCAGGCCCTCGACGTCCTGAAATCGCGCGAGATCGATCTGGTCATGCTCGACCAGCGCATGCCCGGCGAGCCCGGCATCGACGTGCTGCCGCGCATCAAGGCGGCCGACCCTTCGACCATCGTGGTCATCGCCACCGCCGTGCGCGAGCTCAGGACCGCCGTCGAGGCGCTCAAGCGGGGCGCCTACGACTACCTGACCAAGCCTTTCGACGTGGACGACATCCTGATGCTGGCCCAGCGGGCCTTCGAGAAGCGCGCGCTCGAGCGTGAGGTGCTCTATCTGCGCTCGGCGCTGGCGGGCGCCCCGTCCGACGCCGGCGGGCTGGCCGGGGCCTTCGAGGGCATGGTGGGACGCCATCCGGAGATGGTGCGCATCTACCAGCTGATCGTGCAGCTCGCGTCGACCCCGACCACCGTGCTGATCACCGGCGAGAGCGGCACTGGCAAGGAGCTGGTCGCGCGGGCCATCCACGCGCGGAGCGGGCGCGCGAGCCACCCCTTCGTGGCGATCAACGTGGCGGCGATCCCCGACGCGCTGGTCGAGTCCGAGCTGTTCGGCCACGAGAAGGGCGCCTTCACCGGCGCCATCGCCAAGAAGCTCGGCCGGTTCGAGCTCGCCCATGGCGGCACCATCTTCCTGGATGAAATCGGCAGCCTGCGGCTCGATCTACAAACGAAGCTCCTGCGCGCGCTGCAGGAGCGCGAGATCGAGCGGTTGGGCGGCGTGCGCGCGATCCCGGTCGACGTCCGCATCGTCGCGGCGACCAACGTCAACCTGAAGGATGCGGTGCGGGCGCGAGCGTTCCGCGAGGACCTGTACTACCGGCTGAACGTGGTGCCCATCCACGTGCCCCCGCTCCGCGAGCGCCGCGAGGACATCGGACCACTCGCGCAGTACTTCGTCCGCAAGATCGCGCGCGAGTGCGGGCGCGACGTGCGTGGCGTGTCGGGCGGCGCCCTCGAGGTGCTGACCCGCTACGACTGGCCCGGGAACGTCCGCGAGCTCGAGAACGTCCTGCACCGCGCGGTCGTGCTCACGCAGAGCCAGGTCATCCATCTGCAGGACGTGCCGCTCGACGTGGCCATGCCGGGGACCGGCTCGCGGGTGGGGGAGGACACCGGCCCGCCGCTGCGCGACGCGCTGGAGCAGTTCGAGCGCCAGTACATTCTGCGGGTGCTGGAGGGCGTGGGTTGGAACGTGAGCCACGCGGCGCGGCGCCTGGGCGTGCACCGCAACACGGTCCTCACGAAGCTCTCGGCGTGGCGGATCCAGCGGCCGGGCAGCGAGGGGCGGAGCCTGGGTCTCTAGCGCGCCGGAGCTACCGGCGCGCGCGCCTCACCAGGTGAAGAGGTTGTTGAAGAAGTGCTTCACCTTCTCGGTGAAGGTCGGATCCTCGCTGGACTGGCTTGTCGTCGCCGGCGTGGCGGTCGCGGGCGCTGAGGCGTCCAGACGTGCCGTCTGCGAGGCGCCGTCCGTCGGCTCCAGCGTTCCAATCGACGCGGTCGCCGGAACCGGCTGCGCCACCTCGGACGCGCTGAGCGTGAGGTACGTGTACCAGAGCTTCTCGTAGATGTGGACCTCGACCGGCCTGCCGTCCTTCTCGTAGATGAGCCACGTGCCGTCGGGCGTCGATGTCCTCGACACGCTCTGCCAGCCGTTCGACTCGAGATAGGAGCGCATCACGTCGCTGAGGCTGACGGGCTCGAGGCGCCCACGATAGACGAGCTGCCCCGCGCGTACGGCCGTCGACTCGATCATGATCGAGCGGTCCTCCTGATACGTGAGGCCCGCCGGTATCGGGATGTCGTCGAACTGACGGCGCGGCGTCGTCATGGACGTCGAGCACGCGGCGGTCAGGAGTCCGATCACGGCGAGGGCGGCAATTCGTGTTTTCATGCGCGCAGCCTAGCAGTCGCCCCCGCCGAGCCCCAAGAAAATAGGAACGCTAGGCGCCGCTCGCGAGCCCGTACATCGCGCCCCACAGCGCCAGGAAGTCTCGCGCCCCCTGCCAGCCGGCGGCGCCCTGGCCCTTGACGTGGTCCACCACGCCGACGAGCACGACCGTGGTCCGCTCCGGCCGCGCCGCCGCGAGCCGCAGGCTCTCGGTGTAGGGCACCGCGCGGTCCGTGCGGCCGTGGACCAGGACGAGGCGCGCTCGAATATCGCGCGCCACCCGGATCGGCGAGAGCGAGTCGAGATAGCGCTTGAGCTCGGCCGGCGGCGCCGCCAGGAAGCTCGCCGCGCCGGCCGGGTCCCCGCGCTCCAGCAAGGAGCGCGACGCCTGGTCCAGCCGATCGCCGTTCGCTCGTACGAACATCCGTACGAGCTCGGGGTCGTGGTCCACGCGGCCCGAGACGCGGCCGAAGTCGTAGGCCCCGGTCAGCCAGAAACGCACGACCTCAGTCGCGGAAGCATAGCCGCCGAGGCTCAAGACCACCCTGACGCGGTCGCGCACGCGCGGGTCGGCGGCCGCTAGCAGGGCCGGGCCGGCGCCCACGCTCACGGCGACCACGACGGCCGGCTCCGCCCGGGCGGCGAGCGTTGTCGCCACCGGCTCGACGTCCTCCAGACTCAGCCGTCCACGGGTGAGACCGGGAATGGTGGGCACCACCACGTCGAACCCGACCCGGGACAGAAGCGCCGCCGCCTCCCGCACGCGGGGGTCATCCTTGCCGTCGGGAGAAAACCCGTGAACGAGCACCATCGGGGCGCCGCGAATCGTTCCGGGCCGACCATAGAGGTCGACGCTGGCGCCCGGGACGGGGAGCGGTTGCCGGGACGGGGCAGCGGTCAGCGCCGAGAGAGCCACGGACCGCCCGCGGGTCAGGAACTCCAGGAGAAACGCGCCGGCCAGCAGGCCGGACCAGGCGGCCTGCGCGACGGGGAGGACGAGGAGAACGGCGAGAAGGAGAGCGCCGAGCCGGGCTACTTCCGGTTGATACACGTCACGAGGCGCCACCCATCGAACATGTTCACGTGGGCGATCGACTCGGGGACGAGACCCACCTGCTCGAGCAGCGGCGCCAGGGGCAGGTTCGACTTCCAGCCCAGGCGGGTGCAGACCGGCGCCAGCATGTCCTCGATCCAGCCGGTCACCCTCCGCTCGCTGCGGAAGTGATTGAGGATGACCAGAATGCCGCCGGGCTTCACCACCCGCCGCATCTCGCGGAGCACGGCGACCGGGTCGGGCACGGCCGAGATCGTGTAGGTCGCGACCACCTTGTCGAACTCGTTGTCACCGAAGCTCATGGACGTCGCGTCCATGACCTTCAGGATGACGTTCGGCATGGCCAGTGTCTGGACGCGCTCGACGGCCTTGTCGAGCATTTCCTGCGACAGGTCGATGCCGGTCAGTCGGCACGTCGCCGGGTAGAGCGGCAGGTTCAGGCCGGTGCCGATGCCGACCTCGAGAATCGAGTCGCTCCGCTCAAGGGCGAGCTGTTCGATGGCGGCGGTGCGCCCGGGGGCGAAGATCCAGTCGAAGACGAAGTCGTAGACTGGAGCCAGAAGCTCGTACGCGCGTTCGACCTGCCTCTTCTCTAATGCAACGTCCACTCAGAGCCCTCCGCTGAAGTTGATTTGGGATTTGAGGCCGGCCTGGGTTCGAGCTGAGAGCTGGCTGCATTCTAACCACGTTGGGAGGGCGTTGCCAAGTGACTTTTCGCCTCACCCGGCCCTAGAGCAGGAACCTGATCAAAAGCGTGGCAAGCCCGAGAAAGGAAAAAAACCCGAAGACATCCGTGAATGTCGTAATTATTACGCTCGACGCGATCGCGGGGTCGACCCGAGAAGTTTTCAAGGCAATCGGGATGAGGGTGCCGACGATGGCGGCCACGATCATGTTGCAGACGAGCGCCACCGCGAGAATCAGCGACAGTAAAAGCTGCCCCTTCCAGACGTAGGCGATCACTGCGATCACCAGGCCGTTGGCGGCGCCGGTCGTAATCCCGAGCCAGAGCTCCTTCCAGAGAACGCGGCGTAGCACGGCGGCCGTCATGTCGCCGAGGGCGATCCCGCGAACGACGACCGTGGCCGTCTGGGTGGTCGCGATGCCGCCCATCGAGGCGACGATTGGCATGAACACAGCGAGCGTCGCCAGGGTCTGGATGGATGACTCGAAGAGGCCGATGACCGAGGCGGCCAGCACGGCCGTTCCGAGGTTGATCAGCCGCCAGAGGTTGCGCTTGACGAAGACTGCCCGGGGCGGATCGAGCACGGTCTCGTCGCCGGCGACGCCGCCGAGGCGCTGGATGTCCTCGGTCGCCTCCTCGCGGATGACGTCGATCACGTCGTCCACGCCGATGGTCCCGAGGAGCCGCCGGTTGACGTCCACGACCGGGACCTGGATCAGGTTGTAGTGCTGGACGAGGCGGGCCACCTCCTCCTGGTCCGTGTCCACGCGCACGCTCTCCACCTCGTCCGAGCGAATCGCGCGCACGGGGGTCGCGGCGTCGGCGGCCAGGAGCCGGTGCAGAGGAACGACGCCGACCAGATGGTCGTGGTCGTCCACCACGTAGAGATAGAACGCGCCCTCGCCGGTGGCCGCCTTGCGAATGTGCTCGATCGCCTGGGCGACGGTGGTCTCCTCGCGCACGGCGACGAACTCGGGCGACATGAGCCGGCCCGCCGTGCCCTCCTTGTACTCGAGGAGCTCCTGGACCTCCTCGGACTTCTCCTCCTCCATCAGCTCGAGGATTTCCTCGGCCTGCTCCTTGGGCAGCTCCTCGACGACGTCCGCCACGTGCTCGGGCGGCATCCGGTCCAGGACTCGGGAGACCTCGACTTCGGGAAGCGAGCCGACCAGCTCGCGCAGCGTGGGATCGTCGAGCTCGGCGAGCACTTCGCCCGCGTGCTGCGGGCTCAGCAGGCGGAAGACGCGAACCTGGTCCTCGGGCGGCAGCTCGCGGATGACGCGCGACACGTCCGCCTGGTGCGCGTCCTCCAGGAGATCGGCGAGCCGCTCGTCGCGGCCCTCGCCGAGAAGCTGCTTGATCGATTCGCGCAGCCGCTCCGTCTCTTCCATGATCTGTAGCTGCGCCTCGGCCGGCGGGGCCCCAGCCCGGCGACGGCCTGCAGCGCGCAATTCCTCATGACGGAGTATGACCCGGGGCAGGCGCGGGGCAAGCGGATTTTGCCCCGCCGGCGAACCCGGCGGGGCGCGAACGTCAGGCGCCGAACTTGGTGAGGCGCAGGGCGTTGGCCATCACGAGCGGCATGAGGTGCTGAGAGGGGATCACGCCCAGGCTGCCCGCGGAGCAGGCGCGCTCGGTGAAGGCCGTCACGCCATCGGCGCCGCAGTAGCGGCTCCAGATGATGACGGGAACGGGCTGCCAGCCGTGGCCGGAGAGGATCGACGGCGTCGCGTGATCGCCCGAGACGATCAGCACGTCGGGCCCGAGCGCGCGGATCTCCGGGATCGCCCGGTCCAGACGCTCGAGCGCCTGCACCTTGGCGTCGAAGTTCCCGTCCTCGCCCGCCTTGTCGGTGTCCTTGTAGTGGAGGAAGAAGAAGTCGCTGGCGGCCCAGTGCTCCCTGAGCGTCGCCAGCTCGTCGTCGAACGTGCTCCCGGTCTTGAGAATCTCCATCCCGACCAGTCGCGCCAGACCGCGATACATCGGATAGGCCGCGATCGCGGCGCTCCGCAGCCCGAACACCTCGGGAAACCGCGGGAGCTTCGGCAGCTGATCGAAGCCGCGCAGAAGGATCATGTTCGCGGGCGCGGCGTCGGCGAGCACTCGCTTGGCCTCGGCGACGAAGCGGTTGACCAGCGCTGCGGTGGCCTTCGCGCGGGGCTCGAGGGCCCGCACCGGAAGGGGCGGCTTGCCGAGCTGCTGCGGATCGGTCTCGGAGAGCCGCGCCGACAGCCCGCCGCTCTTGCCCTTGGCGCGCAGGACGAGCACGAAGCGGTAGTCCTTGCCCGATTCCACGAACACCTCGACGCCGGGTAGCTTGATGCGGCGCAGGCGCTCGGTCAGGCGCAGGTTCAGCTCGGTCGCGATCCGGCCCGCGCGCCGGTCGGTGATGCGACCTGTGCCGTCGACGGTGCAGAAGTTTCCGCGGGCGGCGACGTCGCCGGCCCGAAGCTCGAACTCGATGCCGAGCGCCTCGAGCACGCCGCGGCCCACCTGGTACTGGAGCGGATCGTAGCCGAAGAGCCCGAGATGCCCGGGGCCGCTGCCCGGGGTGATCCCGGGCGCGACGTGACGGATGAGGCCGCAGGCGGACTCGGTGGCGAGCTGCGACAGGTTGGGCAGCTTCGCGGTCTCGAGCTCGGAGAGGCCCGTCTCGGGGCGCGGAAGCCCGCCGAGCCCGTCGAGGGAGACCAGGACGATCTTCGTCGTGTTCGAGATGACGAGGGGCGCGATCACATCCAGCATCACCGGCTCCTCACGCCTCCTTCACGGGGTTCTCGATCTGCCCGAGCCCGGTGATCTCGAGCCGGCAGGTGTCGCCCGGCTGGAGGAAGACCGGCGGCTTGCGCGCGAAGCCCACGCCCGGCGGCGTGCCGGTAGCGATCAGGTCGCCCGGCGAGAGGGTCATGAGATTGGAGAGGTAGCTCACGATGTAGCGGACGTCGAAGATGAACGTCTTGGTGTTGCCGCTCTGCATCTGCTTGCCGTTCACCCAGAGCCTGAGCTCGAGGACGTGCGGGTCGGGAATCTCGCTACGGTCGGCGATGTACGGACCAACCGGCGCGAACGACTCGGGGATCTTCCCGGCCATCCACTGGCTGCCGATGAACTGGAAGTCGCGGGCGCTCACGTCGTTGATGATCGTGTAGCCGGCGACGTGATCGAGCGCCTTGTCCCGCGGCACGAAGCGCGCGGTGCGGCCGATGACCACCCCGAGCTCGACCTCCCAGTCGAGCTGGTTCGACCCGCGGGGCTTCAGGATCGGCTCGCCCGGATCGATGATCGCGTTCGACCACTTCGCGAAGATGGGCGGCTCCTTGGGAATGGGCTGATTGGCCTCTTCGGCGTGGTCGCGGTAGTTGAGCCCGATGCAGATGAACTTTCCGGGATCGTTGATCGGGGCATGCAGGCGCGCCGACGCGGCGGGCACCGTCACCCACTCCTTGATCGAGGCGATCGCCTCCTCGGCGGCCGCGCCGCCCTCGAGGAAGGCCCGGGTGCTGGCCGGTACCAGCGCCGCGGCGATCTCGCCGGCGCGTACCACGCCGCGCCGCGTCAGGGTGGCGGCGAGGCTTGCCTGAAGATCAGCGATCCGATCCCCCTGGATTGCGCCCAGGCGGGGCTGCTGGCCGTTGGCGGAGAAGCGTACGAGCTTCATGGGTGACTGGCCTCCCGATTCAGAATGTGCCGCCGATTATAGCGTTTGTCGAGTTTACGTATTGTTGGTCCGTTTGTTATCATCGGGCTCCGGGAATATATGCTTCGGCCGGAGCCCCTTGGGGGCGGACAATATCTCCCTGAGGACTACAGGGAGGAGGTTCCCTTGATGAAGACCGGAATGAGGATCCTCGCCGTCGCGGTGTCGTTCCTCATGCTCATGACTGGCCCTCTCGCTCCGATCGCGTTCGCCCAGCAGCCTTCTCCCGTGCAGCCCGAGCCGGCCGCGCAGCAGCCGCCGACGACGCAGCCCGAGCCCGTCGCGCAGCAACCGGCGCCGCAGCCGATGCCGGAGCCTCTGAGAGAGTCGCGCATGGCCGAGTCCGCCGCCTACAACGTCGGCGCGGGCATCGCGAACGTCTTCTACATCCCGGGCAAGTGCATCCTCTGCGCCGCGGGTGTCGCGTCCGGCGTTTTCATCATGCTCGTCACGATAGGGTCCGCACCGAGGCCGGCCGCGTACTTCGCCCGTGAGGGATGCGGCGGCCGGTGGTACCTCGTCGGTGATGACCTCCGGCCCGACAACGAGATCAGAGCCTACGACTGGGAGCGGGACGGCACCCTCAGATTCTAGACCCTTCGTTCCTCGCCCTGTCGCCGCGCTCCTCTTCGCGGCGCTGCTCGCGGCCTTTGCCGCGGGCATCTGGGGCACCGTCCTCCGGCCTTCGGCTTACGAGGTTCGCGGCACGATCGTGGCTCGTCCGGCGCCCGATCTGCTCCTGGTTCGCCACGAGGCCGTCGCGCCCCTCGGCATGGGGGCCATGGAGCTGATGGCGATCTCCGCGGCGCCGGCCCTGCTCGATCCCGTCGCGCCGGCTCCGGGTGATCGCGTGAAGCTGGCGGTGCGCCAGGAACGCGAGCAGCTCGTCCTGCTCCGCATCGAGAAGCTTCGTTGAGTCAGCGCGGGCGGGCGACGCCGCGGACGTAGCGGACCAGCTCCTTGATGTCGGCGTCGCCGAGCGTTGCGCCGAAGCCCGGCATGCCCGGCCGGCCGATCGGCGCCCCGCCGTGCTTGATGATGTCGAACAGGTACTCGTCGGTGCGCCCGCGGACGGCTCCGTCGGCGCCCAGGTTGCCCGGCCGGATCAGGAAGAGCGCCGCCCGCCAGGAGCCACGCCCGTCGACCCCGTGGCAGGTCGAGCAGAGCCCGAGGTAGAGCCGCTCGGCCGGCGGCGCGCCGGCTGCCGGGCGCGGCGTGTCGAGGAGCCAGGCGAGCCCGCCGGTGAAGAGCCCGATCGCCGCGAGCACGATCATGAGTACCGAGAGCGGCCGGCGCATGGCGGCGAGGATAGCACCCCACAGAGGCGTCGCATCCGACGCCACTTGACAACGAGCGGTGAAAAAGCATAAAGAAGCTAATTCTTTACGGTGGGTTGCCAGCCCACCTTGACCGGCGCGTCAGCACACTCAAGGAGGCTCATGATGACTCAGTCGTCCCCCGCCCAAACCGGGCCCGTGGCCCTCAACCGACGGAAATTCCTCGCCACCGCAGGCGCGGGTGTTGCCGGCGGCTCGCTCCTGACGATGCTCGAGGCGCGTCAGGCGCCGGCCCAGATCAAGGGCACGACACTACGCATATTGCAGTGGAGCCATTTCATTCCCGCGTACGACAACTGGTTCGACAACAAGCTCGCCAAGGAGTGGGGCGAGAAGAACGGCGTGAAGGTCCGTGTCGATCACATCCCGCACCTCGAGCTGCCGGCGCGCATGGCCGCGGAGTACGCAGCGGGCGCGGGACACGACATCATCATGAACGGCTCGTCGATCCTCACGCGGCTCTACTACAAGAGCCTCGCCGACCTGTCCGACGTCTACGACGCGGCCGGTAAGAAGCACGGCGGCTGGATCCCGACCGCGAAGGCCCTCGTCGAGTCGGAGGGACATCAGTACGGCATTCCGCTCTTCTACATCCTGCTGCCGATGACCTATCGCAAGGACCTGTTCGACGCCAACGGCCTCAAGGCTCCGGACACCTGGGAGCTGGCGCGCGTCGCGGCGCGGACGCTGAAGCCGAAAGGGCATCCGACCGGGATTCAGTTCTCGCAGTGCGCCGACGCCAACCTGAACTGGCGCTCGGTCCTGTTCAGCTTCGGCGGCGCCGAGCTCGATCCGTCCGGCGAGAACATCCTGATCGACTCCAAGGAGACGCGCGAAGCGCTCCGATTCGCCAAGGCGCTCTTCGACGAGGGCATGACGGCCGAGGTGTTCTCGTGGGACGACGCCTCTGACAATCGCTATCTCGCCTCCGGCATCGCGTGCTGGGTCCACGACGCGATCTCCGCGTACCGCACCACCGAGGACACGAACCCCGACGTGTTCAAGAACACCTTCATCGGGATGGAGCCGGCGGGGCCGAACGGCAAGCGTGTCAACACGTGCGCCGCGAACGTCTGGATGGTGTGGAAGTTCTCCAAGAACCAGCCGGCGGCCAAGGAGTTCCTGAGCCACATGGTCGACACGTTCA
>DASRIY010000271.1:0-2347 GCA_035649755.1 Candidatus Methylomirabilota bacterium
GAGGGCACCGATCTGTTCAAGCTGAACGTGTCCGGTCACGCCGGGCCGACCGATCACCGGACCGACCGCGCGGTGATGACCGACGCCGAGGTGGGGGCGGCGATGGACGTCGCCCGGGCCAACGGCGTGCGCGTGTGCGCCCACGCCCGCAGCGCCGATTCCGTGAAGATGTGCATTCGCCACGGGCTCGGCATCATCTACCACGCCAACTTTGCCGATGAGGAGGCGCTCGACCAGCTCGAGGCCAACCGCGACTGGTGCTTCGTCGTCCCGGCGCTGGGCCTCGCCTATCAGGCGTGCCACGCGGGCAGCGAGTGGGGCTTCACGCCGGAGCGCGTGCGGGATCTCCGGCACCAGCTCGAGCTGTCAGTCGAGACCATGCGGCTCATGCGCCGGCGCGGCATCCGCGTGCTGCCCGGCGGCGACTACGGCTTCGCGTGGAATCCGCACGGCACCTACGCCCGCGATCTGCTGCTGTTCGTCGACGTGCTCGGCTGCACGCCCATGGAAACGCTCGTCGCGGCCACGCGGCTCGGTGGCGAGATCATGGGCCGGCCGGACGAGCTCGGTCAGATCAAGCCCGGCTGCCTCGCCGACCTCCTGCTGGTCGACGGCGATCCGCTCGCCGACATCAAGCGTCTTCAAGATCGCGACGCGCTCCTGATGATCATGAAGGACGGCTGCCTCTACAAAGCTCCGGTGTCGTGAAGCGCAGCACCGACCGGATGCTCACGACGCACACCGGGAGCCTTCCCCGGCCGAAGGACCTGCTCGCCCTTCTTCAGGAACGAGAAGAGGGTCGGTTACGCGGTGAGGCCGCCCTGCACGATCGGACGCGCTCCGCGGTGCTCGACATCGTGAGGAAGCAGGCGGAGACCGGCTTGTCGGTCATCAATGACGGCGAGCAGGGGCGAGCCGACTACACGATCTACGTGAAGGACCGCCTCACCGGGTTCAGCGGCGAGAGCACGCCCTGGCCCAACACCGACGCCGAGGAGTTCCCGGAGTGGGCCGAGATGGCCCGGCAGTTCGCGCCGCCGTTCCAGAAGCGGCCGGCGTGCACCGGCCCGATCGAGTGGAAGGACTGGCCCGCCGTGGAGCGGGACATCCGGAATCTGAAGGACGCCACGGCCGGCCGGTCGGAAGAGGTCTTCATGACCTCACCGTCGCCCGGCCAGATCGGGCGGTTCCTCCAGAACCGGTACTACCCGAGCGACGAGAAATATCTCTACACGCTGGCCGACGTGATGAAGCGGGAATACCAGGCCATCGTACAGGCGGGCTTCGTCTTGCAGGTCGACTGTCCCGATCTCGCGCTGGGCCGCCACACCCAGTTCGCCCACCTGAGCCTCGAGCAATTCCGCGACGTGGCCAAGATGCACATCGACGTGCTCAACCACGCCGTCGCCGATATTCCGCCCGACCGGATGCGCATGCACATCTGCTGGGCCAGCACCGGCGGTCCGCACCATCGCGATCTGCCGCTCAAGGACATCGCCGACGTGGTCGTCAAAGGCCGCCCCGGCGCGCTCGTGGTCGCCGGCGCCAACCCGCGCCACGAGCACGAGTGGAAGGTGTGGCGCGACGTGCCGTTGCCCGGCGGCAAGGTGCTGGTTGCCGGCGTGATCGACTCGACCACCAACTTCATCGAGCACCCGGAGCTGGTCGCCGAGCGCATCACGCGCTATGCGACCGTCGTCGGGCGCGAGAACGTCATCGCCGGCGTCGACTGCGGATTCGGGACGTTCGCCGGCCGGGTGCAGGTCGATACCAACATCGTCTGGCACAAGCTGCGCTCGCTGGTCGAGGGTGCCGGTCTCGCGTCACGAGCGCTGTGGCGCGCGTAGCGGCCAGCCGGCGCGCATCACCGGTCCGGGTCCCATGAGGATCAGCGCGGCGCTGATCGCCTGAAGCGCCGCGCAGGCGCCGAGCCCGGCCGCGTAGCTGCCTGCTGCATCGCGCACGACGCCGACGAGCGACGGCCCGAACGCGAACGTCAGCTGGTTGATCCCGACCACGAGACCGACGAGCGCGCTGAATCGCTCGCGCGGCCACTCGACGGCGACGATCAGCCCCGGCAAGGTCGTCAGGTTGCCGACGCCGAGACCGAACAGCACGCATCCCGCGTAGACGCCAGCCGCCGAGCTCTCACGCGCGAGCAAGGTCACGCCGATCAGCTGCACGATCAGCGTCAGGCTGGTGACCAGACGCCGGTTCATCCGGTCGACGACGAAACCCGTGGCCAGACGCCCGAGCAGCGCGGCCGCCGTCGTCACGCTCACGGCTCTGGCCGCGCCGCCGGCGCCGAGCACGGGACTGACGAGCGCGACCATGTGGGTCAGGACGC
>DASRIY010000272.1:0-7623 GCA_035649755.1 Candidatus Methylomirabilota bacterium
GGCGTCGCGGGTCTCGGCGCGGGAGACCCCGCGACGCTCGGCGCCGTCGAGCCGCCCGGGATCCCGACGTGGATGAAAGTTCCCGGCGCCGGCATGAGCCCCTATGGCAGCCCGGCGAAGTTCGAGAGCAAGGTGACGCGAACGATCGTCTCGCGGCCAGGCACGACGGGCAGCGGCGCCTCGCGCACGCCACTCGAAGCGCTCGACGGCATGATCACGCCGAGCGGGCTGCACTTCGAGCGGCACCACAACGGCGTACCCACCATCGATCCGGCGCAGCACCAGCTCCTGATTCACGGCATGGTCGCGCGCCCGCTGATCTTCACGGTGGCGGCGCTCTCGCGCTACCCGATGGAGTCGCGAATCCACTTCCTGGAGTGCTCGGGCAACAGCGGTGTCATGTTCGGCGCGACACCGCCCGCGCAAACGTGCGGCCAGACGCATGGCCTGGTGTCCTGCAGCGAGTGGACGGGAGTGCCACTGCGGCTCCTTCTGGCCGAGGCGGGCGCCGACCCGAAGGCCGACTGGATCCTGGCCGAAGGCGCCGACGCGGCCGCGATGAGCCGCAGCGTGCCGATGGCGAAGGCCATGGACGACGCGCTGCTCGCCCTCTACCAGAACGGCGAGCGCCTGCGTCCCGAGAACGGCTATCCCGTGCGACTCTTCCTGCCCGGGTACGAGGGCAACATGAGCGTGAAGTGGCTCCGGCGGATCAAGGTGACGGACACCCCGACGATGACCAAGGACGAGACGTCGAAATACACCGATCTCCAGGCCGACGGCAAATCGTTGATGTTCACGTACCCGATGGAGGTGAAATCGGTCATCACGCGCCCGGCCCCGGGGTTGAAGATGACGGGCCCGGGGCTCTACGAGGTGTCGGGAATCGCCTGGTCCGGCCGCGGCAAGATCCGCAAGGTCGAAGTCTCGGCCGATGGCGGGCAGACCTGGGGCGAAGCCGCCCTGTCAGCGCCCGTGCTGGCGTACGCCCTGACGCGATTCCGGATCCCCTGGAAATGGAACGGGGCGCCGGCGGTGCTCAAGAGCCGCGCGATCGACGACGCCGGCGGCGTCCAGCCCACGCGCGATGAATTCATCGCCCGGCACGGCAACAACCCGATCTACCACTACCACGCGATTCAGGCCTGGCGCGTGGAGGCCAATGGCGAGGTCAAGAATGTTTACGCGTAGGGCGCTCGTCCTGGCCGGCTGCGTCGTGTCTCTCACCGGGTGCGCGGGCTCGACGGGCTCGACGCCGCGCGAGACGCCGAATCTCGGGCGTCCGGCCACGCAGGCCGAGATCGCGGGATGGGACATCAGCATCGCGCCCGACGGACGCGGTCTGCCGCCGGGCTCCGGAACGCCATCGCAGGGTGCCCAGGTCTACACGCAGAAATGCCAGGCGTGTCACGGCGAGAAGGGAGTGGGCGGGCCCAACGATCGCCTCGCGGGAGGCCAGGGGACCCTGGCGAGCCAGACGCCCGTCCGGACGGTCGGCAGCTACTGGCCGTACGCGACGACGGTGTTCGACTACGTCCGGAGGGCGATGCCGTTTGCTCAGCCCCATTCGCTGAGCGATAGCGAGGTCTACGCCGTCACCGCCTATCTCTTGAGCCTGAACGGTATCATCGGCGAGACGGACGTGATGAACGCCGAGACGCTGCCCAAGGTGAAGATGCCCAACCGCGACAACTTCATCCTGGTGCACCCGTGGAAGCCGAAGACGCCGTGACCGGCTAGCGCGGCGCGAGCACCAGCCGCAGGGCCGCCTCGAGCTCGCGCCGCGTCGTGAGCCCCTCGAACCTGGCGCGGACGATCCCCCGGCCGTCCACGACGAAGATCCACGGCTCGGTGCGGAGATTCCACTCCTCGAACGTGGGCGCGAGCTTCTGGAGCGATCCGCCTTCCCAGACTTCCTGGTGGATGAAGGCGACCCGGTCGCCGTAGACCGGGATCAGCGTCCGAACGATGTCCACGACGGGACCGCACACCCGGCTCGTGCAGTACCGCGGCGTCGCGAACACGATCACCTGAGGCTTCCCCTGCGCGATCGCGTCCGCGATCCGCGTTTGATGCAGCCGCGGATCCGGCGGCTCGCTGGAGTCAATCTGCTTCAGATCGCTGACGTCACCGGCGACGAGGTTGCGGCTGCGCGGCGCGGGCGCCCCGACCATGGGCGTGAGCGAGGTCGCCAGGGCGCTCACACTCAATCGAGCCGCCTCGGCGGGCCCGTCGCCCGACCGCGCCACGATCTCCAGGCCCCAGACGCCGGCGCGCGACAACGTTACCTGGGCGACGTAGATGCCCTGCACGTCGGTCGCGTCGCCGTGCACGTGGCGGGCGCCGTCGGGGTGAATATGAATCCGCTTGCCCTGCTCGATGACCTCGAGGGGGAGGTAGCGCGCCGGCGTCTCGGCGACCAACTGCGCGTCCTCGCCGTCGATGGCATAGACGCGCACGAGGGCCTTCGCGTCGGCGAGGAGCCGGCCGTCCTTCTGGAGAGCGAAGGCCACGCGATTCTGGCCGACGACCAGCTCGGGCGTGGTCAGCAGGACCTGGAGCGCTTCCGTCGAGGGCGGCGTGAGTTGGGCCGCTGCCCGGTCATCCCGAGCAGGGCAGACGACGAGAAGCCCCAGCGCGACCACGCCCGAGATGAGGGACGGGCGAGCGCGCGCCCGTCTCGTCATAGGCGCGCCTCGGCCGGCGGGGCCCCAGCCCCGCGACGGCCTGCAGCGCGCACCGCCACTCCCGCGCGCTACTCCACGATGACCTGGCCGTACTGCCAGGGGTGCGGCAGACAGATGTAGTAGAAGTTGCCGGGCTGGGCGAAGGTGATGGCCTTCGACTGGCCCTTGAGCAGGACACCCGTGTCCCACTTGCCGCGCTCCATCGACGTCGCCGAGTGCGGCAGATCGCCGACGTTGGTGAAGGTCACGGTGGTCCCGGTCTTGATCCGGATGCGCGAGGGCGCGAAGCTGTACTCCACGTTGTTCGCGCCCGCCCTGACGGTGTCGGCTCCGGCAACGATGGGTCCGGTGGGCCCGGCAACGGTTTGCGGCGGCGGTGGCGGCCACAGCGGCCCGAGCTGACCCTTCAGTGAGAACGCCCACACCGCGTCGCCGTAAGCGCTGCCCTGCAGCTGGTTGCCTCCCGTCGCGATGGCGACGTACTGCTCGCCGTCGACCTCGTAGAAGACGGGCGGCGCGTCGGCGCCGAAGCCCGTCTGGAACCGCCACAGCTCCTTGCCCGTCTTCGCGTCGAGCGCCAGGAAGTTGCCGTCGGGCTCACCGCGGAACACGAGGCCACCCGCCGTGACCGACGAGCCCCCGCCGCCGCCGATGCGGTACGGCGTCTTGTGCTGCCAAGCGATCGTGTTCGTCTTGGCGTCGATCGCCGTGAACGTGCCGCTCATGGGTGAGCCGATGGGCGCCGACTGGCTCCCGCCCGTGTAGCGGAGCCCTTGCACGTACTTGTCGCCGAAGCGCGTGAACGCGCTCGTGCGCACCGTACCGGGCACGTAGAAGTATCCGGTGTCGGGGCTGTAGGGCATCGGCGACCAGTTGGTGCCGCCGATCCCCGAGGGCTGCATGAGCACCGGCGTCTCCCAGAAGGTGTCGAAGATGCAGCCGGCCTTCTCGTAGCCCGTAAGAAGCTCGGCGCACTGCGGGACGGTCGCGTCGCCGCGCGGGATCGGCTGAGTCTTCGCCGTCTTCTGCCGCGGGTCCTGGGGAACCGGCTTCTCGTCGATTCCGATCAGCGGCTTGCCGTCCGTCCGATCGAGGATGTACACCCAGCCGGTGCGGCCGGCCTCGGCGATGCCTTTGCGGGGCTTGCCGTCGATCACGGTGTCGAACAGCACCACAGGGCTCGCCGCGTCGTAGTCCCAGATGTCGTGGTGCACCTGCTGGAAGTGCCAGACGTACTCACCCGTCTTGGCCTTGAGGGCCATCATCGAGGCGCAATAGAGGTTGTCGCCCTCGCGCATCGAGCCGTCGTAGTCTGGGCCGCAGTTGCCGGTGACGAAGTAGACGAGCCCGAGCTCGGGATCGAGCGCCGGGGTGTTCCAGATCGTCGCGCCGCCGCGCATCGAGTGATCGGTGCCGGGCGGCCAGGTCTCGCTACCGCGCTCGCCGGGAGCCGGGAGCGTGTAAGATCGCCACAGGATCGCGCCGGTCTTCGCGTCCAGCGCGGTCAGTCGGCCCCTGACGCCGAACTCGCCGCCCGAGATGCCGCTGTAGACGATCCCCTCGTAATAGAGGGGCGCGCTCGTGATGGTGTAGCCGTTCTCCCACTTCTCGAGCGCCGTCTTCCACTTCACCTCGCCGGTCTTCATGTCCAGAGCCACGAGGTTGGCGTCGAGCTGGCCGGAGAACAGGAGCCCTTCACCCATCGCGAGGCCGCGATTGACCCAGCCGCAGCAGACCGTCGAGATCTTCTGATCGATCCCCGACCAGTATTCCCAGATGATCGCGCCGGTCTTCGCGTTGAGCGCGAACACGTCGTCGTTGCCGGTGACGACGTACATGATCCCGTCCTTCACGAGCGGCGACGCCTCGAAGGAGTACTTGCCGCCGGCGCCGGAGCCCTTGAGTCGGGTCATCCAGACGCCCTTGAGCTGGGCGACGTTGGTGGTATCGATCTGCTTCAGCGTCGAATACCGCTGGTTGGTCAGGTTGCCGCCGTTCGTGACCCAATCCTTTCCAGGCTGGCCCCGGACCAGCCGATCGATCTCCGGATCGGCGGCCAGAGCCACGGAGGCCACAAGGAACGGCACACTGAGAATCGTCGCGAACGCGATCAGCTGGTGGGCCAGACGTGGCATGCCGTCCTCCTCTCACGCTCGGCGGCCGTGAGCAGGCCGCTCTCGGCTACGTGAACACCTTCGCGAGGTCGCGGGGCCTCGCGCCATCGAACCAGGTGGGGCGGGCCGAGCATGAGCGCCGCGCTGCCGCGATGTCAAGCGTCGGTCCGCGAGGGAGACTCTTGACTACGCGGTGCGGGTAGAGGAGTCTCGTCGCGATGCGCGCCTCGCGGCTCGTCCTGCTCGTTCTGCTCGTCCTCGTGCTGGGCGCCGCGCGCGCCGGCGCCGAGCCGCGGATCTTCGTCACCAACGAAAAGTCCGACGACGTGACCGTCGTCGACGCGTCGACCCGAGCCGTCGTGGCGACGGTCCCGGTGGGCAAGCGGCCGCGCGGAGTCACGGCGAGCCCCGACGGCAAGCTGGTCTACGTGAGTAACAGCAACTCGGACAGCCTCAGCGTCATCGACGCGAAGACGCTGACGGTGCTGCGGACGGTGCCGGCGGGCATCGACCCGGAAGGGCTCACCTTGAACCGGGCGGGCACCACGCTCTACGTCGTCAACGAGAACGAGCTCTCGGTGACGATCCTGGACACGGCCACGCTGGAGATCAAGAAGAAGATCGCCGTCGGGAAGGAGCCCGAGACGGCGGTGGCCTCGCCGGACGGGCGGTGGATCGCGGTCTCCAACGAGACCTCCGACGACATCCACCTGATCGAGGTGGCGAGCGACACGGTGGTCAAGCAGATCGCCGTGCCCAAGAACCCGCGCGGCATGCGCTTCTCGGCCGACTCCCGCAAGCTCTTCGTCGCCAGCGAGCAGGCTCACGTCGTCTCGGTGATCGACATGGCCGACATGCGCGTGGTCAAGTCGGCGCCGACCGGCGGCAGCCGCCCGGTCGACATCACGCTAACGCCGGACGGCTCGCGGCTCTACGTGTCGCACGGCCAGTCCGGCGACGTGCGCGTGCTGGACAGCGCGACGCTGGCGCTCCAGACGGTCATCCCCGTCGGCCCGCGCACCTGGTGGACGGCGCTGAGCCCGGACGCGCGGTTCCTCTACGCCACCGTGGGCCGCGCCAACGAGCTCGCCGTGATCGACACGAGCGCGAACACGGTGGTCGCGCGGATTCCCTGCGGCACCCTGCCGTGGGGCGTGACGATCGCCGACCCTCGCTGAGGGGCCGCGGTCACATCACCAGGCGAAGCCAGCGCGGACTACGAGAGAGGATCACGCCGTCGAGCCCCCAGGTTCTGCCCGCCCGCGTGAAGTAGAAGATGATCATCGACGTCACCAGCAGGACGTGGAAGCCCTGCTGGCCGAAGCTCATCCACTGGCTCGCCAGGCCGTAGTTCAGGCTCAGGTAAAGCCCTACGATCGCGGTGAGGCCCGTCAGGAACCCGAGGATCAGCCCGATGCCGACGGCCGCCTCGCCGAAGGTCTGGAGCGTCGCGAACAGGTTGCTGCTCGGCAGCACCGTTTCCTCGAGGAATCTCTTGTACCAATCCACGGGATTGCCAGCGGCGAACTCCGCGACCCGCTTGGGCTGGAAAGCGAGGAAGCGCGGGGATACAGTCGGGTATGGAATCACGCCCCAGAGGTACGCGAGGGTGAGCTTGGTCCACACGGCCTTGACGAACCACGCGCCGACGACGACCCGCAGCAGGACGATCCACCGGTCGGCGCCGATCATGGCCATGGAGCGGCATGCTACGGGACCGCGGGGGCGTGGTCAACGCGCCCGGCGGTTGGTGATTGACCTGACATTCGGAGCGCCCTGTAGATATCCCTTGCGGCGTGGCTCGGCGTCTGTTATCTGGATTCTCCAATCCTGTTGCTTGGTCCGTGAACCCTCTGACGGAGGACATGGGCGATGGCCACGACTACTACCGTAAGTCTTCCTATACCGTCGTCTCGCCGGGGATTAGGCTGGCGAGGCGACCGGATCTCGCGGTTGTTGATGCGAGACCGGACCTTGGGTTACCTCTTTCTCTTCCCCGCGATTCTCGTCATTGTGGGCCTGGTCGCTTACCCCTTCGCCAGCGCCATCGTGATGACCTTCCAGGAGAAGACCGCCGGCGCCCCGGGCCGTTTCATTGGTCTAGACAACTACCGTGAGCTCTTCAGCAGCGAGCAATTTTTGCGCGCGGTTGTCAACACCGTCGCCTATACCGCGATCGGCGTAGGCCTCAAGTTCGTCCTCGGACTGGGCATGGCCCTGGTGCTCAATCAGGAGCGCTTCTGCAACAACCTGTTCCGCTCCTTCCTCCTCGTTCCCTGGGCCATCCCGACGGTCATGTCCGCGCTCAACTGGCGCTGGATCTTCGACGACGCCAGCGGCCTCATCAATAACGTCCTGGTGCGTCTGAACCTGATCGAGGAGACCATCTCCTGGCTCTCGGACCCGCACCTCGCCATGCTCTCGGTGATCGTGGTGGTGGTCTGGCAGGGCACGCCGTTCTTCACCATGAGCTTCCTGGCCGGCCTGCAGGCCATCCCCAAGGAGCTCTACGAGGCGGCCGAGATCGACGGCGCGTCGGTGCTCCAGCAGTTCTCGTACATCACGCTTCCGCGCCTGCGGCCGATCTTCATCAGCGCGGTGATGCTCTCGGCCATCCTCACCTCGGCCGGTATCCAGTTCGTCCTCATCCTGACGAACGGGGGACCATCCGATCGCACGATGATCTTTCCGGTGCTGGCCTATCACCTGGCCCTGGGCGGTGCCCAGCGTCTGGGGATGGGCGCTGCCGTGTCGCTGGTCTTCTTCCCCATCCTGGTCGTCTTCATCGTGTTCCTGACGCGCCGGATGCTGCGCGAGAAGGG
>DASRIY010000273.1:0-15157 GCA_035649755.1 Candidatus Methylomirabilota bacterium
ACCCAGCACCAGGGGCGCCGTCGGGAAGGGATGCGGAATCGACTTGGCGACGCCGCTCCAGATCAGGAGCTCGCCGTTCTGCATGGCGATCCAGAGGCCGATCATCACCAGCATGGTCGTGTCGATCGACTCGCCCCGGAGTGGCCGCAGCAGCGTCACCTCGCAGAGCCAGCCGAGCGCGGCGCCCGCGGCGATTGCCATCAAGAGCGCCACGAAGAAATTCACTCCGGCCAGCGCGAGGCCGGCGAACGCCACGTACGCCCCCAGCGTGTAGAACTCGCCGTGGGCGAAGTTGACGACGTTCATGAGGCCGAAGATGAGGGTGAGCCCGATGCCCAGCAGGGCGTACGTCCCGCCGAGCACCAGGCCGTTCACCAGGTGCTGAAGGAGCTGCTCCACCGGTCGCGCGTGCTACTTCTTCGCGAGGAAGTCGGGCAACGCCACCTTGCCGTCGCGGATCTGCACGATGAAGATGCTCGGCTGACTCTGGCCGCTTTCCTTGCCGGCCGGGCCGTCCTTCTCGAATTTGATCGGCCCGTTCACGCCCATCAGGCTCACCTTCCAGAGCGCGTCACGGATGGCCTTGGGGTCGTCCTTGCCGGCCACTTTGATCGCCTCGGCGATGGTGGCGATGCCGTCGTGGCCGCGGAAGCCCTCGGTCAGCCCCTCGAAGGGATGCCCGCGCTTGGCCCACTCGTCGACAAACGCCTTGGCGAGCTTGCCGTCGGGCATCGCCTCGGGGAACCACGGCATGAAGAACACGATGTGATAGCTGCCCTCGGCGGCGGCGCCGGCCTGCTTGATGAGCTGCGTGGGCGACGAGCTGCCGCCGGTCGTGACGATCTTGCGCGTCAGCCGCTGCTCTTGCGCCTGCTTCATCACCAGGGTGATCTGCTCGACGGCCGTCGTCAGGAACAGCGTGTCACCGCCGGTCGCCTTGATCTTGGTGATCTGCGCGTTCATGTCGGTCGCCGCCTGGTCCATGTACTCCGCGACGCCGACCGAGGCGCCCTTCTTCTTCAGCATGTCGCCGAACGCGGTGATCGAGCCACGGCCCCAGTCCGTGTTGACCGCCAGGAAGTCGACGTTCTTGACGCCGAGCTTGTCCACGTAGCGCTCGAGCCCGAGCGCCTCCATCTCCGATGGCGGGCTGATGCGGAAGATCCACGGATTGCCGCGCTTCGTGACGGACGCGGCGCTCGAAGTTTCCACGACCATCGGCACGCCGTACTCCTCGAGCTTGGGCATCGCGGCCAGCGTCATCGAGCTGCCCCAGGCGCCCATGATGGCCGGCACCTTGTCGCGCACGATGAGCTTCTCGGCGGCGCTCGCCGCCTCCTTGGGATCCGACTTGTTGTCCTCGATGAGCAGGTCGATCTTCCGGCCGCCGACCCCGCCCTTCGCGTTGATCCAGTCGCGCGCGATCTCGGCGCCCATGCGCACGTAGTTGCCCGACGCGGCGACGGGGCCGGAGAGCGGCTCGATGACGCCGATCTTGATCGGCGCCTGCGATTCGCCGGGCACCGTGAGAGCGGCGAGCGCGACGAGAAGGAGCGCCACGAGCACGACTGACCGTTTGCCCATCGAGAGCCTCCTGCGAGATCGAGATGTGGCAGCGAGGATAGCGCACGACTCGACGTTCGCGCCAGTCGTCGAGACGCCTCGAGGCTAGCGGGGTGGAGCGAGATTTGCCGTGACGAGGCGCTGACGGAAGGTGAAGACGTTCGGATCTCCCGGGTCGACCGTGACGTGGACCCAGTGGTGATAGGGCGATCCGAAGGTCTCGACCCTCGTGAAGTGCTCGACCGGCGGAGCGTTCCGGGTAACGCGCGGGCTCAGCGGCCGGTCGATGCGGAAGAAATGACTGTCGCCGTGGACCAGCACGATCGGCTTGCGGAAGGCGTCTCCTTCCAGTTGAAGCTGGATCCGGAGATCGCTGAAGCCGCTCGGATTCTGCGGTGTCCCCGGGAACGGCGGGAATTCGTGGAACAGGTTCGCCTGCTGCAGGATCATGATGGCACGGCTGTTGCGCGCCTTGGCGTCGTCGAATCCCTGCCGCAGCCACACCAGGTTCGCCTGGTTGCGCTCGGCGTATTCCGCGTCGCCGTCGCTCGAGCGCCCGCGCCCGTTGTTGCTGCCGGTCACGTGCAGAGTGAGGAATGTCACCTCCCCCAGCTCCCAGCGCACGTTCTCCCGGTACTTCGCGAATGCCCCGCCGGACCCGCTCTGCCGGGTGAGCGCGAATGTACGCCGCCCGAGGGTGTGATCGCCCTCGAAGAACACGGTCCTCAGCTTGGCGAGGCGCTCGAGGGGATCGCCGCCTGGGACATCGGGCGCGTGACAGTCGGTCCACTCGTTATCGCCCGGCGTGTACACGAGCGGATGGACCAGCGCCCGGAACTGCGCAAAGCGTCGGGCCCACAACTCTTCCGTACAGCCGAACTGGGGCGACGAGAGATCGCCGACATGGACGACGAACGCCAGCGACGTATCCCGGTTCAGGTCGGCCAGCACATTGGCCAGCAGCGGCTCCTCCTGGGGGGAGTAGCCGAGATCGCCGATGACCCCGAACGTGAACCCGGTTGCAGTCTGGCCGGGTGCCGGCGGCGGCGCGGTGGCCAGGCATCCCGCAAGCGTGGCGATGACGACGGCGGCGATGAGGGGGATGATGTGCTTGCGCAACAGCAGAGGTTTCATGCCGGCCATTGAAGCACGTCTCGAGGCGGCACGGCGAGCTGAGCGGCTGGGAAGCGGTGTATAGTCGCGCGGGGCTCGCAAACTGATGGGCGCAAAATTCTTCGGCGCGGCGGTGAAGCGGCGGGAAGATCCCCGATTCCTTCGGGGCGAGGGGCGCTTCATCGACGACGTGGTGGTCCCCGGAATGTTGCACGCCGCGTTCGTCCGCTCGCCCCACGCCCACGCGGTGGTGCGGAAGATCCATACGGAGGCGGCCGCCGCTGCTCCCGGCGTCGCGCGCGTGTTCACGTTCGCCGACCTCGAGCGATGGATGAAGCCCTTGCCGCTCTTCGGCGCCGTACCGGCCGGGCTCGGCGCGGTGGTCAAGTTCGACGTTCGCCAGGCGCCCCAGTGGGCGCTCTGCCGCGACCGCGCGCGCTACGTCGGCGAGATCGTCGCGATGGTCGTGGCCGACAGCCCCGAGCGCGCCCAGGACGCCGCCGATTTGATCCAGATCGACTGGGAGCCGCAGCCGGTGGTCATCGACATGATTCAAGCCGGCGAGCCGGGCGGCCCGCTCGTGCATCCAGAGTGGGGCAGCAACATCGGCGTCGGCTTCTCGCACGCCATCGGCGACGCCGACGCGGCATTCGCCCGGGCCGACGTGACCGTGAGCGAGACGTTTCACATCCAGCGCTACGTCGGCATGCCGCTCGAGGCTCGCGGCGTCGTCGCGGTGTGGGACCGTCGCGACGGCGCTTTGACCACCTGGAATTCCACGCAGGTCTCCCACTTCGTGCAGCAGGGGCTGGCGCCCGCGCTCGGGCTGCCGCCTCACAAGATCCGCGTCATCGCGCCCGATCTCGGCGGCGGCTTCGGCACGAAAGCCTCGGGCTACCCGGAAGACGCGCTGGTGCCGATCGCGGCGGTGGCGCTCGGCCGGGCCGTGAAATGGATCGAGAGCCGACGGGAGCACATGTCCGGCGCCGCCCACGCGCGTCACCAGGTGCACGCGATCTCGCTCGCCGCCACGCGTGAGGGCACGATCCTCGCCGTGCGCGATCGCATCTGGCTCGATCTGGGCGCCTACAACGTCTGGGGCGTCGTGCTTCCGTACAACACGGTCGCGCACCTGATCGGACCGCACCGCATCAAGAACATGCGCGTCGACGTGCGGGCCGTCGTCACCCACAAGACGCCCAACGCGCCCTACCGGGGCGCCGGTCGTCCCGAGACCGTCTTCGCGATGGACCGCATCGTCGACTGCCTGGCGCGCGAGCTCAGGATGGACCCGGCCGAGCTCAGGCGCCGCAACTACATCCGTCCGGAAGAGCTGCCGTACGACTTCGGCATGCCGTATCGCGACGGCAACCCGCTGGTCTACGACACCGGCGATTTCCCCGACGCGCTCGAGAAAGCGCTCGAAGCCGCCGAGTACCGGCAGTTCCGCGCCGAGCAGCCCGGCCTGCGCGCGCGCGGTGTCTACCGGGGCATCGGCATCTCCGGCTACGTCGAGGGCACGGCCATTGGGCCGTTCGAGGGCGTGACGGTGAAGCTCGATCTGGCCGGCCGCGTGCTGGTCGCGACGGGCGCGATCAACTCGGGGCAGGGGCACGAGACGAGCTTCGCCCAGGTCGCCGCCGACGCGCTCGGCGTGCCGCTCGACTGGGTCACGGTGGTCGGCGGCGACACGGCGCAGGTGCCCTTCGGCGTCGGGACGTTCGCGAGCCGCAGCGCGGTCACGGCCGGCAGCTCCATCGTCGACGCCTGCCGCGAGGTGCGCAGCAAGCTCGTCCGCGCCGCGGCCGCCCTGCTGGAGGCCGCGCCGGACGACATCGAGATCGACGACGGGCGCGCGTTCGTCAAGGGCGCACCGGGCTCGGCCGTCGATCTGGCGCGGGTCGTTCAGGCTTCGATCCCGACCTTCGCGAAACCCGGCGTGGCCCCACCCGACTTCGAAGCGAGCGCCTATCACCACGTGCCCACCGTGACCTATGCGAGCGCCGTCCACGTCGCGGTGGTCGAGGTCGACGTGGCGAGCGGCGGCGTCAAGCTCTTGCGTTACGTCGTCGCCCACGACTGCGGCCGCGTCATCAATCCCATCATCGTCGAGGGCCAGGTGCACGGCGGCGTCGCGCAGGGAGTGGGCGGCGGCCTCTTTGAGGAGATGGTCTACGATGAGACGGGTCAGCTCCTGACGGGCTCGCTCATGGACTATGCGGTGCCGAAGGCCGACGACCTGCCGCTGATCGAGACGGTGCACCTCGAATGCCCGTCGCCGCGCAACCCTCTGGGCGTGAAGGGGCTGGGCGAGGGAGGCGCCATCTCGCCGCCGGCGGCCATCGCGAACGCGGTCGAGGACGCGCTGGCGCCCTTTGGCGTGCGCGTCACCGAGACGCCCGTTTCCGCGGCCCGCGTTGTCGCCTTGCTCGAGGCGGCGCGGTCGCGCCCGAGCGCCTGAGCTTCCCGGCCTTCCAGAGCGCGCGCGAGGCGAGGCGCGCGCCTTCCACCATGGCGCCGAGCTTGGCCCACGCAATCTTCGGATCGATCGTCGGCGTGTCGGCGAAAGTGGCGAAACCGCAGTCGACTCCCGCGATGACCCGATCGCGGCCGACCACCCGCGCGTACTGCACGATCCGCTGCGCGACCAGCTCCGGGTGTTCGATGAAGTTCGTCGTCGTGTCGAGCACGCCGGGAATGATCGTCTTGCCCTCGGGCAGCTTGACGTCCTCGAACACGCTCCACTCGTGCGCGTGACGAGGGTTGGCGGCCTCGACCGAGAGCCCGGCGGGTCGCGCCTTGAGCAGGATGCCGATGAGGTCCCGCAGCGCCACGTCGCGATGGTGCGGCCCTTCGTAGTTGCCCCAGCAGATGTGCAGGCGCATGCGCTCGGGCGGAAGCCCGGCCACCGCGTGGTTGAGCGCCTCCACGTGCATGGCCGCCACCTTTTGGAACTCCTTCAGCGTGAGGTGCTGGAACTGGTTGTTCCGGCCGGAGGCCAGGTCGGGGCAGTCCAGCTGCAGCGTGAACCCGGCGCCGACGATGCCGGCATATTCGCGCTTGAGCACGTCAGCCAGGGCGCCGATGTACGCCTCGTCCGTCGGGTAGTGGCGGTTCAGCAGGAAGCGGGCGGCCTGGCCCGGCGACACGGAGGTCATGAAGACATTGTCGGCACCCGCCGCGCGGGCCGCTTTCGCGAGGGCCTGGATGTCCCGCTCGACCGCACCGAAGTCCTTCCACTTGATCGGGCCCGAGCATGTCGGCCGCTTGAAGACCGAGCCGCGCCGGCGCGCCGCGAACTCGGGAAACTCCTTCATGTCAGCGCCCATCACCTGGTCGGCGTGCTCGCCCTCGAACCCGGTGAGCCGATCCTTGATGTAGGTCGAGTAGTCTGTCCGGCCCTGCTCACCGTCGTTGACGATGTCGATGCCGGCCGCGACCTGCGCCTTGACGATGTCGGTGACCGCCGACTGCGCGCGGCTGTGGAGCTCAGCGGCGCCGCCGCCCGCGTCGTGCTGCTTCAGCAGCGTGATCAGGTCGGCGGGACGCGGCAAGCTTCCGATGTGCGTCGTCAGAATCCTCATGGGCACCGCCTCACTTTCGTAGGGCGCGACGTTAGCACATTCCTGATATAGTCGCGGTCGACGATGGCGGCCGATCGACCTGGCTGGATCAGCGTACACGGCGTGACGCTGGAGCTTCTCGAGCGTGGACAAGGGCGACCGATCCTCTGGCTTCACGGCGAAGACGGTCTCGATCCCTCGGCGCCCTTCATCGATCTGCTCGCGGCCCACGGCCGGGTGGTCGCGCCGTCGCACCCGGGCTTCGGGCACTCGCCCGACGCGAATAACATCGACAGCGTCGACGACCTCGCCTATCTCTACCTCGACCTGCTCGCCGAGCGGAATCTCCGCGACGTGATCGTGATCGGCTCGTCGCTCGGGGGCTGGATCGCGGCGGAGATGGCCGTCAAGAGCGGCGAGCGGTTCGGCGGGCTCGTCCTGGTGGCGCCGCTCGGCATCAAGGTGGGCGACCGAGAGACCCGCGACATCCCGGACATCTTCGCGCTGCGGCCCGACGAGGTGACACGCCTGCAGTACCGTGACCCGGCGCGCGCCGCCTTCGACCCCGCCAAGCTCTCCGACGATCAGCTGACGGTGATTGCGCGCAATCGTGAGGCCACGGCGCTCTACGCGTGGGAGCCCTACTTCCACAACCCGAAGCTCAGGCGGTGGCTGCACCGGGTCAGCGTGCCGACGCTGCTCCTGTGGGGCGCCGACGACCGGTTCGTCACCGCGGCGTACTACGGCGCGGCCTTCCGGGCCGCCATTCCCGGCGCCAAATTCGAGACGATCGACGGCGCCGGTCACTTCCCGCACATCGAGGAGCCCCGCGCGTTCACCGAGCGCGTGCGCGGCTTCCTCGCGGAGCGCAAGGCGTAGGAGTCCGGAAGCATGCGGGCCTGGTTCTTCAGTGAGAACGCGTATCACCTCTTGCCGGACCCGAAGGAATACGACTCGATCCGGGTGAAGCTGCCCAACCGGTACTACGATCCGAAGATCGGCGCCGACCTCTATCACCGGTTCATCGACGAGTGGAAGATCGCGGAGGACCTCGGGCTCGAGATCATGGTGAACGAGCACCATCAGACCGCGACCAACCTGAATCCGTCGGCGGCGGTGGTGATGGGCGCGCTTGCGCGCGACACGAAGAAGGCGCGTCTGTTGATCCTCGGCAATCCGATCGCGAACCGGCGCGAGCCCGTGCGCGTGGCCGAGGAGATGGCGATGGTCGACGTGTACTCGCGCGGGCGCCTGGAATGCGGCTTCGTGCGCGGCGTGCCGTACGAGATCTCGGCCGGCAACCACCGGCCCACGCGCATGCAAGAGCGATTCTGGGAGGCGCACGACCTCATCGTGAAGGCGTGGACGAGCCACGACGGCCCGTTCAACTGGGAAGGGAAGTACTTCCACCACCGGCAGGTGAACATCTGGCCGCGGCCCTACCAGGAGCCGCATCCGCCCATCTGGATCACCGCGCTGAGCCCGTCGGGTGCGCGCGATGTCGGCGAGCGAGGCTACGTCGTTGCGTGCTTCCTGACCGGCTTCGAGGGCACCAGGACCGTGTTCGGCGCGTACCGGGGCCGCCGCGACGAGCTCAAGCTACCGACGGCGGCGCTCGATCGCTTCGCCTACGCCGCGCTGGTCTACGTGGGCGAGACCGACGAGGAAGGCCACGCCGGCGCGCGCAAGCTCATGTGGTACCTCGAGTCGAACAAGGTTCCGCCGCAGTTCACCAGCCCGCCGGGCTATCATCCCACCGCCTCCACCGTGAACGCGATGAAGGGCGCCAATCCCGGCATCTTCAAGATGTTCCAGAACCCGGCGCTCGGGCCCTTGATGGACGCCGGGCTCGTCTTCGCCGGCAACCCCGATTCGGTCTACCGGCAGATCATGAAGATGTACGAGCACGTCGGCGGGTTCGGCCACCTGCTCATCATGGGCCAGGCCGGCTTCCTCGACCACGACGAGACCGTCAAGGGGATGCGGATGTTCGTCCGCGAGGTTTATCCCCGGCTCAAAGAGCTGGCGTGATCCGCCCGCGCCACTAGCTCGCGGTACAGGCTCTCGACGCACTCGACCTTTCGCCGCGTCGAGAAGAGCTGCTCGACCCGGCGGCGACCAACCTCGGCCATCCGTCTCGCCTCGGCCGGATTCGCCATGAAGCGCTCGACGCCCGCGGCCAGCGCTGGCACGTTCCGCGGTGGAAAGAGCAGGCCGGTCTCGCCGTCGATTACCAGCTCGGGATTGCCCTCGACCGCCGTGGCCACGACCGGCGTCGCGACGGCCAGACTCTCGCGAAGCGCGCCGGTGAGACCGAGCCCGGCAAAGGATGCGTCGACGGAGCAGTCGCTTCCGGCCAGGATCTCCGCGACGTCCTCGCGGTAGCCCAGCACGTGGAAATTCTGCTTGAGCCCGAGCGCGCGCGCCTGCTCGTGGAGCTTCTGGGGCTCGCGCGCGCCGACGATGAGCAGGTGCGCCGACGGCGAACGGGCCGTGACCGTCGCCATGGCCGCCATGACGTCGTCGTTGCCCTTCTCGGCGCGCACGCCGATCTGGGTCACCAGGAACTCGGCCGGCGTGAGGCCGAGCTCGGCGCGAATGCGCGTGCGATCGACTCCGGGATGGAAGCGATCAGTGTCGGTCCCGGAGTAGATCACGTGGATCTTCGACGCCGGCACGCCCGACCGCACGAGCTGCGTCTTGATCGCCTCGCACACGGCGATCACTGCTGTGACACGCCGGGTCACGTAGCCGAGACGATTGAACGTGTCGAGCGGGAAGGTAACGCCGCGATTGAGAATCAGGACCGGTAGGCGCGTGACGAGCCCCGCCAGGAGCGCGAGCGTGCGCGCGCGTCCCTTGTGAGCGTGCACGACCTGGATGCGGTGCTGGCGCAGCACGCGGATCAGCCGCGCGACGGAGCGCAGATCGATCTCGGAGGTCATCGGCAGGCCGTAATGAGTGACGCCCGCTTCCGCCGACTTGGTCGACCAGATGGGCGCTGGTCGCGTCGCCAGCAGGACGTCGTGGCCGCGCGCCTTCAGGCCGCGGACCAGGTCCCAGACCTGGATCGCCGCGCCCGTGAAGAAATCGCCCTTCGGATAGATATGCAGGACGCGCACGGGCGCGGCCGCTCGCGCGGCGTTCCCGGAGTCGCCCAGGTCCGTCTGAGAGCTCACCCGGGCCATCGTTCGGACTCTATCACGGGACGTTGCCGGCAGCCGTCGGCTCACCGCGCAACGATGTCCTCACGTTCCCGAAGCGGACGCGATAGTAGCGGATCCAGAGCGCGATCAGCGGCGTGCCGACGATCGTCGGCCAGAGCCAGCGCACGGCGGTCGGCAGGAATGCGAAGTTGACGACGGAGAAGGCGGACACCGCGGCGATGTACGAGCCGAGCATGCCGGCCATGTGCGCGAACCACCAGGCGCGCTCGTCCGCGGGCGGCCGGACGAATCGCCAGACGTCTATCCCGGCCAGTACCATCCCGAGCAGGCCGAACACGACCGGTACGATCCCGATCCGCTCCCAGCTCGGGCCCGGCCGCACGAGCCCGAGCACGACCAGCGCCGCGCTCGCGCCGAACGTCGCGATCGCGGCAGCCCAGTCGATCGCGCGCGGTGCGTCACCCCGCGCCGGGCGCTTGCGCCAGAGCACACGGTAGCCCGCGAACGCCTGGTAGAAGCTGAAGACCGCGAGCAGCGTCAGGAAGATGCGCGGGCGCCAGAGGCTCAGCACGACGGCCGTCAGCGCGACCAGGGCCATCGACCAGAAGTAGATGATGCCCCACCGGCGGTGGGCCCGGCCGCCCTTGACGGTGAGCATCGCCGCCGGCGCGACGATCAGCGCGACGGTCCCGGCCGCGATGTGAAGAGACAAGAGTGTCGCCATCAGGCGTTCCATGATTCGGCCTCCTCAGCGCCGCCGGCGGGCGCGCCGCGTCTCGAGGCGCCGCAGGGCGCGCAGTGTCTCCGCGCACCAGGCGAGCATCGCGCGGCAGCGGTGCTGACCGTGATGTAGGGTGGCGAGCGAAAACGGAAGCTGCGGGTGGCCCGCCATCTCCTTGACGAGCTGCCGCTCGATACCCAGGTACGTCTCGAGGAGCTCTTTCTGCCGAGCCTGATAGTGCTCGATCTGCGCCACGCTGTCGGCCACGGGCCCGGCGACGCCCAGGAAGAGCTTGAGCAGGAGCTCGCTGCGAACGGGCTCGTGCCGCGCCGGGACGGCGAGCCAGCGCCTGAGCTCGGCGCGCCCCTTGTCGGTGAGCGAGTAGACGTGGCGGTCGGGCTTGCCGCGCTGCCTCTCGCGCCGGCGCTCGGCGAAGCCCTCGGCGGCCAGCCGGTTCAGGATCGGGTAGATCTGGCCGTAGCTCTCGTTCCAGAAATGCGCGATCGAGCGCTCGATGAGCTTCTTCACGTCGTAGCCCGACATCGGACAGAAGCCCAGCACGCCCAGGATCGCGTGCCGGCTCGTGTTCGCGCGACGTGACGCCATCGATCCCTCCGTATCTAGCCGCTATATATCTACTAGATATATAGCGTCGAGTCAAGCGCACCTCGGACCGCGCGGGGACCTAGTCGTGCTCCTCCAGGACGAACAGCTCGCCCTGGCGCCAGACGCCGGCGAAGGTGCGCCGATGGAGCGGGCATGGGCCCCAGCGGTCGAGCGCGGCGAGGTGCTCCGGGGTCGCGTAGCCCTTGTGGCGGGCGAAGCCGTACTCCGGGAACTTCTGATCGGCCTCGAGCATGAGGCGGTCGCGGGTCACCTTGGCGACGATCGACGCGGCGGCCACGGTGGCGCAGCGCGCGTCGCCGTCCACCAGGTTCTTCTGCGGGCAGGGGAGATCGCGCAGGGCGACGAAGTCGGTGATGACGAAGTCGGGCGTCACGGCGAGCCGCGCGAGCGCCTCGGCCATCGCCAGCTTCGTGGCCTGCAGGATGTTGATACGGTCGATCGTCTCGTGATCGACGATGCCGATGCCGACGGCAACAGCGCGCTCGTGGATGACGGCGAACAGTGCCTCGCGCTGCTCGGCGGTGAGAAGCTTCGAATCGGCGAGCCCCTTGATGCGCCGGTCAGCGGCGATGATCACGGCGCCGGCCACCACCGGCCCCGCCAGGGGCCCGCGGCCGGCCTCGTCGACGCCGGCCACCAGCGTGACACCCGTCCGCCAGGCCAGGGCCTCGTGGCGGTACGGCGCCGACGGTGGCGGCGTCACGTGAAGGGGCGGCTATTCCGGGTCGGCGGTGCTAGCGGGAACCAGGGCCACGCGCTTTTCCTTGAGACGCGCGGCCTTGCCGGCGAGCCCGCGGAGGTAGTAGAGCTTCGAGCGCCGCACGCGGCTGCGCCGGACGACCTCCACGCGATCGATGCGCGGCGAATGCAGCGGGAAGGTGCGCTCGACGCCGACGCCGTACGAGATGCGCCGGACCGTGAACGACGCGCGGCCGCCCTCGCCGCGCCGGCGGATCACGATGCCCTCGAAGAGCTGGGTCCGCTCCTTCTCGCCCTCGATGACCTTCACGTGCACGCGGACCGTGTCGCCGGCGGTGAATCCCGCCCGGTCCTTCTTGAGCTGCACCGCCTCGACCAGTCGAATCGCGTCCATGACCGCATTCCCTTTCGTCGGATACGTCTCAGTTCGCGGGGTCGTCGAGCTGCTCCGGCGTCTCCCCGCGCTCGAATCGTTCCACCAGCCGGCGCTCGTCGTCCGTCAGCGGCGCTGTCGCCAGCAAGTCCGGCCGCTCGCGCCACGTGAGCCAGATGGCCTGCACCCGGCGCCACCGCGCGATGCGCGCGTGATCGCCGGACAGCAGCACCGGCGGTACCCGCGCGCCCTGGTAATCCTCGGGCCGCGTGTACTGCGGCGGCTCCAGCAACCCGTCCGCAAACGACTCGCGGCCCGCGGCGCCCTCGGCGCCGAGCACCCCCGGCAACAGCCGGGTCACCGCGTCGGTGACCACCAGCGCCGGCAGCTCGCCGCCGGTCACGACGTAGTCGCCGATCGACACCATGTCGTCGGCCAGCTTCTCGCCGACGCGCGCGTCGACTCCCTCGTAGCGCCCGGCCAGGAGGATCACGTGCGTCTCAGCCGCCAGCTCGGCCGCGATCTTCTGCGTCAGCGTCCGGCCTCGCGGGTCCATCAGCACCACGCGCGCGCCCGGCGTGCGCAGCGCCTCCACCGCGGCGAAGAGCGGCTCCGGCTTCAGCACCATGCCGCCGCCGCCGCCGAACTGATAATCGTCGGCGACCCGATGCCGACCCTGCGCGTAGTCTCGGAGATTGACCACCCGGATGTCAACGAGTCCACGCGCCCGGGCGCGCCCGAGCATCGACTCGGCGAGCACCGGCTCGACCATCCCCGGGAACAGCGTCACGATGTCGATGCGCATCGGCGTTCGGCTACAGTTCGAGCAGCCCGTCCGGTGGCCGGATGACGACGCGGCCGGCGGCCAGATCGACCTCCACCACGATCTCGGCCACCGCGGGAATGAGCCGCTCGCGCTCGCCGTCGGCGACCACCCACAGATCGTGCGCCGGCGATTGCTCGATGCGCGCCACCCGCCCCACGTCGCGCCCGTCTTCCGTGAAGACGCGGCATCCTTCGAGCTGCCACGGGTAGAAACGGCCCGGCGGCAGCGGCAACGCCTCGTCTTCGGGCAGTGCGAACAGCCGGCCCACGAGCAGGCTGGCGGCCTCGACGGTCTCGCAGCCCGCCACCGACACCAGGACCGCCGCGCCCTGCCGGCGCGTGGCGGTGATCCGGCACCGCTCGCGCGTGTCGCGCGCCTGGTCCCAGAGGACGCACTCCGTCACGCCCTCGAACCGCTCGGGGCGATCGGTCAGGGGCGTGACGCGCATCTCGCCGCGCAGGCCGTGCGGCCGCGCGATCTCGCCGATGACCACGAGCCGGGAGCTCATCCGCGCCTCACGGCGATGTCCGGCCCGCGGTCGGGCCGGGTTGGCCTCGTCTCCTACTTCGCCGCCGGCACCGGCACGTTCGCGATCAGCTTCCGCACCGTGTTCGACGGCTGGGCGCCCTTCTTGATCCACGCCTCGATCTTCGCCCGATCGAGCGCCACCGTCGGGGGCTCGGTCAGCGGGCTGTAGTGCCCGAGCACCTCGAGGAAGCGGCCGTCGCGCGGCGAGCGCGAATCCGCCACCACCACGCGATAGGCCGGTCGCTTTGTCGTCCCCATCCGTCTCAACCGAATCGTCACCGCCACGTTCTCACCCCCTCGGCATTCCCGGCAGTCCGGGAAAATTCTTCATGCGGGGAAGCTTCCCCTCCATGCCCTTGAACTGCTTCATGACCTTCCGGAGCTGCGCGAATTGCTTGAGCAAACGGTTCACGTCCTGCACGCTCGTCCCACTGCCGCGCGCGATGCGCTGGCGGCGGCTGCCGTTGATGACCTCCGGATTGCGGCGCTCGCCCGGCGTCATCGAGCCGATGATCGCGTCGAAGCGCCCGAGGTCGGCCGATTCGCCGTCGATGTCCTTGGGCGCGCCCTTGAGCATCTTGCCGAACGGGAGCATGCCGAGCACCTGGTCGAGCGGTCCCATCTTGCGAACCTGCGCGAGCTGCTCGCGAAAGTCCTCCAGCGAGAACGTGTCCTCGCGGAGCCGGCGCGCCAGCTCTTCGGCCTTCGTCTGATCGACCGCCGCCTGCGCCTTCTCGACGAGCGAGAGCACGTCGCCCATGCCGAGGATGCGCGAGGCGAGCCGGTCGGGATGGAACTGCTCGAGGGCGTCCGTCTTCTCGCCCACGCCGACGAAGGCGATGGGCCGGCCGGTGACGTGCCGCACCGACAGGGCCGCGCCGCCGCGCGAGTCGCCATCGAGCTTGGTCAGGATGACGGCGTCGATGCCGACGGCTTGGTTGAAGCGGTCGGCGACGGTGACCGCGTCCTGCCCGGTCATCGCGTCGACCACGAGCAGCACGTGGTGCGGCGAGACCTCGCGCCGGATCACCTTGAGCTCGTCGAGCAGGGTTTCGTCGATGTGTAGCCGCCCGGCGGTGTCGAGGATCAGCGGCGTGAGTCCGCGCGAGGCCGCCTCTTCGCGAGCCGCGCGGCAGATCTCGAGCGGCGTCTGTCCGGGCTCTCCGGTCACCGGCACGCCGAGCTGGGCGCCGAGCGTGCGGAGCTGATCCATCGCGGCCGGCCGCTGAGTGTCGGCCGCCGCCAACAAAGGATGCTGTCCTTGCTTCGTGTAGAGCCGCGCGAGCTTCGCCGCGGTCGTCGTCTTGCCCGACCCCTGCAGGCCCATCAGCATGATGACCGTGGGCGGGTGCGATGCCATCGCCAGCCGGTGGCCGCTGCCGCCGAGGAGCTCCACCAGCTCGGTGTGCACGACCTTCACGACCTGCTGCGCGGGCGTCAGCGAGGTGAGGACGTCCTGACCGACCGCCTTCTCCTTGACGCGATCGATGAAGGCCCGGACCACCTTGAAGTTGACGTCGGCCTCCAGGAGCGCCACCCGCACCTCGCGGAGCGCTTCCTGGATGTTCTCCTCGGACAGGCGGCCGCGCCCGCCGAGCTTGTCGAAGATCGCCTGAAGCCGGCTTCCCAGGGAGTCAAGCATGCAAAGTCCTGACTTTACGGAAGGATGCCTGGAATATCAACCCGGGCGGATCTTTTGCGGAAGCTCTACCGGGGAACGAACTGCACGGGCAGCTTCCGCCACTGATAGACGCCCACGTTGAGCTGGTCGATCACCCACCGCTCCGGGTAGACAAAGCCCGTCGTGGTTTCCGTGACGAAGAAGCCCGGAACCTGCGCAACCTGCGTCTGGTACGACGTGGCCACTCCGGCCGGGGCCGGCACGTAGACCTGCATGGTTACAGGCGTCGGGGGGACCCAGTGCTGGCGGACCGCATATCCGAGCCCTGCGTACGGCATCATCGGGTGGGCGTTGTT
>DASRIY010000274.1:0-5733 GCA_035649755.1 Candidatus Methylomirabilota bacterium
AGCGCCACACGGCCTCGGGATCGAGATGCTTGGCGTCGTAGAGCATGATGTACGTCTTCAGCGCGTCGTACGCTTCGTCCGGGCTGCCGGGCGCGTCCTGCTTGAGGTACTGCTCGAGGTACGAGGCGAGTGACGGCAGGAACGTGTCCTGGAGCATCCGCCGGTAGGCCGCCCCGCTCGCGGTCTCGAGCTTGCCGCCCTGATAGAGGCCGAAGCGCCACGACCAGGGCACGGAGCCGTCCTGGGTGGCGGGCGTCTCGGCGAGGGCGTGCACGCCGGTGAGCGTCGGCAGGAGCGCCGTCAGATCGCTCCGGGCGCCGGCGCGAACCGCCGTCACCTGCTTCTGCACCTCGCCGAACTTCGCCGTGACCTCTCCCAGATAGCGCCGGTTGTTCGCGGCGCTGAGCCACCACGCCAGGCTCGCGAGCAGCAGCAAGACGGCGCACCCCGCAACGGCCGCGGTCTGCAGCAGCTGGCGGCGGCGCTCCCCGCGCAGATCGAACCCGGCGAGCCCGGCCTCGGGGAAGACCACCTCCAGCAGGGGACGCGTGAGGAAATAGCTCCGCCCGGTCGGATGCTGCGCGGGCAGGAGTCGCCGCTCGAGGCCGAGCCCGCGCGCGAGCGCGCCCATGACCCGGTCGATCGGGCTTCCTTCCTGGGTGCCGCTCGTGAAGTAGACCCCGCGCAGGATGAGCGGCGAGTCGAACTTCATCGACGAGAACGCCGCGTCGACGAACTGGACGAGGCGATCGCGGAGCAGCGCGAACTGCTGCGGGAAGCCGTAGAGCAGCGCGCGCCGAGTCGGGTCGCGCTCCTCCTCGAGCCGCTCGGGCATCCGATCATAGAGCCGGCTCTCGAGGCTCTGTAGCTCCGAGGTCAGCACGGCGGGCTCGAGGCGATCCTTGCCGTAGCGCAGCGAGAAGCCCCACGCCTGCGCGCGCTCTTCCTTGCCGAGCGTCGAGAAGTACTCGCTGAAGCCGGCGAGAAGATCGGCTTTCGTGACCAGCACGTAGACCGGAATGCGAAGGCCCAGCTCCTTGTAGAGCTCCTGCACGCGCGAGCGCAGTGCCTGGGCGTGCGTCTCGCGCTCCGCCGGCGGCTGCTGCAGAAGGTCGCCGACGCTGACCGTCACCAGCACGCCGTTGATGGGTCGGCGCGGGCGCGCTTTCTTGAGTAGCTGCAGGAAGCTCTTCCAGGCGGCCGCGTCGACGTCGCGGTCGCTCTGCTGCGTCGTGTAGCGTCCGGCGGTGTCGAGGAACACCGCTTCCTCGGTGAACCACCAGTCGCAGTTACGCGTCCCGCCGACGCCGCGGACCGCCTCGCGGCCGAGCCGGTCGGCGAGGGGAAACTTGAGCCCGGAGTTGATCAGCGCGGTCGTCTTACCGGCGCCCGGGGCGCCGATGAAGACGTACCACGGCAGGTTGTAGAGGTGCTGCTGCGAGCCGAGCGCAGAGAGCCGCTTCCACAGCGACGGGCGCTCCGCGCCGAACCTGATCTGCTTGAGGAGGCCCAGCGCCTCCTCGAAGCGCTGCCGGAGCTGGGTGGCCTCTTCAGACTTGGCGTCGGGCGCGGCTGGCGCGGGCGCGTTCAGCAGGCCGTCCGCGATCGCCGCGTTGCCCTTCCTGGCCCTGTACCACCGCCAGCCGGCCCGCACCGCCGGGGCCAGCGCGATGAACCCGATCTGGAACCAGCGAACCGTCTCCGATTCGTAGGGGCGGAAGTTGCTGATCGAGATCGTGGGGCCGATCCACCAGACGAGCACGGCGAGCGCCAGGATGCCGATGATCAGCAATACCCAGCGGTTGAAGATCAGCTTGAAGACGCCGAGTACGGCCTTCATCGAGCGGCTGCCTTCATCGGCTCCGAGGCGCCGCGCCCGACGCGGGAGCGGCCGGAGCAGAGGCGGCTGGCGCGGAAGCCGTGGGGGCGGGCGTTCTCCCGGCCGGGACGTGCAGCGTGATCTCCACGCGGCGGTTCTTGGCGCGGCCCTGCGGCGTGTCGTTCGGCGCGACGGGCTCGGCCTCGCCGCGGCCATCGGCGCGCAGGCGCTCTGCGGAGACGCGGGCGGACAGGATCCGCGCGACCGATTCGGCGCGCGCCTTCGAGAGCTCCCAGTTCGACGGGAAGCGTAGCGTCCGGATCGGCACGTTGTCGGTGTGGCCGATGACGTCGACCGATCCGGGCGCGCCCCTGAGTGCGTCGCCGATGCGGTCGAAGAGCCCTAGATTCTCGGAGCCGATCGTGGCCTCGCCCGGCTTGAACAGACCGTCACCCAGGATCGTCACCACGCTCCGGTCGAGATGGTCGTCGACCCGGACGAGCCCGCGCCGGATCTCGTCCTGGAGGAACGTCGCCAGCCGGGGCGAGGCCGCCGCCCGGGGCGCCACGGGCGCGGCGACCCGCAGGCTCGCGATCTCCGCCGCCAGCCGATCCGAGGCGCTGCCCAGATTCCAGTCGAAGCCGACGTAGATCCCGATCAGCGCCACTGCCGTGACGGCCCCGACCACCCAGAGCGGCAGCCAGCCGAGCCGCCGCTGGGCCACGTCGCCGAGGCCGCGCCAGTTGCCCGACAGGTCGCGCTCGTACTCGCCCCGCTGCTTGCGGATGATCTGGAGCAGCCGCTGGCGGATCGCCTCGAGCTGGCGCTGGCCGCCGTCGACGATGCGGAATCGCCCCTCGAAGCCGAACTCGAGACACACGTACATGAGCTCGAGGAGATCGAGGTTCGCCTGTGGGTTCTCGGCGAGCCGGGACAGGAGCTGGAAGAACTTCTCGCCGCCCCCGGTCTCGCCGTGGAACAGCGCCAGGAGCCCCTGGTGCGCCCACGCGCCCGACGCCCCGAGCGGCGTGCTGGTGGCGGTCTCGTCGATCAGCGTGCAGAGCGCGTAGCGGGCCGCGACGATCTTCTCGGTCGCAACGCCCGCCGCTCGCGCCTGCGCCTCGAACTGCCGCACACCCTGGGCGAGGCTATCCCGCAGCGCCGTCGGGTTCGGATGCTGGACCGACGAGCGAAGCTGCGGCAGGACGTTGAGCAGGCGATTGGCGGCTGCGACGAGCGGGTTGAGCCCGCTCGGGACGGCGGCCGCTTCGCCGATCTCGGTGTGCTCGACCGTGCTGGGAGCATGTGGCTGGGCTGCTGCAGGCGCCGGGCGGCCACCGGGCGCCGGTCGCCCGCCGGGAACCGGCATGATGACCGTGCGGTCGACGCCCAGGTCCGCGAACGGATCGTCAGGCACCGCGCACCGCCCAGAACTCGAGCTCGAGCCCGGGGAACTCGCCGGCGATGTGCATGGCCAGCGCCCGCGATTGCTCTGTCACCTTCCAGAGATCGCCGGCGCGGTCCAGCTCGAAGTAGAGAAATCCGGCGTGATAGGGGATCTGACGCGGCGCCACCGGCAGGCTGCGCAGCGCGATCCCCGGCAGGTTCAGATTGACCAGATCCCGAATGCGCTCGACAGGCCCGATCTTCATGAGCGTCGGCAGGCTCGCCTGGAGCCGCTCGGGCTGGAGCTGCGCCTTCGCGGCCAGTACGAACCGCGCGGTCTTGACCAGGTCGGTGTCGGGAATCGCGGCGACCCGCAGACCGTAGGCGCGCATCTGCAGCTCGATCGGCACGGCGCTGCGCTCCAGCACCATCGACATCGAGCGCCGGATGTCGGCGACGACGGGCCCGAACGAATTGGCGAGATCGTCGTGACGGTACACGGGATACGCGATGGGCCGGCGGCTGTCGCGCGTGAACGTCGAGAGCTCGCCGGCGAGCTCGACGCAGGCCGCGTACAGCGTCTCCGGATGCAAGGGCGTCGTCGCGGCCAGGTGCGCGAAGAGGGGCTCGAACCGATTGATGGTCTTGAGCCACAGGAACTCGGCGATCTCGGCGATGCCACCCGGCCCCGGCTGCGACATCTGCGTGGCCAACGCGTCGCCGCGTTGATGCAGCAGGCCGTGCACGTCGCGCAGCTGGCTGGCCAGCGGCGCCGCGGCGGCGACGTCGAGGAGCGAGGGGATGTAGCCGGCGTCGAGGAGGACGCGATTGTCCGCGCGGCGCTCGATCACGCGGGCGACGCCGAGACCGGAGTAGGCCGCGCTGACGTCGGCCTCCTTCAGGAGCCGCAGGCGCAGCCGGCCGATTTGCAGCAGGGCGGTCCGGTCGAACGTCGCGTTGCTGTCCTTCACCTCGAGCTCGCCCGCGACGTAGCGCGCCAGGCTGTCGGCGCCGGCGCTGCCCAGGTCGGACTCGTCAACGCCCGGTCGACGCATCGGGAGCGCCAGCACCACCATCGAGTCGCGCAACGTGGCCGGTACGTCCATGGGCGGCGGCAAGGGATCGCGCGCCGGACAGTCGAACGGCGTGCCGTCCGGCAGCACGCCCCGCGCGCTCCTGAGTCCGAGCTTGCCAAGCTCGAGCAACGACTCGTCGATGGCCAGCTCGAGGAATCCCCAGGAGTATGGGCGCATCGACCGCGTCCGCAGCTCGACCGAGGCCTCGATGTGGCGGTCGTGCTGCTGGAAGTGCTGGGGCTGGAGGAACGTCCCCTCGGACCAGATGATGCGGTTGTCCCAGGTCACTGTTCGCTCACTTGATCTCGAGCGTGATGGCTCGGGGCTGAGCGGAGATCGTGAGCGTCGCCTTGCCCTTCGCGGGCACGGGCATCACCTGACGCCAGCGCGACTGCTCGAGGTCGCGATAGGCCCCGATCACTCCGATGAATTTCGTGTCCGGTTGGAACTGCCGGCGATACTGTCGGCTTTCCGAGGGCTGCAGCAGGAACTCCTCGCGTCCGACCAGGTCGCCGCCGATCGTCTCCTGCTCCTTGTCGTAGAGCGAGAAGAAGTCCGCGCCGTTGAACGCCGCAACCGCCTTGAGCTCGTAGACGCGCACGACGATGGGCGAGGGACGTCCGCCGCGATCGGGATTGACGGCGGGCTCGGCCTTGATCGTGCCCTGCACGAGCGGCGGGCCGCTGGAGCAGCCGACCAGGAGCACCACGGCCGAGATCAGCGGCGAGAAGCGCTGGATCCACCGTCCGAGCGCGCGTGCCGTCATGGCGTCGCGTCGGAGCGCCGGGGAACCCGGGGTTGCGCGGGCCGCGTCTGCGCGGGCTGGCTGGCCGACTCGCGAACCTGATCGATCACCCAGCCACGCGGGCCGCGCTTGAGGGCGTACGAGAACGTGGTCTCGCTCTGCAAGCGCTGCCCGCTGCTCAGGACTACCATGTCTTCGCGGCGGCCGTCGGCGGTGGCTTCATCACCGTTCACGGTGATCTCGTAGACGCGCAGGTCGACCTTGTGGCTCTGCTTGATCGCGTTGGACTGCCGCAAGCGCTGCACCTCGGCGTCGGTCAGGCTCGGGCGCACCCGGCGCATCAGATCAACGTCCTTCGTCTCGACGGCCCGCACATAGCTGTCGAGGGCCGCCCGGATGTCCGCACGGGGTCCGGTCGCGGGCGCTGGAGTCGCCGTCGCGGGCGGTGAAACCGGCGCGGCCGGAGGCGTCTTCGTGGTCGGCGCTGGCGTCGCCACCGCGGGCGGAGGCGGCGCAGGCGCCGTCGTCGCCAGAGGCACCGCCTTCGCGAAGAGCTCGCCGGCGGCGCGGAAGCTCGTCGTCGCGTCGGTGAACGCCAGCTGGGCGTACATGGTGCCGCCCTGGCGCTCCAGCTCGAGCGCGCGGCCGAAGTCCGGAGCGTCCTGTGCCGCGCGCTGCTTGTCCGCGGCCATCTTGGTGCGGGCCGC
>DASRIY010000275.1:0-22476 GCA_035649755.1 Candidatus Methylomirabilota bacterium
CAGCCCGTCTCCGTCATGGAGGAAGAGATCGTCAAGGATCCAACCTCGCCGGTCGCGGTGGGCTTCGAGATCGCGCGGAAGAACGGGAACACCCCGGGCGCACCGGCCGGTGGGACGCTCACCCGCGTCATGGCGTTCGTGCCCGCGCTCATCCTGATCGCGATCGATCCGCGGCGACGGCCGATCCCGGCCACCCTCGCGTACGGGGTGGGTCTGCTCGGCTTCATGGGTCTCGTGATCGGACGCACGCCGGCGTTCGAGCCGATGATCCCCGGGCCGTGGCCGACCGCCGCGGCGCTGGTCGTGACCCTCGCGACCGCGTTCGTCGGAGCTATCGCGGCTCGCTGGCTTTCCGATCGCCTGGGCCAGTCGGCCCACGCCCCCTCGCGCACGGGTACGTAGGAACTACTCGCCTCAACGGCTCGCGGGCCTCGGCGGCCGCTCGAACCCCAGATATCGCGCTTTTTCTTTGCTGTCGCCGCGCTGCGTGGTAGTCATGGCTTGAAGCGTGCCCGAACTTCTCAGGAAGAAAGGGGGGACACCATGCAGAAGCGCACCGGGAGCAAGAAGCTGGCGTTCGGAGGTTACGCGATCAGCTTCCAGGGCCGTACGGACAGCCTGGAATCGCTGTTCGGCGCCGAGCCGATCGGTCCAGCCGAGATGACCAAGAAGCTCTGGAGCTACGTGAAGCGGAAGGGTCTCGCGACGAAGCGCTGACCTGAGACCAGCCGAGCCGGGCGGCGCATCCGCGTGCCGCCCGGCGCTCGACATTACGGCCCCCTCGTAGTCACCCCTGTTCGCCGCGACTTTCGCTCTCGAGAATCGGGCGCAACGCCGTCTCCGCGCCTTGCCCCGGGCATGACGCCCGAGCTCACCTCGCGAGCCCACGCGTATTTCGCGATTTTCAGCTCGGCATCGCGCTTGCTTTGTCTCACGAATCGAAGACGCGTTCGCGAAGGACAGTGGAAAGCGAGAGGCAAGCCCGAAGCCGTAGCGCTTGATCGATATTGCCCCGAGCAGCGCCGGGGCCATGCCGTGCGGCTCACGATTTCTCCCGCCCTCGTGAGTCGCACGGCTTCTGATTTTTGTTCGTCAGCGTGACTCCACCGCCCGAGGAAATGGTCTTCACGCCTGTGTGACAATAGGCCCCGAAATGTCCGACGGGAGCGCGGCGAACACCAGCAGTAGCGGGCCGGACCTGCGCCGCGTCGCGTGCAATCCCGGCTACTGGCATCCCGTCGCCCAATCTCGAAAGCTGAAACGGAACAAGACGCTCGCGGTGACCTTCGCCGGCGAGCCGATCGTGCTCATCCGGACCGATTCCGGCAAGGTCTTCGCGCTCGAGGACCGCTGCGCGCATCGGCAATTCCCGCTGAGCAAGGGGCTCGTGTGCGGCGAAGAGATCCAGTGCGGCTATCACGCCTGGCGATACGACGCGGCCGGCGCGATCACGGCCATTCCGTATCTGGTGACCGGCGTCCGGCCGCCCCATCGCGTCCGCGCTTACCCGTGCCGCGAGGCGTTCGGCCTGATCTTCGTGTTTCCCGGCGACCCCGCGCTGGCGGAGCAGACGGCCTTTCCCGAGCTGCCGTGGTTCGACTCGCCGGACTACAAGGTCATGGCCTTCGAGCGAGACATCGCCTGCCACTACACGTTCATGCACGAGAACCTGATGGACATGAACCATCAGTTTCTCCATCGGCGGCTGATGGGCCGGATCAAGCCCCGCTTGCTGGGCCACGCAAAGGGCGACGGCTGGGTCGAGGCCCAGTATCGCTTCGGCGATGGCGGCGGCAAGAAGCATCGCGGCGCCAACTGGCTCACCATCGGTGGCAGCGGAGACGACGAGACCAATTACGAGATCATGACCATCCGCACGGAATATCCGTACCAGACGCTGAAGATCGCCGGGATCAAGCCGGGCTCACCGCCGAGCCTCGCCCTCTGGGCTGCCTACGTGCCGGCCGATCGACACGAGCGCCGCAGCCGGAGCTTCGGCATCCTGCTAGTGAAGAAGCCGCGGCTGACATTCCTACTCACCCTGATCTGGCCCGTCCTGCGCCACTTCACGGAGTCGGTGTTCGCCGAGGATCGGATGGCGGTGGAGGCCGAGCAGCGCGCGTACGAGACACAGGGCGGCGACTGGAACCAGGAGATCTTCCCGGTCACCCTGGAGCTGCGCGATTTGTTGCTGGCGCGGGGAATCAAGCCAGCGGACGGCGACGTCCGGTATACTCCGACGGCGCCCTGAACGGGCGACGGAGGACTCCGTGCACATCGATCCGCAGACCATCGACCCGACCGCGGTCTACAAGCTCCTGATCAGCTCGGTCGTGCCGCGCCCGATCGCCTGGGTGTCGAGCCTCGACAGCGCCGGCGTGGCCAACCTGGCGCCGTTCAGCTACTTCATGGCGATCACCGCCGAGCCGCCCACCATCGCGTTCTCGTGCTCACCGCGGGAGGGCGGCAAGAAGGACACGCTGCGCAACGTCGAAGCGAGCGGCGAGTTCGTCGTCAACGTCGTGGACGACGACCGCGCCGAGCAGATGAACCTGAGCTCCGGCGACTACGCGCCCGAGGTCGACGAGTTCGCGCTGACGGGGCTGACCGCCGCGCCCGGTGTGAGGGTCAAGGCCCCGCGCGTCGCGGAAGCGCCGATCAGCATGGAGTGCACCGTCGCGCGCATCCTGCCGGTCGGCAAGGCGCACCTCGTGCTCGGCGAGATCGTGCAGTGGCACGTGCGCGATGACATCTACGACGCGGCCACCGGCCGCCTCGACATGCACCGTCTGCGTCCGGTCGGCCGCCTGACCGGCAACCTCTACAGCCATATCCACCAGATCTTCGAGATGAAGCGGCCCTCGGCGAACTACCGGGGCTGAGCGCGCGGGCGTCATGGGTAAGGCCATCGAGGAGCTGGCGCACTTCGCGGCCAGCACGCCCTGGGAACGAATCCCCAGAGAAGTCCGGCAACACGCCAAGCTCGTGCTGCTGGACACTCTGGGCGTGATTCTGGCCGGCTCGGCGCAGCCCGAGGTTGCCGCCGCGCGCGCGCGATTGACGGCAACCGCCGGTCAGGGCGCGACAGTCTACGCGCCGGGCTGGCCCACGACGGACCCCCGCACTGCCGCCTTGCTCAACGGACTGGCCGGGCGCTCGATCGAGCTGTGCGAAGGACATCGCTACGTCTCGTGCCAGGGTGCGGTTCAGGTCTTGCCGACGGCACTCGCCAGCGCCGAGTGGCTGAATCGCTCGGGCCGCGACACGCTGGCCGCTTTGATCTTCGGCTACGAAGTGGCCGCGCGGCTCGGTGCGGGGCTGACGGCCCGGCCGCTCGCCCATCAGAACGGCCAGGCGCCGCTGCTCGGCGCGGTGGCAGCCGGCGCGCACCTGCGTGGCTTGACCGGCGAGCAGACGAGCCTCGCGCTCAGGATCGGCGCCATTCTCGTCCTCACGCCGGGCTACACCAACGCGGTGGCGGGAGCGACCGCGCTGAACGTGGCCGGCGGCATGAGCGGATTCGCGGGCGTGCTGGCGCCGGAGCTCGCCCTGGCGGGCGTGGCCGCTCAGCCGGATGCCATCGAGGAAAGCTTCGGCCGGCTCGTGGGCGACGGGTTCCGGCCCGAGCTCGTCACCGAAGAGCTGGGCGGACGGTGGGAGATCGCCCGCAACTACTTCCGCCTGCGCGCATGCTGTAACCCGATCTACGCGGCGCTCGACGCGCTGGAAGAGATCCTCGCGGAGCTCAGACCGGCGCCCGCCAGCATCGAGCGCATCGACGTCGCGACCTACGCGTTCGCGGCGAACATGCGCAATCCGGACCCCGCCAACTACTTCGCGGCGAAGTACTCGCTACCCCACGCCGCCGCCGCGCTGGTCCTGCGCGGCAACGCCGGCTATCACGCGTTCACCGAGGACGTCGTGCGCGATCCCGCGATCGCCGCGTTCCGCCGGCGCGTCACCGTTCGCGAGGATCCGGCGCTCAGTGCCGACGTGCCCCGGCTCAAGCCGGCGCGCGTCACCGTCACCCTCGCCGACGGGCGCCAGGTGACCCGGCTGCGCGAGAGCGCGCGCGGCGACTACCAGGATCCCTACGGCGAGGACGAGGTCCGCGCGAAGTTTCGCGAGCTGGCCCGCGTGGTGCTGAGCGCGGCCGCGGTGGCGCGGGTCGAGGCGCTCGTCGACCGGCTGGACGAGCTGCCCCGGCTGGGAGACCTCGTCGCCGCGCTGCGAGCTAGCGTCTAGCTCCCGCGCTTGCCGCCGGCAGCGGACCGAACGCCGGCGGCGGCACGCGGCGCTTCGAGGCGGCCTCATACGCCGAGGCGATCTTCAAGAGCAGATCTTCTCGGCCCGGCTCGGCGCGGAACACCAGCGAGAACGGCAGCCCCGGCGCCGGAATCGTGGTCGGCGTGTCGGATGGAACCGTGATGTACCGCTTGCCGTCGGGGCTCAGCGCGAAGACCGGATCGTAGACGGTCGTCACGTAGCCCGCCGGGATCAAAACCTCCGTCAGCCCGGCATTCGGCCCGTACATCGTCTCGGGCCGCAAGTTGCCGGGCAGGCCCGGCTGATAAGCGCCGCCGATCTTCCCCGGCGGAAACGGCGTGTGCACGCGGACCAGCGCGTCCAGCCGGTTCTCGAGCAGAACCATCATGTCCACCCGGCGCAGGAGCTCGCGCAGCATGATGCGCTCGTTGACGCCCTGCCGCCCGCCGAGGGGATTGCGCGGATCGGCCACCTCTTCCCAGTTCCTGAAGGCTGCGCGTCCGTCGTCGCCCCAGAACTTCGATCGTTCATTGAGGGCGACGAAATCGGTGAGCGTCTCGGTGAACCCGCGCGCTTTCCAGTCCTCGGCGCGGCGGCCGAGGTACTGCGGCACGTGGAATCGAAACGCCATCGCGAGCTCCTGATCCTGAACGGTCGCGATGTCGAGGTTTGCCGGGGGCTCGATGCGTCCCTCCGCGAGCGCGACGCAGTAGTCGATCGGCTGCATGGTGCCCGTGCCGAAGGTCTTGCCGGGCGCGAACTCCGTGGGCACGATCGCGGCCGCGAATTCCTTGAACACGGGCTGCCCGTCGCGGCCGAGCCGGAACAGCACGTCGGGCATGATGAGGGGCACCAGGCGCGCCAGTGAGTGCCGAAAGTCCGTCTTCATGGCCTCGACGTCGGGATCGGGCTTCCACCGAGGATCGGACGACTCGACGAGCGTCGCTCCCAGGCGAGCGCCGAGGATCGTCTTGATCTCCCGGGCGGCGGCGGCGACGATCGGCTCCTCGGTCTTCGAGCCCGGCGCGTATGCCATCGACTCGCGCACGATGCCGATGCGCATGCCCGTGAGCGCACCCGGCGTCCCCGGCATCCGGGCGTGGCTCGCGTACGGCGTGCCCAGCACCGACGATCGCGGCACGGTCGTGTAGTGGTCCCGCGGATCGTAGTAGCCCTCGACCTCGTCCTTGAGCGCGTCGAGGACCCGGGCGCAATCGGCGATCGTGCGGCACAGGATGCCGCTGCGGTCGCAGTAGATGTCGGCGCCGATGGCCCCGCCGTTGAACCCGAGCATCGACTTGTGCGGAAGGATCAGGGCCACCGCGTTGTGGTTCGCGGGCCCGCGACAGGAGGCCCGCGTCTCCTCGCCGAGACTCGCCATCACGAGGTTGGCACTAACCGACACGCCCGAGCCCGAGCTCGATCCGAGCGAGGCCGAGCGCGTGGTGTCGTACGGGTTCGCCGGGTTGCCGCCCCAGGAGCTCCGCTGGTAGCCCAGCGTCGAAGGCAGCACCTTGTCGGGCTTGTGGCGGCCGCCCGGATTGCCCGCGCGGCCGTTGTACTCGGTGTTGACGGCCTTGGCGAAGATGATCGCGCCCTTGGTGCGGAGCTGCTCGACCAGTCCGTGATCGCGTGCCGGGAAATCGATGTCATAGCGCGCGTCGCCGCCGGCCGTCGTGCGCATGTCCTTCGTGTCGAATGGATCCTTGAACGAGAACACGACGCCGTACATGGGCATCTTCTCGAGATCGGGACTGCGCCCGTACGTCGCGTCGAGCTCGGCCGCGCGCTCGAGGGCGTCGGGGAGCCGGCGGAACATCTCGCACACGGGCGGCGCGCCCGGCGGGAGCGGCCCCGCCGACGGGTGACGATCGAAGTCGCCCCGGCAGGTCACCGAGCGCTCGCCGCGAATGTTGAGGGTGGCCAGCGCGTTCAGCTGCCCGGCCTCTGGCTTGCCGACGATCATCCCGTATTGCTGCATCACGCCGGGGTCGGACGCTGTCGCCTCCATGCGGCCGTACTCCAGGGCCGGACCCTGGTACTTGTGAAGATCGGGCAGGATGGCCGAGGCCTTGACGGTCTCCGTGGGAAAGGCGAGCGGCGCCATCGCGCGCACGGCGCCCTTCGCCGCCGGCACGGGGCCGCCGTCCTCGGTGACGAGCACGCTGGCCACGCCGTTGAAGGCGCGCGCGCGGTCGATGTACTGCTGGACGACCTCGACGCACGTCGTCCGCCCCGCCTGGATGGCAGCGTGCAGCTCCTCGATCGTCGCCTCGTCTACGCGAAACGGCTGGTCCCCTGCACCGGATTGTTCTGTCACGACGTCACCTCCTGATTGCCCTCTGGCGCGTTAGGCAACCCCACCGCGCACCGGGCGCAGGATAGTGTAGCGGCCGTCGGGTGTCGATCCCGGCCCTGTCCGTTCGACTCATAGATGGCGACCCGCGTGGCCGGTCACGGCTGCCGGTCCGCCGGATTCACATGAAAGACACAACCCATGAAAAAAGACTCATCCAAGGAGATGAAGTGATGGAAAACGCTACGCCCCAGCGCGAGCACAAGTGGCTGCAGCGGTTCGTGGGCGAATGGACATCCGAAACCGAGATGAGCATGGAGCCGGGCAAGCCGCCCGAGAAGGTCTACGGGACCGACAGCGTGCGATCGCTCGGCGGTCTCTGGATCCTGGCCGAGGGTAAGGGCGACATGCCCGGCGGTGGCCCCATGTCGATGATGCTGACGCTGGGCTACGACCCGCAGCGAAAGCGCTTCGTGGGCACCTGGATCGGGTCGATGATGACTCACCTCTGGGTGTACGACGGCGCCCTGGACCCAGCCGAACGGGCGCTCACGCTGGAGGCCGAGGGCCCGAGCATGGAGGCGCCCGAGTCGAAGATGGGGAAGTACCGTGACGTCATGGAGTTCAAGAGCGACGACCACCGGGTGCTGAGCTCGTACATGCTGGGCGCCGACGGCGCCTGGCAGCAGTTCATGACCGTGCACTATCGGCGCAAGAAGTAACGACGCGGGGCGCGGCGGCCTCGGCGGCTCTGTTAGACTCGCCAGTGGTGCGCACGCCCCCGAGTCGTTTCGTCGCCGCGGTTCCATCACGAGGTCTGCCGGTGATCGATCGGCGAACGTTCACCGCCCTCGTGGGTGGCGCCGTCCTCAACATGCCGCTCACCGTCCGGGCTCAGCCAGCGGGGAAGGTCTATCGCGTCGCGCTGCTGGTTCACGGCGGGCAGGCGCTCAAGAGCCTGGTCGAGGTGTTCCGGAGCAGCCTCCGCGAGTTCGGTTACGTCGAGGGCCACAATCTGCAGATCGAGGTTCGGCTGGTCGAGCGGCACGAGGAGCTTCCCCAGGCAGCCGCCGAGCTCGTACGCATCGGCGTGGACGTCATCACGGCCGGGACCACGCTGCCGGGGCTCGCCGCCAAGCGCGCCACCAGCACGATCCCGATCGTCCTGATCGCCGCCGCAGACCCGGTCCAGGCCGGGCTCGTGGCCGGCCTCGCGCGCCCCGGCGGGAACGTCACCGGCAACGCGGCGCTCACCCCGGAGCTGAGCGGTAAGCTGCTCGAGCTGCTGCGCGAATTGATGCCCAAGCTCTCCCGGATCGCCGTGCTCTGGAACAGCGCGAATCCGGCCAACACGTCGGTCATGCGCGAGACCGTGATCGTCACGAACCGCCTGGGCATGAAGCTCGAGCTGGTCGATCTGCAGGCGCCCGACCAGATCGAAGACTCTCTGACCGCGATCGTCCGGCATCGCCCGGATGCAGTCTTGATCATGCCGGAGTCGGCCTTCTTCGCGCATGTCCTTCGCATCAACGAGGTGGCGATCCGGCACCGCTTCCCCACGATCGCGCTCCTGCGCGAGTTCGCTCGACGGGGAAGTCTGATGTCCTACGGACCGAGCATCCCGGATCTCGTCAAGCGGTCGGCCGCGTTCATCGACAAGATCCTCAGGGGCGCGAATCCGGCCAATCTGCCGATCGAGCAGCCCACCAAGTTCGAGCTGGTCATCAACCTGAAGACCGCCAAGGCGCTCGGCGTGAGTATTCCGGAGCCGCTCATGGTGCGAGCCGACGAGCTCATCCAGGAATGAACCGGAGGCTCGCCGGTCAGGCGGCCCTCACCGTGCTGGCGACGATGTTGATGGGCGCCGTCGCCGCCGCCCACGCGAAGGACTGCGCGGGCGCGACGCCGCTGCCGGCCAACGTGACGATCACACCGCCGGCGGCGGATGTCTCCCCCGACCTCGCGAGATTCTCCGGAGCGTGGGGCGGCGCCTGGACCCCGCGCGGCGGCGGCGACGGTCCGTGCGGCGTTCTCGTCGTCGAGGACGTCTTCGCCAACGGCTACGCGCGGGTCGTCTACAGCGTCGGTGTGGCCGATCCGCTGATCTCCCAGCCGCGGGCGTGGCGTGCCTCGGGGCGCGTCGTCGACGGCGTCCTGCGCTTCGAGCTTCCGCTGTCCTGGCGGCCGGAGGCCACGTATACCTTCGCCGGCAACGACCTGGCCGGGACCTTCAAGGATTTTGCGAGCGACGCCACGACGACGGCGGTACGAATCACCGACTTGCGCCGGATCGCGTGCCCGCGAGTGCCGGCCGTCGCGGCGCCATCGGGCGTGTCGCGCGATCGCATCGTCGCCGCCGAGCTACTGGCGCCGAGCCACCGCCCCGGCGGCCTCGTGCACAACGACTATTTCATGCCGATCGGCACCGCCGCTCCCGCTCGCCACACCCTGCGTGGAACCGTGACGATTCACGACGCGAAGATCTCCCGCGCCCATGACGGCTGCGCCGGGCTCGACGCGCCGGCCGGCGGGTTCACCGCCGCGTTCTTCACGCACGGTGAGCATCTGGTCCCGGCGGTGCGGACGATCATCCGGCCGCCCGGGAGCAGGACCGGCATCATCCTGTCGCCGGGGCGCGTGTGGTCCGAGCCGGGCGATCGGGGAATGTCGCGCGCGTCGTTTCCGTACGTGGTGGTCGACGAGATCGGCAACGGCACGCGCAACGGGCTCGCGACCTTCCTCTTCGACGACACGCGGGTCTCGCATCTGAGGGTCCAGGTCTCGCAAGAGACGATGGAATGGTCGCGCGACGACTTCTGGGGGCAGGCGCCGATGACGTATGCGCCGGGTCCGATCGCGGATGAAGCGCGGCTGCGCGCGGAGTTCGACGCCGAGCGGCGTCTGGAGACTCCGATGAAGTCGTGGTCCGCGCTGCCGGCCTCGAAGCCAAGCCGCTGGCTCGACGCCTTCGACGGCGACGCCGCGCGCGACGACATCAGCGCGAACGGGTTGGTCATCGACGGGGTCCTCTACGTCAAGGCCTGCCACACGCGGACGGGACCCTATCCCTACTGCCGGCAGATGCGCCACGGCGTGTTCTCGGTGACGAAAACGCTCGGCGCCGCGGTTGCGCTGCTGCGCCTGGCCCAGAAATACGGCGACGGCGTCTTCGACCTGAAGATCGCCGACTACGTCCGCGTGACCGCGACGCACGACGGATGGCGGGACGTCACCTTCGCCGACGCGCTCAGCATGTCCGCGCCGATCGGCGACCTCGGCCCGCGCCGCGACTGGCCGCAGCCGGACCCGGACGAGAACAAGCCGAAGTTCTACGAGTGGCTCGAGGCGCGGACGGCTCAGCAGAAGCTCGATCGCGGCTTCACCTACGGCCGGTATCCGTGGGCCCGCGGCGAAGTCGTGCGCTACAACAGCGTGGTCACGTTCACCCTGGCCGCCGCGATGGACGCCTATCTGAAGCAGAAGGCGGGCCCCGGCGCGCACCTCTGGGACATGGTCGTCGACGAGGTCTATCGCCCGATCGGCATATTCCACGCGCCCACGATGCACACGCTCGAGGCCGACGGCTCACCCGGCATTCCGCTTCTCGGCTACGGGCTGACCCCGACGATCGACGACGTCGCCAAGCTGACGACGCTCTTGCAGCAGGGCGGCCGGCACGACGGCGTGCAGCTTCTGAGCGCCGCGAAGCTCGCCGAGGCGCTCTATCGAACGAGCGCGACAGGCTTATCGGTCCTGCGACGCAGCCGCTATGGCGATTATCGCTATCATCTGTCGTTCTGGTCGGTGCCCTACGTGACGGAGCTCGGCTGTCGCTTTCTGATTCCGCACATGTCGGGGTATGGCGGGAACTTCGTCGTGCTGCTGCCCAACGGCATTTCCGCTTTTCGCTTCGCCGACGGCAACACCGGCGACATCGAGACGATGATCCTCGCCGGCGAGGCGATCCGCCCGTTCTGCACGTCGGCGCCGGCGGTGGCCCCGCCTCAGGCGCCGTCCGCGCCGCTGGGCGCGGCGGAGCTCAGGGCCGAGCTGCCGGGCAACACGTTCGGCGCCGGTCTCACGAGAGTGTTCATCGCGCCCGACGGGCGCCAGTACGTGATGACCGGCACGGCCGTCGACGTGGGGCGCTGGCGGATCACCCCGGAAGGTCTCTACTGTCGCGTCTGGAACGTGTCGGACGGCGGCCGCGAGCGCTGCTATCGCGTCCACCGCGACGGGGAAACGTTCAGCTTCAACGTCCACGACCGCTGGACCGTGCTGCGCTGGACGCGCACGCCCGGCCGCGCCGCCGGCTTCTGAGGTCGGCTCACTCGACCTGTATCTGCCCGCCGCGAGGCGCCCGCTGTGAGCTGGGTGCTACAATGCGCCCTCCGGATCGCGAGGAGATCAACAGAACCGGGAGGCTCACATGGCAGACAAGATCCGCGTCGGAATCGTGGGAGCGACCGTCACACAGGGCGGCAGCCACTGGGGCGCCAACGCGCACGTCCCGGCCCTCAAGGCGCTGCCCGGCTACCAGCTGCACGCCGTCTGCACCTCGCGTGAGGACACCGCCAAGGCCTCGGCCCAGGCCTTCGGCGCCGAGCGGGCGTTCACCCGGTTCAGCGACATGGCAGCGCATCCCGACATCGATCTACTCGTCGTTTGCGTGCGGGTGCCCGGGCACCGGGAACTGGTCATGGCCGGCCTGCAGGCCGGCAAGCCGGTCTTCTGCGAGTGGCCGCTCGGCGCCAATCTCGCCGAAGCGGAAGAGATGGCGGGGCTCGCCCGGCAGCGCTCCTTGAAGAGCATGGTCGGTCTGCAGGGGCGCAGCGACCCGACGATCCTCTACGCGCGCGACCTCATCCAGCAGGGTTACATCGGGGAGGTTCTCACGGCGAGCCTGAACACGTCCGCGCAGGCCCAGCTGCAGCGGGGTCCCGGCCGCATCTGGCAGGGCGTGCGCTCGAACGGCGCCAACACGCTGACCATCGCCGGGGGCCACGCGATCGATGCGATGTGCGCCGTGCTCGGCGAGTTCGCCGAGCTCTCGGCTCGCGTGTCGACCAGAATCCCCGAGTGGCGCACGACGGAAGGCGCCCCGTTCCCGGTCGATTCGCCGGACAGCATCAACGTCATCGGCCGCACGGCGAGCGGCGCCGAGGTCACGGTGAACGTCGCCGCCGTGCCTTCGAACCCCGGGGGCAATCACCTGGAGATCTACGGCCGGGAGGGCGCCCTGGTCATCCAGGCGAACGGCGCGCTCAGCCTCGGCCCGAACCGGATGCACGGTGGCAAGGGCAAGGAGGCCATGGCCCCGATGCCCGTGCCGGCGAAGTACCGGGTCGTTCCGGAGAGCACGCCGGCCGGTCAGCCCTACAACGTCGCCCAGGCGTACGCGCGCGCGGCCGACGCCCTGCGCGGCGGCGGGGCCTTCGACGTCGACTTCGGCCACGCCGTGCAGCGCCACAAGTTGATCGACGCGATCGAGCGGTCGTCCGCGACGGGCCGATCGGTGAAGCTCGGCTGATCCGGCCGCCGCGATGGAAGACATCTACTGCTTCGCCGGCAACCCGCTGGACCGGGTCAGCGAGCGGCGCGACGACCGCGACTGGATCGCCTCGCTGCTCGCCGACCCGCAGACGCGCATCCTGGCGCTGCGCGACCTGAAGCCGTTCACGCGCGGCACCGGGGCGCCGGCGCTCGACTGGCAGGCGGTCGGGCCGTGGCGCGGCCACATCGATTCGGGCGCCCAGCTGATCTTTCTCGGCCTCGGTGACGGTCGCGCGCACTTCGCGGTCGACGCGACCGGCGCCGGCATCGCGCCCGCCGTCGACACCGAGCCGCTCGACGTGCGCACGCTGGCGCCCGCCATCGCCACCGGCGAGGCGGCGATCCTCGCCGAGGCGCGCTGCCTGATCGACTGGCATGCGCGCCATCGCTTCTGTGCCCAGTGCGGCGCGCCGACGAAGGTGGGCTCCGCGGGCTGGGTGCGGCGCTGCCCGGAGTGCAAGGCGTCGCACTTCCCGCGGACCGATCCGGTCGTGATCATGCTCGCCATCCGCGGCGATCGGGCCCTGCTCGGCCGCAACCGGCGGCGCCCCGGCTCCCGGTTCTCGTGCCTGGCCGGCTTCGTCGAACCGGGCGAAACCCTCGAGGAGGCGGTGCGCCGCGAGGTGCGGGAAGAGTCGGGCATCCGCTGTGGTCGCGTGCGCTACCTGGCCGCGCAGCCGTGGCCGTTTCCATCGAGCCTGATGATGGGATTTCTCACTGAGGCCTTGACCGAGGAGATCACCGTCGACCCCGAGGAGCTCGCGGAGGCGCGCTGGTTCCACCGCGACGAGATCAGGGAGATGGTGGCCCGGGCTGCCGCGGGCGCCGACGATCCGACCCGGGCGTCGCTACCGGCGCCCGTTGCGATCGCGCACCACATCTGCCGGCGATGGTCGAACGGCCTCGACAGCCTGTGAGCAAACCTTGACTTCCGCGGCACCCCCGCACTAGTTTCGTCTGTCGTCGTCACGCGCCGACTACGCGGCGCACGTTGGAACAACATCGCGAATACCGTCGTTGCCCCGGGGCCGTACCGGCCAGCTTCGCTGGAGACGCGCCCGGAGGGAGGACGCCATGAGTCATGTCCTGAGCTTTCTGATCGCGACCCTCGTGTCTTTGGGTCTCATTACATCGGTATGGGCCGACAACGAGCCCCGAACCGGCGAGCCGGAGAAGCTCGGACGGGTGCACTTCAAGACCTCGTGCACCCCGGAGGCGCAGAAGGAATTCGAGCGGGCGCTCGCCATGCTGCACTCGTTCTTCTTTCCCGAGACGGTGAAGGCATTCAACGCGATCCCGACCACCGACCCGAACTGCGCCATCGCCTACTGGGGTATCGCGATCAGCCAGCGCCCGAATCCGCTCGTCGGACCGTTCGACGCCGCCACGCTCAAGCGCGGCCTCGACGCCATCGAGAAGGGTGAATCGATCGGGCCCAAGACCCAGCGAGAGCGCGACTGGCTGGCCGCGCTCAAGGAGTTCTACAAGGACTACGACAAGGTCGACCAGGACACGCGAACCAAGAACTACGCGACGGCGATGGAGAAGCTCGCCGCCAAGTATCCGGACGACGTCGAGGCGAAGATCTTCTACGCCCTCGCGCTCAACGAGACGTTCGACCACAAGTCGATGGACCCGCTCATGAAGGCCATCAAGATCCTGGAGCCTATCGACAAGAAGTACCCGGATCATCCGGGCGTCACGCACTACCTGATCCACAGCTACGACTTCCCGCCGATCGCCCAGCGCGGCATCCCCGCCGCGAACAAGTACGCGAAGATCGCGCCCGCGGCGCCGCACGCCCAGCACATGCCCTCGCACATCTACTCGATGGTCGGCATGTGGGAAGAGTCCGTGACGTCGAACTGGCGCTCGGTCCTGGTGGCGAACGAGTACGCGGCCAAGGCCAAGCTCGACGGCACGCTCGGCGGCGTGCCTCATGCGTACGACTTCATGGCCTACGCCTATCTTCAGATGGGTCAGGACATCAAGGCCCGGGCCCTCATCGGCGACACCATGGCGATCAAGAAGGTGATCGGGGTGCCCCTGGCGGGCGCGACGGCGCGCGCGGCGGTGCCCGCCCGATACGCGCTCGAGCGTCAGGACTGGCAGGGCGCCGCGCAGCTGCAGCCGCTCGGCACCGGCTTTCCGATGGCCGAAGCGATCACCTACTTCGCCCGAGCCATGGGCGGCGCGCGCAGCGGCGACACGGCCGCGGCCCAGGCGGACATCGAGAAGCTCAAGGAGCAGCGGGCCGCGCTGGAGAAGGCGGGCCAGGGCTACTGGGCCGGTCAGGTCGAGATCCAGATTCTCGGCGCCCAGGCCTGGACCGCGCAGGGCCAGGGCAACCGGTCCGAGGCCATCAAGCTGATGCGCAGCGCGGCCGAGCTCGAAGACGCCAGCGAGAAGCACGTGGCCATGGAGAACCGGCTCTACCCGATGCGGGAGCTGCTCGCCGACATGCTCATGGTGCAGGGTGAGTCGGTCGCGGCCCTGAAGGAATACGAGACCTCGCTGAAGAACGCTCCGATGCGGCTGCGCGGCTTCTACGGCGCGGCGAAGGCCGCCGAGTTCTCGGGCGACAAGAAGAAGGCGCGCGAGTATTTCGAGAAGCTCGCGAAGCTGACGCGGAACGCGGACGGTGATCGGTCCGAGCTGCGCGAGATGAAGCAGCGGCTCGCCAGCAGGTAGTCGTGGTGGGCGTCAGGCACTCCGCCGGACGGCTCGCCATCGGGATGCTCGCGCTCGGCCTTGTCTTCTGGCCGGGCGCGAGCCTCGCCGATCCGAGCGAGGAAGACCCGAAGGAAGGCCGGCTCGATCCGGACTATGCGGCAGGGAAGGCGGCCATCGCGGCCAAGGACTGGAACGGCGCGATCCGGTCGCTTTCCTCGGCCGCGCTCCGCGACACGCGCAACGCGGACATCCAGAACTACCTCGGCTACGCCTATCGCCAGGGCGGCCAGCTCCAGCCGGCCTTCACCCACTACCAGAAGGCGCTCCAGCTCAACCCTCGCCATCGCGGCGCCCATGAGTACATCGGCGAGGCCTACCTGATGGCCAACAACCCGGCCAAGGCCGAGGAGCACCTGGCCGCGCTGCAGCGGATCTGTCTCATTCCCTGCGAGGAGTACGAGGACCTCAAGAAGGCCATCGCCGACTACCGAGCGCGCGCGGCCAAGTAAACGCGCGACATGATCGCCCTCAGACGGCACGCCTGCGCCGCTCTGGTGCTGGCGCCGCTCACCGTCGCGCTTCTCGCCCGCCCGGCCGGCGCCGGCAGCATCCCCGAGCTCGAGGGCTTCTGGGCCGTCGCGCGCGCCACGATGAACGGCGAGCGGCGCACCGAAGCCAAGGTGCTGAACGCCACGTGGACGTTCCGGGGTGACGAGCTCGTCGTGCAGGCCGTGAGCGGCGAGCGCCTTCGCGCATCGCTGTCCCTCCACGCGACCGCCAATCCGCCGGCACTTCGCGTGACTCCGCTCGCTCCGGCCCGGGAGCAACCGCTCTGGATGATCTGGGCGCGCCGGGGCAGCGACCTGGACGTGGCGTACTACGACGGCATCGATCAGCGCCCCGAGGACTTCGGCCCGCGGCCCAAGCTGGTGGTGCTCACGCTCGTGCCGGTCGCCACCGCAACACCGCCCGCCGCGCTCGACCCGTGCCAGATTTTGCGCGGAGCGGACGTCGAGCGTTTGCTCGGCGGCCCGACCCTGGCGCGGCAGCAGCAGCGCTCCGCCTCCGCCCCCGGCACGCGCTGCGAGCTCGATCGCACGGACGGCTCGGCGGCGATTTCTCTGACGCTCGTCGGCCCGCCGGCGGGGCCAGAATACGTCGCCGCCGCTCGCCAGGAAGTGCGCGCCAATCAGAGCCTGAGGATCGAGGAGGAGCCCTCGCTCGGATCGGACGCCTTCTCGGCCTCCGGCGGCTGGACCATCTTCATGGTGGCGGACAGGCGCGGAACGGCGATGATTCTCAAGCTCGAGGCCCTGAAGGTGGAGCGCGCCGATCTGCAGCGCTTCGCCGCGCGCGTGCTCGACGCGCTGTAGCGGCGCTAGCGCCGCCCGTCCCCGAGCCGCTTGCGCTCGTCGAACGTCCACGGCAGCGGCGTCTGCGCCGCGCGCGCGCACCAGCTTCGATCGGTCTCGCAGGCCCAGAGAAACGCCGCCTTGGCCTGGTCGACCCGGCCGGCCCGGGCGTCCACCGTCCCGGCCGCGTAGCGCTGCAGCCCGCACGGCCCGCGATCGACCGACCGGCAGTGATGCTCGGCGAGCACGCGCGCGGCACGCTCCTCGGGGCGCGTGGGCATGGCGGCCGGCGCCCGCTCGGACGCCTCGAGCAATGAGATGGCCACCGCGCCGCAGGCCTCGTCGCTCCCGTTCCGGCACGGGCGCAGACGGGCATCGTCGGCGAAGAGCCACACGAGGCCCAGTACGAGCGCCGCGGTGAGCCCGCCGAGCGGCACGTAGTCGATCGACCCGAAGTCGGCTTCGGCGCGCACGCGCCGCAGGAGCAGGAAGAGCACCACCACGCCGGCCGCGGCCAGCGCGAATCCGAACAGATAGACGAGGGCCACCAGGCTGTCGTCGGCGGTGTCGCGCGGTCCTCCGACATAGAGCCGGAGGGCCTTCGTGGCCAGGACGAGGAGGGTGCCGCCCAGCGCGACCTGCGTCAGCAGCAGCGCGGCGCGTGCCCGCATCGCCAGACCGACCCCGGTCGCGACGAGCAGGACGCACAGGGCGAGAAACGGCGGCTCGCTCTCGAATGCCGTTTCGCCGGCCCACACGTAGCGTAGGCAGCCCAGGCCGCCCAGGACCAGCAGCGCACCGACAAATAGGTGCATTGGAAAGATTGTCCCTTAGAGTTCCTCGTATGCGTGCCTTTGTTGTTGCCCTCGCGCTGGGCCTGGCGGCGTGCACCGAGACGCCACAATCACCTCCGGTCACCGCCACCCGGGTGCTCGAGCTATCCGGCCTCCACCCGCTCGCGAACACCGTCGGCCTGAGCCCGGACGGCAGCCTGGTGGTCACCGGCGACTTCGAGGCCGATCTGATCGCGCGCGAGGTGCCGTCCGGTACCGAGCGCTGGAAGGTACGCGTGAAGCCGCGCCGGGAGCAGCGTCGCCTCGACGGCATCTTCTTCTCGCCCGACGGATCGCTGCTCGTCACGACGGGGCACGAGGCGCAGACCACCGAGGTCTGGGAGGCGGCGACCGGACGGTCGGTGGCGGTGCTCGACATCGGCCACTGCCGCGGCGTGGCCTTCCATCCCGACGAGCGCGTGCTCGCCGTGGCCGGCGGCGGCACGATCTACGTGGTGGAGCTCCCCAGCGGCAAGATCCTCCGCTCGTTGCCGAACGCGCACCCCGGCGACGGGATCTTTGCGATCGCGTTCTCCGGGGACGGGCTGACGCTCGCGACAATTTCCGGGGAAGGAACGCTCAAAGGCTGGAGCTGGCCGGCGCTCACTCTGAAGACCTCCACGACGCTCTCGCGCATGCTCGAAGCGATGTGGCCCGTCTCGCTCACGCTGACCCGCCGCGGCGACCGCGCCGCGGCCAATGGCATCCATGGCCGCGTGCACGTGGTGGACGTCGCGAAGGGCCACGAGTACAACACGTTCGGCAACGTGGCCCAGGCGCCGGGCCACGGCATGCACGCCGAGCTGCGCTACTCGCTGGCGTTCACCGAGGACGGCGACTGGCTATTCGCGCCCGACACGCACGACCGCGGCCTGCGGCTGATCCACGTGCCGAGCGGCAAGGTCTTCCCTGTGCTGCAAGGGGATGGGCCGTTCTACAAGGCGGTGGCGCTCGCGGTGCCCGCGAGCATGATAGCGTTCCTGAGGCCTGGGAGCGCGGAGGGCTTCGGCCCTTACGCCATCGAGGTGTGGCGCCTGGAGTATCAGGCGCGGCCGCACTGAGCTTCGTTCAGTTCCTGGCAACGCTGGTGGTGCTCGTGAACTGCCAGACCTCGACGGCGTAGCTCAACCCTCTGCGCTCCATCGACGAAGTGATTGCCGCGAAGGCCGTGCCGTCGTCGGTGATAGCCACGGCCGCGTAGGCCTTCGGCGCCGAGACGACGACGCGCGACGCCCCACTCGACACGTCGATGTGGCGCATGCCGAAGCGATCGCCCGTCGTCGTGAGCAAGGCGCCGTCGCGGCCAAATCGCAGCGAGCCCGGGGGCGGGCCGCCCGCCTCCTTGTCCGCATGGTCGAAGAGCAGCTTGCCGGTCCCGACGTCCCACACGTAGACCGTGCCCTCGATCGTGACGACCGCGACGCGTGAGCCGTCGCCGGAGAGCGCGACCACCACGCCCCAGACCTCCGGCGGTTCCATGCCGCGCGGAGGCGGATAGGGCCGGCGCGAGAGCCGCACGAGAAAGTTGCGCACCGTCGTGTCCGTCGCCACGTCGCGCACGGTGATGCCGCCGTCGTGGCCCGCGGTGACGAGGCGCTGGCCGTCAGCGGACAGGTCGAAGGCCGTCAGCGCTTCCTTGTGTGGGTTCGCCAGCCGCGCCATGACCTGTTGCGCGGCGACGTCGACCACGAGCACCTCGGTCTCGCACAGGACGGCGAGGCGCGCCCCAGTGCCGTCGAAGCGAAGCGCGAGACAGCGGCCCACCGGCATCGATGCCGCCTCGCTCCACTCGCCCCGATCGTCGAATCGCCACAGCCGCACCATGTTCTCGCGACCGCGACCGACCGACGCGAGCACACGGCCGTCCGGCGAGAAGGCGAGGTCGTTGATCGACTCCCGGTGGTTGCTCAGAGACGCCGGGACCTTATCGCCGACCGTGGTGCTCCACACCAGGATTTGCCCGCTGCGCGAGCCCGTCGCCGCCAGCCCGGCGTTCGGGGCCAGCGCGACAGCTTCGAGGTATCCACCAGCGGAGGAGCCGCCGGCCTCGATCGACGCGATTCGCTGGGCCATCGGCGGTGGCAGAGCGTTGCGCCCGCAACCGACCGCGGCGATGACGCCGATCGCGAAGACGAGGCCCGTTACGCGAGACACGTAGCGACCCATGAAATCCATTCTAGGTGGAGGCCCGCTTGCCACCGTCCATCTTCCGCGCCCGTGGCGACGAGCTTTAGATCAACGGGTTAGCGCGCACCGCCGGGTGGACCGAAAGCTGCGGCTGGGCGCGCGGCGATCGCGATAATGATCATTACGAGGCTCGCGAGGAGCCACGTGGAGGAGCTACGCGAGATGTCCAGAGCCCACAGTGTCACCGTCAGCGGACTGGCGTCCCTCTGCCTGTGGGTGGCATTGAGCGCATGCGGCGCGAATGAGAGCCCGCCGGCGTTCCCGGATTCAGGCAGCCTGAAATCGGGGCCGCTGACTCCGGAAGCGCGGAAGCGCGCCGCCGAGCTCGGGAGCGACGACGGCCGGACGGTCTCGGAGGCCCAGCAGGCCCTGAAGCGGTTCGGGCGCGACGCCGTGCCGGCGCTGGTCGAAGTGCTCGAAGGCCCGGCGAGCCCGCGGGCCAAGCACATCGCCGCAGGAACTCTCGGCGACATGGGCGTGGCCGCCGACGCGAGCATCCCGGTTCTACAAGGCCTGAAGGTCAAGGGTCCGTCGGAGCTGTCCGCGCTCGTCGCGCCCGCCATTCTTCGCATCGAGCAGTGGCGCGCGTGCGGCCTGGTCGGACTGCCCGATGACGCCGAAGCTCATCTGGTCGGGATGTACAAGGGGCAGAAGGAGCTCGATCTGCAGCTCGGCGACAGCGGCCACACGACCACCGAGATCAACGTGGTCGTCGGGCGGACGCCGCGCCCGATCATCCTCGTGCTGAGCGCCTACGATCCGGTCGTGTGGAAGGTCGGCTCGACTTCGGCGGCGCGCATCGCGGCGGTCCTCGTCTCGGGTCATCACACGCAGGCCCTGATCGGCATCCCGCGAAGCATGCCGCATCGAGTTCTCTCGACCGAGCAGACCCGGGGATGCGAGCCCTTCTACGCGCACAGCGCCCAGAATGCCGCTCAAGAGGAGCGGAAGATCGTGGCCCTCTCGGGCCGCGGCATCGGCAGATTCTACGGCTCCTACTCCGCGTCGGCGGTTCAGGTCGGCGAGGACGTGCCCTCGGGGCCCGGCGGCGTCAGCTATTCACCTGAGCTGACGGTCGACGACTATCCCGTTCTTCGCAGCGAGATCCCGGCGGGCGAAAAGGGCATCGACGCGCTCCAGCGTCTTGGAAAGATTCGCCTCGCCACCGCGCGGGACGTCGCTGCCTGGTCCGGCGACAAGGCACAGCAATCGAAGCTGGCCTCGTACGTCGGCATGGGCCGGGTCTATGTCGTGCTCGAGGAAGTCACGCTGCCCTCGGGGCTCTACGGCGCCCACGGCCGCGACTTCATCATTCCCGTCGGCGTGCCCAGGCCGAAGGGGCCGAAGGCCCACTGCACCTTCTACTATCTGAAGGACCACAGTTTCGAGTAGAGTCCCCGCCATGACCAGCGAGGAGGCCTTGCGCATCCGCGGCTACCTGACGGCGCAGGGCGCCAAGCTCTCGCCCGAGCAGCTCATCGGCAGGGTGCAGGAAGCCATGGCCAAGCTGCGCGAAGCCGCCGTCAGCGTGCCCCCGACCCGTTTCACCGACCCGCCGGCACCCGGCGAGTGGAGCGCCAACGAGGTGATGGCGCACGTCGTCGAGGCCGACCGGCACTTTGGGGACGCGATCGTGAACATTCTCGACGGCCGGCCGCCGGGCAAGCCGCGAGACGCCGCCGCCCGCGACACCCGGCCGCGCCCGCTCGAAGAATGGTGGTCGCTGCTCGAGCGCGACCGCGCCGTGCTATTCGAGAAGGTGCGCCGCGCGGATCCGGCGGCACGATTGGACGAGACGATCCCGCATCCGTTCTTCGGTCCGCTGAACTGGCGCGAGACGCTGCTGTTCATCCGCATCCACGACCTCGATCACGCCGGGCAGCTCGCCAAGGTGGCCGGAGCCTTCTGATGCGCGTCGCCATCGGCCTGCGCCTGGAAGGCAACGAGAACTGGGAAGAGGCCGCGACGTACGTGACCGAGGCCGAGCGCCTCGGCGTCGACTTCGCGTGGTCGCACGAGTCGTGGGGCATGGACGCGGCCACGCCGCTCGCGTTCATGGCCGCGCGCACGTCCCGTATCCGGCTCGGCTCCGGCATCATGCAGGCCGGCACCCGCACGCCCGCGCTCGTCGCCATGACCTCGCTGAGCCTCGCGTCGATGTCGGCCGGGCGCTTCGTGCTCGGCCTGGGCGTGAGCGGACCGCAGGTGATCGAGGGCTGGCACGGCCTGCGCTTCGATCGCCCGTTGACGCGCATGCGCGAGATCGTGGAGATCGTACGCCGCGCCGCGCGCGGCGAGCGCGTGACGTTCAAGGGTCAGGTCTACGAGCTGCCGCTGTCCGGCGGCGAGGGCAAAGCGCTCCGGTCTTCGGTCAAGCCGCGTGCAGACATTCCGGTCTATCTCGCGACGCTCTCGCCACGGGGGCTCGAGCTGACCGGCGAGATCGCCGACGGCTGGCTGGGCACGTCGTTCATGCCCGAGCACGCGCGCGTCTTCTTCGACCACATCGAGGCGGGCGCGGCGCGGGCGGGCCGCTCGCTGAAGACGCTCGATCTCCAGGCCGGCGGGCACGTCGCCTTCGGTGACGACGTCGAGCGGCTGGTCGCCGCCCGCAAGCCGGGGCTCGCCTTCACGCTCGGCGCCATGGGCTCCCGCCAGCACAACTTCTACAACGACGCCTTCAAGCGTGCCGGCTACCCTGACGCCGCCCAGGAGGTGCAGCGCCTGTGGCTGGAGGGCAAGCGCGACGAGGCCGCCGCGCGGGTGCCCGACGAGCTGGCCCTCAAGGTCAACCTGCTCGGGACCGAGGCGATGGTGGCCGAGCGCCTGCGCGCCTATCGCGCCTGCGGGCTCACCACGCTGCGCGTCGATCCCGGCGGCGCCACGCTCGACGCTCGACTGGCCACGCTGGCCCGGCTGATGACCCTCGTCGGGACGACGTGAGGGTCACCGCCCGCTCGCCACTCGGTCTCACACGTGAGCGATCGCGTCGATTTCCAGGCGCACGCCCCGCGGGAAGTCCTTGACGGCGACCGTCGAGCGCGCGGGCGGGACGACGCCGACGTTCTTCCGGTAGACCTCGTTCATGCCCGCGAAATCGTCGTGGCTGGCCAGGAACACCGTCGTCTTCACCAGCTTGTCCATCCGGGTGCCGGCGGCCTCCAGGATTGCGCGAATGTTGGCCAGCACCTGCGCGGTCTGCTCCTGGATGGTCGTGCCAACGACGTCGCCGGCCGGCGAGAGCGGAAGCTGGCCCGAGACGAAGACGAGATCGCCGTAGCGGATGGCCTGCGAGTAGGGCGCGCCCTGCAGCGGC
>DASRIY010000276.1:0-12477 GCA_035649755.1 Candidatus Methylomirabilota bacterium
GACCTGTATCGGCGCCGCGGTCACTGCACCAGTCGCACTCCACAGTTGACCCGCCGTATTGAAGACCGTGTTGCAGCCGACGAGCACGTCTTCATTGGGACCCAAGGTGAGGCCAGCCGGTGAGCAGAACTTCACCAAAAACGAGCCATCCACCTTCTTAGTACCCGGATCGATGCGTACAACCGCTCCGTTCTCGGTAACGTTGGCGACTTGCGGGATGGAGAGATAGAACTTCTTTGTGCCGGGATCCCATATCGGTTGTTCGGCGCCACCGGTCGCGTCCACGCCCCCGGCGGCGTTAAAGGTGACCCTGTCCTTCGCGGGGTCCGGCGAGGTGAGCGTGCAAGTCGTCGGATCGAACGTCACGAACGTCCCGAACGGTGGATCGGCCGCGTTGTTGATCGCGAGGATCAGCGAATCCCTGGGGTCAACCGCCAACTCATCCGCGCGCGTCGGCTCATTCGGGTCCGTCTTGACGCTGTTGACCAGTGTTAGAGTGGCCTTAGTGAAAGAGACCACACGACTGGGGGCGTCGGTTACGAAGAGGCAGTTCGCCGAGGTCGCGACGCCGTTGGGACCGGCGCAATCGTTGGCCCCGGCGGGTTGGACGGCACACGCCGTAAACCCGCGGAATCCCCCGGTAACCTGGTGAGTCAGTTTTAGCGTCTTGGCGTCGACGACGTCGACAGTCTTATTGGACCGATCGGCGAGGTAGTAGGTCTGGGTCGCTTGGTCGACCCAACTGATGTCAAACGAGTAGAGGCCACCGGCCGTTGTATTGTCCTGCGTCGGGGGAATGGCAACGGTCCGGAAGAGCCTGACCGCCCTGTCGCTCTTTCCCTCCCTCTCGTCGGCGCCACTGGATCCGGTGCCGAATAGCAGGATAGGTATCGTGACCGCGAGAAGCAGGAGCAGAAGCAGCCTGAGCGAGTGCGTTCGCATCATTGCGGGTCCTCCTTCTGGGTCTGAGCCGCGATAGGTCAACTTACGCGCGCACTGGATGGACAGCTCCACCCACGGCACGCGGGCGCGCCCGCGCCCTAGGTGGGTAGCGGGCGAGAGAACGACCTTACGAGGGGAGCTTGGGTGGGGCTCGAGTGGAAAGAGACTCGAGTAGGCGGAACGAGACGAACTGTGGTCGGCCCAGAGTGATGAGCCCGAGGCAGATGATGACAGGACCAACAGGATTGACGACGCCTGACTTGACAGCGCCGACAGCCCCGATGATGAAGAGAACGATATCGTCGTAGTCGTTGTCGTCGTACAACCCGGCGATCCACACCGGGTCGGTCGGAGCGGCGTGCGCGATCGGCGGCAGCGCCACCACGACGACTAGGAGCAAGACGGCCAGCAACGTTCTGCGGCTCACGACCAGCGACGTTACGCCGCTGGGACAACGAGTGCAAGGGGCGTTCGGTCAGCGACTAGCGCGCGGTGGTGAGGGCCGACCCGGGCACGCAGCGGCTCTTGCGGCACGCGGACAGGCCCTGGAACGTCTTCCAGCCCTCGGTCGAGAGCTCCTCGCTCTCCGGATCCGAGGCCCGCACCCTCATCGCGTCGCCCTCGAAGGTCTGGAGCGCCAGCTCACGCTCGCGCTCGCACAAGGCGGCGGACTCGAACATCCCGACCTGCCGCCAGCTCGAGGTCGGGGCTGACGTGTCCTGGAGCGCGTCGAGGAGCGCTTCGGTGCGCTCGACCACGGTGGGGATGGTGAGGATCGAGTAGGCCTTGGAGGCCAGGACCAGCTGTCGTTCTTCGGGCAGCCCCTCCACCGCCTCCTCCACGTCGGCCTCGGATTCGGCGGTGTAGGCCTTGATGAGCGCCTGCCGCTCGGGAATCAGGGGCGGGACGACGAGGTACCAGCTACCCGAGGTCTCCGCCGAGACCTCCCCGGCCAGAACGACTCCGATGATCGCCGCCGCGAGCGCCGCGTGCCGACTGCCACGGGTGAAGAATCTGTCGAAGAGCCTCATATGCCGGGTCCCCCCGTTGTTGACGGTGAGCAAGAACGCGGCCAGCGGATGTGCGACGGACAATCAATAGGTTCGCTCATACAGTGGGAAAATCTCTGCCACATCGGTGCCGTTTAGGACCGTAATGCCCGGGCGGTCTGCCTCATTGCATCTTCACGCGGAAGTGCACCCGTCGGTTCCGGGCGGCACATGCCTCCGATCGGTCGGTGCATAGCGGCCGGTCTGAGCCATAGCTCACGGTCCACAGGCGCGAGTCCGGCAGGCCCATGCTGGCCAGAAAGCTCGCGGCCGCCTTGGCCCGCAGCTCGGCGATGGCGTGCTTCTCATCACGGGTTCCCCGGTTGTCCGTGTGGCCTTCGATGAGAACGGTATAGTCGAGATTGTCGACCAGCCAGCGCGCGAGCAGCCAGCGGGCGTTGCTCAGCATGATGCTCGTCCCTTCGCGCAGAATATCTGCCCGATCCCGCTCGAAGAGCACGTCCTTGAGCGCGAGCTCGTCGACGAAGCCCTCGAGGTTCCGCGGGGACGGCTCGGGGGCCGGACGCGGCGGCGGAGCCGCGGGCGGCGTCTCCTTCACCGGCGCCGGCGGAGGGGGCGGCGGCTTCGCGGGCTCTTTGGGCGCCTCAGTCGTGGTGGCCGGCTTCGGCCCCTGTTGCGCGCACCCTGTCAGCCCCTGGAGCAGCGCCGCCACGATCAGGGCTGCGCCAATCGGCCCTCGTATCACCGTCGACCCCTCACCATGCAGAGCATCCCACCAGCGGCGAACGTGAGTACCGAACGATCCTGTCAAGGCGGGCACGCCGAAACCGGGTGAACAATAGCGCCTCCGCTCTGGCCAGACAAGTTCCGCTCGCGATTGCGCAGGCGGGTGCCAGATCCCTATACTTGCCACCAGACTTTGCATCTTTCACTGAACGACCCGGAGGAAACAACATGAAGGCGGCGATCCTCGGTACGGCCAAGGGCATCTTCGTGGTGGACGCGGTCAGCGGCGTCTCGTCGGCGGCGCTCGAGGGGCCCAGCGTGCGCCACCTCTCGCGCGTGAACGGGCGTTGTGTGGCGGGCTCGACGGCCGGCGTGTTCCGCTCGGGGGACGACGGCCGCACGTGGCAGCCGAGCGGGATCGGCGACCGTGAAGTCTGGGACGTGGCAGCCGCGCCCGGCGATCCGTCGACGCTCTACGCCGTCACCGAGCCGGCCGGGCTCTTTCTCTCGCGCGACGGCGGTGCTTCCTGGACGGAGATCGCCGGATTCCGGTCGGCGCCCGGCTTCACCGAGTGGTGCGTGCCGGTCACGCCTCCCCGCGCCGGGCGCGCGCGCTCGATCGTGCTCGATCCGGCCGATCCCCTGCGGCTCGTGGTGGGCGTCGAGGTCGGCGGCGTGGTGCTGAGCGAGGACGGCGGGCGCACCTGGACCATGAATCGTCCTGGCGGCAATCCCGACCTCCACAACATCGTGGCCAAGCCCGACGAGCCGGGCGTCCTCTTCGCCTCGACCGGGTTCGGACGCATCGACCGCAGCGAGCCCATGGAGCAGCGCATCGCCGGCATGTTCCGCTCCGACGACCACGGCAAGTCGTGGCGCTTCCAGTGGAAGGGCCTGACCCCGCCCTACACACGCCCGCTCTGCATCGATCCACGCCGGCCCCACGCGGTCACGGTGGGCTCGTCGCCCACCGCGTTCTCGGCCGCGAAGGACGAGGGCGGCGCGAAGGCGATGCTCTTTCAGTCCGTCGACGGCGGCGAGACGTGGCGCTCGCTCGGTGACGCCGCTCACTCGCCCTCGCGCGCTCAGTTCCACGCGGTGGCGCCGGATCCAAACGCCGCCGGCCACGTCCTGGCCGGCACGGATACCGGCGAGCTGTGGCGGGTGAGCCCGGAGGCGCGCTGGACGCTGGTGGCCCAGGGGCTGCCTCAGGTCCAGTCGATCCTGCCGCTCGTCTGATCCGGGTGACGGATCGGTACGGCCTGGCGGTCACGACGGCCTCGCCGTCGGCGCTCGGCGCCTACATCGAAGCCGTCGATCTTCTCCTGGCCGCGCTACCGGGAGCCGACGAAGCGTTCGGGAGAGCGCTGACCGCTGACCCTCGATTCGCGCTCGCCGAAGCAGGACGGGCGCGGACGCTGCAGCTACTGGCCCGGATGGACGAGGCTCGGGCGGCGGCGCGACACGCGCGCGAGCTGGCTGCGTCGCTTCCGCGGCGCGAGCGGCAGCACGTCGAGGTCCTGGCGCTCGTCGTCGAGGGTCAGGGCGCGGCAGCCCTCGAGGCGGCGCGGGCTCACCTTCAGGAATTCCCGCGAGACGCGATGGTGCTGGCACCCTGCACCGGTGTCTTCGGGCTGATCGGCTTCAGCGGGCGCCGGGGACGCGAGGCCGAGATGCTGGCGCTCCTGGACGGCCTCGCGTCCCACTACGGCGACGACTGGTGGTTCGGGATGGCCCACGCCTTCGCACAGAACGAGGCCGGACAGCAGGAGCCGGCGCGCAAGGCGATCGATCGTTCGATGGCCGTTCATCCACGGAACGCCCACGGCGCTCACGTACGCGCCCACGTGCTGTACGAGGGCGGCGAGGACGTCGCGGGGCTCGCATACCTCGATGAATGGCTGAAGGACTACCCGGCCACGGCTCAGCTTCACTGCCATCTCACCTGGCACGTTGCCATCTTCGCGCTCGGCGTCGGTCGACTCGACCGGGCGTGGCAGGTCTATGCCGGTGGCGTCGCCCCGGGCGCGTCGTGGGGCCCGCCGGTCAACACCCTGACCGACGCGGCCTCGTTCCTCTGGCGCGCCGAGCTGGCCGGCTCGCCTCGCGACGCGTCGCGCTGGTCGGCGGTGCGCGACTATGCGGCGCGGGCCTTCCCGAAGCCGGGCGTGACGTTCTGCGACGTCCACTCGGCGGTGGCCTATGCCGCGTCGGGGGACGCCGCGGCGCTGGCAGGACTGTCGCGAGCGCTGAAGGACGCCGACGGCGCCGGTCGTCTCGCGGCCGGCCCCGTGGTGCCGGCGCTCGCCGACGCGTTCGGCGCGTTCGCCCGCGGCGACTGGGGCGCGACGATCACGATCCTGGCGCCAGTCTTCGAGGAGCACGTGAGGATCGGCGGCAGCCGCGCCCAGCGCGATCTCGTCGAGCTGACGCTGCTGGCCGCCTATCTGCGAGCGGGACGTGCCGATGACGCGCGGGCGCTGCTCGCGCGGCGACACGATCGCCGGCCGTCCGTGCCGCTCGCCGGATTCGCCTGAGCGACAAGCAGCTCCGCGCGCGGTCACGCTCGTGGCCGCGATTCGACGCGCTCAGCCGAGAAGCGGTATTCTCGACGCGTGGGCAATACCTGGGGCCGCCTGTTCCGCGTCACCACGTGGGGTGAGTCGCACGGCGCCGGCGTCGGCGCCGTCGTCGACGGCTGCCCCCCTCGCCTGCCTCTGTGCGAGGCCGATATCCAGCCCGACCTCGACCGCCGCGTGCCGGGCCAGAGCGCCATCGTGACCCAGCGAAAGGAAACCGACATCGTGCGGATCCTGTCGGGCGTCTTCGAGGGGCAGACGCTCGGGACGCCGATCAGCCTGGAGATGTCCAATCTCGACATGCGCCCGGGCGACTATCGCGAGGTCATGGAGAAGTTCCGGCCGAGCCACGCGGACTACACCTACGAGGCGAAGTATGGCTTCCGCGACTGGCGCGGCGGCGGGCGCACGAGCGCGCGCGAGACGGCGGGCCGCGTGGCCGCCGGCGCCATCGCGCGCAAGCTGCTCACCGCGCGGTGGAACCTCACGGTGGTCGCGTGGGTCTCGAAGGTCGGCACGCTGAGCGTCGACTGCGACGTCGAGAAGGTGACGCGCGAGCAGGTGGACGCGACACCGATCCGCTGCCCCGAGCTGGCAACCGCGGAGCGCATGATCGCCGCCGTCGAGGCGGCGCGCAAGGACGGCGATTCGCTGGGCGGCGTCGTCACGTGCGCCGTGCGCGGCTGTCCGGCCGGCTGGGGCGAGCCGGTCTTCGATCGCCTCGAGGCCGACCTGGCGAAGGCGGTGATGAGCCTGCCCGCCAGCAAGGGATTCGAGATCGGCTCCGGCTTCGCGGGCACCGAGCTGCGCGGCTCGGAGCACAACGACGAGTTCTACATGGACGGCGACCGGGTCCGCACGCGCACCAATCGCTCCGGCGGCGTGCAGGGCGGCATCACGAACGGGGAGACGATCTACTTCCGCGTCGCGTTCAAGCCCACCGCCACGATCCTGCGCGAGCAGCGCACGGTGAACGTCGCGCACGAGGACACGACCATCAAAGGCCGCGGGCGCCACGACCCCTGCGTGCTGCCGCGCGCGGTGCCGATGGTGGAGGCGATGACCACCCTGGTCCTCGCCGACCACGCGCTCATGCAGCAGGCGATCGCCGGCGGGTGAGACGCTGAGTCAGTAGGCGGCTCAGGTCGCCTCGCCGAGCTTCTCCGCCAGCTCGCGCAGTGGCGGCTCGTAGGTCTCGCTGAACGTCGGGAACGCGTGCACGACATCGGTGAGCACGTCGATGGGAATCTCGGCGCGAATCGCCAGCACGGCCTCGCCGATCCACTCTTCCGCGTGCGGACCGATCGCCGCCGCCCCCAGCAGCGTTCGCCGTCGTCGGTCCGCGACCAGAACGAGCCGCCCCGACTTCAATCCCGTCGCGCTGCCGCGCGCGGTGTGCCGCACGTCCATGGACGCGCTGACGATGTCGTAGCCCTGCTCGCGGGCCGCGATCGACGAGAGGCCCACGCACGCGACGGAAGGGTCCGTGTACACCCCCCGCGGGATCGCCCGGTGATCGGCGCGCGCGTCGCGTCCGAGCAGGTTCGCCGCGATCACCCGTCCGTGGTAGCTGGCCGTATGCGTGTAGGGCGCGATCCCCGTGACGTCCCCGCCGGCCCACACATGCTGCTGGCCGCGTACCCGACAATGGTCGTCGACATCGACGAACCCACCCCGCCCCGGACGAATGTCCAGGGCCTCGAGGCCGAGCCCGTCCAGGTACGCCGCGCGCCCGGTGGCGACGACGAGCCTGTCGGCCATGAGCCTCGACCCGTCGTCCAGGACGAGGCCCGCCTGGTCGGCGGAGAGCTCGGCCCGGGCGGCCGTGCGATTCAGACGAAGGTCGATCCCGTCCTCGAGAAGGACGTCGGCGAGGGTCTCGGCCACCGCCGGCTCCTCGCGCGGAATCAGGCGGGGCGCCTTCTGCACGATCGTGACCCGTGCCCCGAACCGCGCCAGGATCTGCGCGATCTCGCATCCCACGGGTCCACCGCCGAGGATCAGCGCCGAACCGGGGAGCTCCGGCGCCGTGTAAATCTCCTTGCTCGTCCAGATCAGGTGTCTGTCCAACCCCTCGATCTCGGGGATCTCGGCGACGCTGCCGACCGAGATGACCAGATCGGTCCAGCCGACGGCGCGCCCGCCGATGTCCAGCGCGCCGGGACGGAGGATGCGTCCGCGCCCGCGGTGCACGACGATTCCCTGGGCGCGAAGCTCCGCGAGCCGGGCGGAATCATCCAGGCGGTCCGCGACCTCGTGGCGTCGGCTCGCCGCGGCTCGATACGCGAGGCGCCCATCGTCCAGGACGAGCGGACGGCTCACCGCTCCCGCGATGTCAGCGGTGCCGATCCGATGACGAATCTCGGCCGAGTAGAGCATCGCCTTGCTCGGCATGCAGGCGAAATAGGGGCACTCGCCTCCGAGCAATTCCTGCTCGACGAGGGCGACCGACTTCCCGCCTCGCGCGACGGTCGTCGCCACGGTCTCCCCGACCGATCCGCTTCCCAGGACCACCACGTCGTACGTGTCCATCGCTCACCCGTTCTCGGGTTTCATTCTCCGACAGGGGCGGCCGGCGTCAACCACCACCCCGGCGGCCGCCCGAGCAGGCGGAATACGGCGCACTAGCGACCCGGCGCGGCGACGAACGCCCCGACGACCGCGCCGTACGCAAGGTGGGCGGCGACCGTCAAGAGCGGCGTGGTGCGACCGTAGTTGAGGAGCGTGAAGCCCGGCGCTTCCAGAAGCGGAGAGGAGTTCGCGGCGCTGTCGAGCGACCCCATCCTGGGGTGCACGGCGGGCAGAAGGACATTCACCAGCGTCGTGCCGGCGAACAGCGCGTGGATGAAGCCGAAGACTGCGCCGAGCAGCCAGCCGGCCAGCCCGAGCACGACGAATCCCGCGTAGTAGAACAGCGCGAAGATCAAGCCCATGACGAAATGCGCGGCGTAGCCGAAGATCTTCGCTCTCGAGCGGTCTTCGGTGAACGCCGTGCCCAGGAGGAACGGGATGTCGATCCGCGTGAGACGCAGCTGGCTGCCGGCCGCCAGCGCCGTCGTCAGCACGAGCGTTCCCACGAAACCGCCGCCCAGCGCGGCCCAGATGCTCATCAGGCCGCTTCCTGCAACGCGATCGCCGCGCTGATCAAGGCCAGGTGAACGAGCCCCTGCGGAAAGTTGCCGAGGAACGCGCGGGAAGTCGGATCGATTTCCTCGGCATAGAGGCCGACGTCGTTCGCGAGCGCTACCAGGTCGTCCAGGAGCCTTTCGGCCTCGCGGCGCCGGCCCGAGATCGCGAGCGCCTCGGCAAGCCAGAACGAGCAGCAGACGAACGCGCCTTCGCCCTCGAGCAAGCCGTCGTCGCCCGTGTACCGGCGAAGGAGGGCGCCGGAGGCGAGCTCGCGCCGAACGGCCTCGATCGTCATGCCGATACGCGGCGCGTCGGGACGGTCGTAGCGCGCGATGGGGAGCAGCAGCAAGCTCGCGTCGAGCTCGTCCGAATCGGCGTACCAGGCGTAGCTCTGCTCGGCGTCGGACCAGCAGCGTTCCTCGATGAAATGCCGGATGGCGGCCGCTTCGCTCGCCCACCGGCGAGCTCCGCGGCCCGGAATCCGGCCGCGCTCGGCCAGACGGACGGCGCGATCGAGGGCCACCCAGCACATCGCCTTCGACTGCGTGTAGTGACGGGGCTCGGCGCGGACTTCCCAGATGCCCGAGTCCGGCGTTCGCCACGTCGAGCACACGAAATCGGCGATCCGTCCGACGTCGCGCGCAGTATCGGACCCCAGCACGTAGCCCCGATGGGCGTACTGAAAGACCGCGTCCATGAGCTCGCCGTACGCGTCGAGCTGCAGCTGAGCGATGGCCGCATTGCCGATCCGGACGGGGCGCGAGTCACGGTAGCCGGCGAGCGGCAGCGTGCGTTCCGGCATGTCACTGGCGCCGTCGAGCCGGTACAGGGCGTGCAGTCGTGGCAAGGTCCGCCGGGTCGCGTGCATGAACCACCAGAAGAACGCCTTGGCCTCCGTATGGCAGCCGAGCTGCAGCAATGATTCGAGCGTGAACGCGGAGTCTCGAATCCACGAGAAGCGATAGTCCCAGTTCCGCTCGCCTCCGATCGCCTCGGGCAGCGAGGTCGTCGGGGCCGCCGCGATCGCGCCGGACGGCGCGAACACGAGCAGCTTGAGCGCCAAGGCGCTGCGCACGACGGCATCGCGCCATCGCCCCCGATACGTGAGCTGGGCCGACCAGTCGCGCCAGAACGCAGCCGTCGCCTCGATGCGTCGCTCGACGTCGTCGCGGGAGGGAAAGATCAGCGGCTCGCCGTATGCCGCCGCCACGGCCAGCGTGCTACGCGTTCCCGCTCGCGCCTCGAAGCGGCCGCCGAGGGCGCCATCATCGGTCTCGACGTCGCCGGCGCCCCAGACGCAAGCCGCCACTGCGCTGTTGCCGCTGGTGGCGATCGGAAACGGCTTTCGCGGCTCGATGCGCGTCGAGGCGATCCCATATCCGAAGCGAGGCTCGATCCGCCATCGCATGGTCACGCACCCGGCCAGCCCATCGACACGGCGGGCGAGCTCGCGGAACGGCGTCAGACCCCCATCGGGCAGCGTCATCACGTCGGTGACTCGCACGCGCCCGGTGGCCGTCGAATAGGTCGTCTCCAACACGTTGGTGCCGGGCCGATACTGCCGTTCGATCTGAGCCGCGTCCTCCGGAAGCAGCACCCACCGGCCGCCCCGGTCGGCGTCGAGAAGGGCGCCGAACACGCTCGGGGAATCCAGATTGGGAAGGCACCACCAGTCGACGGATCCGTCACGGGAGATGAGCGCCGCGGTCCGCCCGTCGCCGATCACCGCATAGTCTCGAAGCGGCACGTAGGGGTCGCGCACGGCGGGCCGCATCGTCGCGACGCCCGAACGCCGGGGCGGCGTCCGTCAGCCCAGCTGCTGTATCGCCGCTTCCAGCGTGGACGGGTCCAGCGGCTTCAGCAGGTGCGCATCGAATCCCGCCGCGTGAGACAGGGCGCGATCGCGAGCCTGTCCGTATCCGGTCAGCGCGATCAGTCGGAATCGCCCCTGGGCCTCCTGGCGAAGAAGTCGCGCGACCTGGTATCCGTCGATGTCGGGCAAGCCGATATCGACCAGCACGACCTCGGGCCGATGCCGCCGCGCCAGCTCGATTCCGTCCGTGCCGGTCGCGGCCTCGACGACATCGTGCCCGGCCAGGCGCAGGGCGATCGCGAGCATCTCGCGGGCATCGGTGTTGTCTTCGATCACGACGATCCGGCGCGGGCTCAGCAACGGCGCCGGCGAGCCGCCGGCATCCGAGTGCACGCCCTCGCGCGCGAGCGGGAGACGAACCATGAATTCACTGCCCCGGCCGGGTCCTTCACTGAACGCGCGCACCTCGCCGCCATGCAGATCGACCAGTCGCTTCGTCAGCGTGAGCCCGATCCCGAGGCCTCCCTCGGTGCGAGCCAGCGGGGCGTTCACCTGGGTGAAGAGGTCGAAAATATCGTCCAGCCGTTCCGGCGGAATTCCGGCGCCGCTGTCGAGCACCCTCACCACGGCGTGCTCGGCCTCCCGCGTGAGCGCGACCACGATCGACCCGTTCGCGGGCGTGTACTTGCAGGCGTTGCTCAACAGGTTGCCGATCACCTGCTGGAGCCGGAGCGGATCGCCGTTGACCCGGAGCGTACCCTCGCCGAGCGACCGCGTGACGCGCAGCTGCTTGCGCTCGATTTGATGCCGCTCCATTTCCAGCGCGGCCTGGATGAGCACCCGGAGATCCACCAGCTCGCGTTCGAGCTCGATGCGTCCAGCGGTGATGCGCGCAACGTCGAGCAGGTCGTCGAGCAGTCGCGCGAGATGCTGGGTCTGATTCCGAATCAGCGCTCGCGCGCGCGCGGCCTGAGGCGTCCGCTCCGCCGCATCCGATCGGCTGGCGTCGAGCACCGCCAGAGCATTGACGATGACCCCGACCGGGTTCCGCAATTCGTGCGCGAGCATCGCCAGGAATTCGTCCTTGGCCCGGTTGGCCGCCTCCGCCTGGGCGCGGGCGACACGCTCGCGGAGCAGCAATCCCTCTCGCTCGCGTTGCAGACGCTTTTGCTCCCGGATGTCGCGCGCCATCGTGGACGCGCCGATGATTCGGCCGTGTCGATCCGTGATCGGCGACATCGTGAGCACGACCAGGATTCGCTGTCCGTCCTTGGCGACTCGCTCCGTTTCGAAGTGTGAGATTCCCTCGCCGCGGCGGATCCGGCCGAGGATCATCTCTTCCTCGGCTAGGCGCTCGGGTGGCACGATGATGGTGATCGATTTCCCGATCACCTCGGCTTCCGAGTAGCCGAACATCGCCTCGGCGGCGCGGTTCCACGACACGATGTGACCGTCCAGGGTCTTGCTGATGATCGGCTCATCGGCGCCGACCACGATGGCCGCCAGACGGGCCGCGTCGTCCTCTATCAGCTTGCGGTCCGAGACATTGTCAAAGGCCGTGATGGCGCCGACGAGACGGCCCTCCTGGTCACGAAGCGCCGTGATGTTGGCGCGCACGACAATGCGCGAGCCATCCGGACGCTCGATGACCATGTCCTCGTTTCGCTCGCCGCCGAAGAGCACCACCTCAGCCATGGGTGTTTCGGCGTGGGGGAGGAGGCTACCGTCCGTGCGGAACAGCCGGAGCGCGCCGCTATACTTTTGCTCGCCGAGCACCGGTTCCTGGCCCCAGAGATCGACGGCCCGCCTGTTGTACAGCCGGATGAAGCCGCTGGGCGACTCGCACAGATAGAGCGCGATCGGGAGCTGTGAGATCAGCGTCTTGAGATCCGCGAAGTCGGCCCTTGCGTTCGCGTTGTCCATTACGCGTGAATCATGGGGCCGGCACCGTGTCAGCGCTGTTGAGAAAAGCGCAGAGTCGGTCCGGGTCAACGGGCTTGGTCATGTGGGCGTCGAATCCAGCGGCCAGGGCTCGCTGCCGATCCTCGGGGCGGCCGTAGCCTGTGAGCGCGACCAGGTATGTCGCCTTCGCTTCGGGCGTCTGGCGCGCCATGCGAGCCAGCGCGTATCCGTCGACGCCGGGAAGACCGATGTCGACCAAGGCGATCTCGGGCTGGAAGGTTCGCAGCTTCTCCAGCGCGCCCGACGCGTCTTGCGAGGTTTGGACCTCGTGACCCGCATAGGCCAGCAAAAGGTGCAACCCCTCGCGCGCGTCCTC
>DASRIY010000277.1:0-2368 GCA_035649755.1 Candidatus Methylomirabilota bacterium
ACCTGCCGCCGGAGGAGCTGGAGAAGTACGCCGGCTCGATCGGACACCAGCCGACCCGCACGTGAGCGCCGCGCGCCCGCGCCAGATCGTCGTCATGGGCGGCGGGTCGTTCAGCGTGGAGCCCGACGGCTCCCTGCTGGATGCTTACGTGCTCGAGCTGTCCGGGAAGCCGCGTCCCCGCATCTGCTTCGTGCCGACGGCGAGCGGCGACTCGTCGATCTACATCACCAAGTTCTACGAGGCCTTCGGCGGGCGCGCCGAGGCGAGCCATCTCGGGCTGTTCGGGCGCCCGCGAACCGACATGGCGGCGGTCCTCGCCGGCCAGGACATCGTCTACGTGGGCGGCGGGAACACGGCGAACATGCTCGCCGTGTGGCGCGTCCACGGTGTCGACCGGATGCTGCGCCACGCGTGGGAGCAGGGCGTCATCCTGACCGGCGTGAGCGCGGGAATGATCTGCTGGTTCGAGGCAGGCGTGACCGACTCCTTCGGACCGCTGGCCGCGCTGCGCGACGGGCTCGGGATTCTCCCGGGCAGCGCCTGTCCTCACTACGACGGCGAGAAGGACCGGCGGCCGACCTATCAGCGACTCGTCCGCGAGGGCTTTCCGGCCGGCTACGCTGCCGACGACGGCGCGGCGCTGCACTTCTTCGATACGACGCTGAAGGCGTGCATCGCGTCGCGGCCGACGGCCGCGGTCTACCGCGTGAGCGCCGAGGGCGGCAAGGTCACGGAGACGGCGCTACCGGTCAGGCTCCTGGCCTGAGACCGTTTGCCGGCGTCAGCCGGCGTCGACCGTCGGGTTGGTGGCTCCCTGGATCGCGGCGCAGGCGCACCAGAAGCAGCGCGTGACCTGACCGGTGCGGTAGAACACCTTGATGCGCACCCACAGCTCGGAGAGCGGCGTCGCCTTCGCCACGCCGATCATGTGCGGAACCCCCGGCTTCAGCACGAGCCCCGTCGGGGGATAGAGCACGTAGTTGGGCGCCATCTTGCCGGCCGAGTAGATGATCGGGTCGAAATCGATGTTGCCGCTCGCCCTGGTCGGCAGCTTCAGCTTGTTCACCTTCTCGCCGCGCTCGATCATGCCGCCGAGCCGATCGGAGATGGAGGCCCCGGGGGGTGCCAGCACCACCAGCTCGAATCCGCCGGGGATCGCGGTTTCTCCGGTCCCGACGTCCACGGCACCGTGACCGCTCAGCACGACGTCGTCCTTCGTGGCCTGAATCGGCATCGTCCGCTCTCCTCCATAAGCGCGCCTCGGCCGCGCGGGCGCGACGGAGCGGCCGATCGCCCGGTCAGCCGCGACCGTGTTCGTATTCGGACGCGACGAAGCCGGAGATCTGGGTCCAGCGGAGGCCCGGGACGTCGTGAGTCCCTTCCACCGGCTGGCCCTGGGAATCCTCCAGGCCTAGCGGGTGGTAGACCAGCTCGATCAGGTTCCCGTCAGGATCGTGGATGTAGGTGTAGTGCTCGCCGGTGTCCTCGCGGCGGCCCTGGTGAGGGTCGGTGCCGCCGATGTTCTGCATGGTGCTGGCGGCCGATGTCCGCACGTGCTCGATACCGAGCTCGTCGAGACGGGCGAGCATGCCCTTCCAGTCGTCGATCTCGAGGGCGAAGTGGCTCGACGCGATGATGGTCGGCTGCGGACGCTCGGTGAAGTGGATCTCGCTGGCGCCGAGGCGCAGTTGGAGCTGACGGCGGTTGAGCGCCGGTCCCCGGTCCAGGAACTCGGCCCCGAGGACCTTGGTGTACCAGTCCCGGGTACGCTCGCGGTCGCTGATCTGGATGTTGACGTGATGGATCAGCTTGGGCCTGAACATGGGCGCGACCTCCGGCGGACGAATCATCGTCCGACGAAGAGCCGCGCGTCAAGCCCCGCGCAAGCGGCGCGACTCCATCGCCAGCGGGTGCTCCAGGACCACCGCCGGCAGCGACGGCTTCGCGTAGCGGCCGGTCAGCCATACCTCGCGGCGCACCGCCGAGGCCCTCCCTTCGCCGAAGTAGTCGATCGCCCGATCGATCCGACGTGTCGCGTCCGTCTTGAAGAGCGCTGTGGTGTTCATCATGGCCGCGGACATAGTCAACTTCCGTGCCACGGCGGAGGCGAGGGGTCGAGAGGTGGGGTCGGCTCGATTTTCGCGGAGTTTCGCGCCGAGCTCGCCCAGGACGTGGGCCGGCCGCTGCCCACGCTGGGAGGCAGACTACCCGCAGGCGGGTCTTTTGCCTGACACCCCCTCGGGCCGCCTACTTGAAGATCGCGTCGACCTCGACCTGATAGCCGTCGGCCAGGCGGTTCGTCTCGTTCGCCATGCCCACCACCGCCATCAGCTCACCCAGCATCTCGTCCGTCATGCCGTGCCGCCGC
>DASRIY010000278.1:0-16206 GCA_035649755.1 Candidatus Methylomirabilota bacterium
CGCCGGTTTCTCGCGATGCTGGGCGCCGCGCCGGTCGACTCGGTGCTAGTGCTCGCCGCCCACGACGAGGCCGCGGCGCATTTCGGCGAGCTGAGCGCGTCGTGGTTCCGCGTTCGCAAGGTGCGCGGTGCCGTCATCGACGGCGCGACCCGCGACACCGCGCTGATCATGCGGATGGGATTCCCGACGTTCGTGCGCTATCGGAGTCCACAAGACTCGGTGCCGCGCTGGCGGGTGACGGACTGGGGCCAGCCGGTGACGATCGGCGGTGTGCGGGTGAGCCTCGGCGACCTCGTCGTCGGCGACCTCGACGGGGTCGTGGTCGTCCCGCGCCGCGCCGCCTACGAGGTGCTCGGGCGCTGCGAGAAGCTCGTCGGGACCGAGGACAAGGTGCGCTCCGCGGTCCGGCGCGGCATGACACCGCTGGCCGCCTACGAGAAGTTCGGCGCGTTCTGAGGAGTGATCGCGGCCGCGGCGGGCGGGGGAGGCTTACCGCGCGCGGCGGCGCTGGGGCTGGGGGCGCGGCGGCGCGGCGGCCCGCGCCGCCGGATCCTCGTCTCGAGCCTCGGCGCCGGCGATCTCGGGCAGTCCCGCCTCTTTGAGCGGCTTGCCGATGTGATCGCGAATCCACTTGCCGTCCCACCACTCGAGCGGCGTGACCGAGACGCCGTTGACCAGCACCTCGTAGTGGAGGTGATCGCCGATCGCGAGCCCGGTCGAGCCGGTTCGCGCGATCTCCTGGCCCTTCTCGACGGCGTCGCCGACCTTCACGGCCGTGCTCGACAGGTGCGCGTAGAGCGTCTGCAGGCCCAGGCCGTGGTCGATGACGACCGTGTTGCCGTAGATCGTCAGGGGCTCGGCGAAGACGACGACGCCCTTGTTGGCGGCCGGGACGGCCGACTGCCGCGTGGACGCGAGGTCGTAGCCGAAGTGCACCTGCCGATCGATCTCGCGGCCGGAATAGACGTAGGTCCGGAGCTCGGCGAAGTTCGCGAACACCTTGGAGTTCCGCGGCTGGACGAACGCGCCCTGCCAGAGCGGCTTGTTGGCGGTGGCGGCGCCGACCTTCCGCTTCGTCTCCTCGGCCTGCTTGCGGAGGTCGCGGTTGATGATCAGGAAGCCGTCGGGGAGCGGGTCGCTGGCCGGGCGCTGGGGCAGGAGCTCGGGGACCTTGGTCTGCAGGAACGCGTCCTTGATCTCGATCGTGTCGCGGGGGAACTTGCGCGGCTTGATCTCGGCCGGAACGCCGCGCGCCGCGGTGTTGCCGGCCTCGTCGGTCGAGCGGATCGCCAGCGCCACCGAGGAGTCGAAGTCCCACGGGAGCGCGAGCAGCGCGACCCGCGCGCCGCGATCTTCCGGGCCGTACGGGAACGACGGGAATACCAGCGGGCCCGCGGTGACGTCGGTGCGGGCAGCGCCGGTCACGCGAAATGCGACGAGCCCGGTGCCGCCGGGCGACAGATAGTGGGTGGCGGCGAGAAGCTCGATCTTCGGCGGCGTGAGATCGATGGTCACCGGGTAGCTGGCGATCGCGCGGTCGGCGGGCCGCCACGGCCGCCAGAAGTCGTCGCGCGCCCACACCTCGAGCGTGGCGTTGCCCTCGCGCAGGCCGAGGGCGCTGCTTTCCACCACGAGGGGCATCTCCACGCGCCGGCCGAGAGGGCCCTCTTGCTTGGTCACCGGCGTCGGGGTGCCTGATTGCACGACGCGAACCTCGACCCGCGCCACGTTGCCGCGCCGGGCCTCGAGCACGAGCGCCAGCGGCGTCTTCTGGCCGAGAAACTTCGGCGGCGTCGAGAGCACCTGGACTCCGGGGACCGTCTGGCGCCAGCCGAGATACGACACCGAGCCGACCACGGCGAGGATCAGGATCAGGACGAGGAGCACCCAGACTTTCGCGCGAGACCGTCGGGGCACGAAGCGGATGATATCACGCTGTATACCGCCGACCGGCGTAACGAGATCGCGCCGCCGTGGTACCAACCTTGACACCCGCGGCAAGCGCTCAGTAGCATGACCCGGTGTCGACCACCCTCTGGCTGATCCCGGCCTTTCCTCTCGTCGGCGCGCTCATCAACATGTTCTTCGGCGCCGTCATCGGCCGCCGCGCGCACTGGGTCGCGGTGCCGGCGCTGGCCGGCTCGTTCCTCGCGTCGTGCTCCCTCTTCTCGGCCGTGGCGTCCGGCGGCTCGTTCACCACGACGCTCTTCAGCTGGATCGTCGCGGGCGACTTCGAGACCGCGGTGAGCGCGCACGTCGATCAGCTCACCGTCGTCATGCTGCTGGTGGTCACGGGCGTGGGCGCGCTCATCCACCTCTACTCGATCGGCTACATGCACGACGACCCGGGCTACGCGCGCTACTTCGCCTACCTGAACCTCTTTGTCTTCTCGATGACAATGCTGGTGCTGGCCGGCAACTTCCTCCTTCTCTACGTGTTCTGGGAGGCGGTCGGTCTCTGCTCGTATCTCCTGATCGGTTTCTGGTACACGCGGCCGGCCGCGGCGCAGGCGGGCAAGAAGGCGTTCATCGTCAACCGCGTCGGCGACTTCGGCTTCGGCCTGGGTATCATGTGGCTGTGGACCGCGGTGGGCACGCTCGACTACGAGGGCGTGTTCGCGGCGGCGCCCGACCTGGACGCCCGGACGGCGACCGGCATCGCGCTGCTCCTCTTCATGGGCGCGTGCGGCAAGTCGGCCCAGCTCCCGCTGCACACGTGGCTGCCGGATGCGATGGAAGGCCCGACACCGGTCTCGGCGCTCATCCACGCCGCGACGATGGTCACCGCCGGCGTCTACATGGTCGCGCGCAGCCACGTGCTCTTCGAGCGCGCGCCCGCGGCGCTCGAGGTGGTGGCGTGGGTCGGCGTGGCCACGGCGCTCTTCGCCGCCACGATCGGTCTCATCCAGACCGACATCAAGCGCGTGCTCGCCTATTCGACCGTGAGCCAGCTCGGGTACATGTTCGCTGCCGTCGGTCTCGGGGCGTACGCCGCCGGGATCTTCCATCTGGTGACGCACGCCTTCTTCAAGGCGCTCCTGTTCCTCGGCGCCGGCAGCGTCATCCACGGCCTCGGCGGCGAGCAGGATCTCCGCAAGATGGGCGGCCTGTCCTCGCGGATGGTGCGGACGACCATCACGACCACGATCGGTGCCCTCGGCCTCGCCGGCCTGCCCGGGCTGTCCGGCTTCTTCTCGAAGGACGAGATCCTCGCCGCGGCGTTCACGAGCGGGCACCGGTGGATCTGGTTCTTCCTCCTGGTGGGCGCGTTCCTGACGGCGTTCTACACGGCGCGGATGCTGTTCCTCGCCTTCTACAGCGGCCCGCGGATGGCCAGGGAGGCCGCCCACCACGTGCACGAGTCTCCGGGCGTGATGACGCTGCCGCTGATCGTGCTGGCGATCCTGACCGTTATTACGGGCGTAGCGATCGGCATCCCGTCGGAGCACGGAACGCGATTCGAGCGCTTCCTGGCGCCGGTGTTCCCACTGCACGAGGGGGCGCACGGCGGCTTCGCGGCGCTCTTTATCCTGGTCCTGGCCGTTCTCGTGTTCGTTGGTGGCTTCGCGGTGGCCTGGTTCATGTACATGGCCAACCCGATCCGCCCCGCCGAGATCGGGCAGCCGAAGACGGGCGTCCACGCGCTTCTGCTCAACGCCTACTACGTCGATGCGCTCTACGACCGGGTAATCGTGCGGCCGCTCCTGGCGCTGTCGGTGTTCCTGGCGCGTGTGTTCGACCTGCGCGTGGTCGACGGGCTCGTCAACGGGGTGGCCCGCACGGTGGTGGCATGGGCAGCGGGGATGCGCCGGATCCAGACCGGCTACACGGTGAACTACGCTCTCACGATGCTGGCCGGCGCGGTCGCCATCGTCGCGTTCCTCCTGAGCCGATGATTCGCGCCACACCGCGGCCCGCGCCATGATTCCACTCCTGTCGCTGATCACGTTTCTCCCGGGAGCGGCCGGGATCGCCCTCCTGTTCGTCCCGCGGCGATCGGCCGGCGTCCTGCGCCTGGTCTCGCTCGCGGTCACCGTGCTCACGTTCGCGTGCTCGCTGCCGCTCTACTTCGGATTCGACGCCGACGCGCTCGGCTACCAGTTCGAGGAGAACCGGCGGTGGATGCCAACCCTCGGCGTCGCCTATCACGTCGGCATCGACGGCATCAGCTTGCTGCTCGTGCTGCTCACAACCTTTCTGATGCCGCTGGCGCTCGTCTCAGCGTGGGGCTCGGTCGAGGATCGGTTCAAGGAGTTCACCGCGACGATGCTCCTGCTCGAGACGGGCATGCTGGGCGTCTTCGTGAGCCTCGACCTCTTCCTCTTCTATGTCTTCTGGGAGGCGATGCTGGTCCCGATGTACTTCATCATCGGGATCTGGGGCGGGCCGAACCGCGTCTACGCCGCGGTGAAGTTCATCCTGTACACGATGGTCGGCTCGGCCCTCATGCTGGTCGCCATCCTCGGGCTCTACTATCAGTACGGTGCGGCGACGGGCCGGTACACGTTCGACGTGCCGGTGCTCGCGCAGTACGTGATGGCGCCCGGCCTGGCGCAGAACCTCATGTTCCTCGCCTTCGCGCTGGCCTTCGCCATCAAGGTGCCGCTGTTTCCCTTCCACACCTGGCTGCCCGACGCCCACGTCGAAGCGCCCACCGCGGGCAGCGTCGTCCTCGCCGGCGTGCTCCTCAAGATGGGAACGTACGGGTTCCTGCGCTTCTGCCTGCCCTTCTTCCCGGACGCGAGCCTGTCGTTCGGTCCCTTGGTGTTCGCGCTCGCGGTGATCGGCGTGATCTACGGCGCCTGGGTCTCGACCGTGCAGCCGGACCTGAAGAAGCTCGTCGCCTACTCGAGCGTGAGTCACCTCGGCTTCGTGATGCTCGGCATCTTCACGCTCAACCAGCAGGGGCTGGTGGGCGCGATCATCCAGATGGTGAACCACGGCCTGTCGACCGGCGCCCTCTTCCTGATGGTCGGCATGATCTACGAGCGCCGCCACTCGCGGCTCATCGCCGACTTCGGCGGCCTGTGGCGCATCGTGCCCGCCTTCTCGGCCCTCTTTCTGGTGGTGGCGCTGTCGTCGCTGGGGTTGCCCGGGCTGAACGGATTCGTCGGCGAGTTCCTGATCCTCGTCGGCGCCTTCCAGCGCAACGCGTGGCTCGCCGCCGTCGCGACCAGCGGGATCATCTTCGCGGCGGTCTACCTGCTCTGGATGTACCAGCGCGTGATCTTCGGCGAGGTCACCCACGAGGAGAACCGCCGGCTTCGGGACCTGACGCCCCGCGAGTGGGCGGTGCTGGTGCCGGTGGTGGCGCTCATCGTGTGGATCGGCGTGTACCCGACGGCGTTCACCGGCAAGACCGAGGCGACGGTCGAGGCGCTGATCATGCAGGTCGAAGCGAAGACCGGGGTGAATCGCTGATGGACGCGATCGTCTTTCCGCCCATCGCCCTGATGCCGCTCCTGCCGACCCTGATCGTGCTGGGCGCGGCCATGCTGGTGATGGCGCTCGAGCTCGGCCCGCGCGGCATCCCGCGCGAGCTCTCGGCGGTGGTCGCGCTGGCCGGCATGATCGGCGCGCTCCTGGCGACGCTCGCGCAGTGGGGCACCACGGCGCGCGCGTTTCGCGACATGATCCTGCAGGACAACTACGCGCTCTTCTTCAACGTGGTCATCTGCTACTCGGGCGCCCTGGTCGTGCTCCTGTCGATCGATTATCTGCGGCGCCGCGGGAGCGACTCCGGCGAGTACTACGTGCTGGTGCTCTTCGCGACCGCCGGCATGATGCTGATGGCCGCCGCGGGCGACCTGGTGGTGGTGTTCCTGGCCCTCGAGCTGATGTCGCTGTCGCTCTACGTGCTGGCGGGCCTCTTCAAGCGGGAGCTGGCCTCGGGCGAGGCCTCCATGAAGTACTTCCTGCTCGGCGCGTTCGCCTCGTCGTTCCTGCTCTACGGCATCGCGCTGATCTATGGCGCTGCCGGAACGACGAGCCTCGACCGCATCGCCGCGGCGATGACCGCGCGCCCGCGCGACCCGCTGTTCGTCATCGGCCTCGGGCTCGTGCTGGTCGGTTTCGGCTTCAAGATCTCGTCGGTGCCCTTCCACATGTGGGTGCCCGACGTCTATCAGGGAGCGCCCACCAGTGTGACGGCGCTCATCGCCACGGGCTCGAAGGCCGGCGCCTTCGCGGCGCTGATCCGGGTGCTGGCGGTGGTGCCGCGGGGCCTCGCGCCCGACGGGGCGGCCCTCCTGTGGGCCGTCGCGGCGGTCACGATGACCATCGGCAACGTGGTGGCGATCGCGCAGTCGAACCTCAAGCGGATGCTCGCATACTCGTCGATCGCCCACGTCGGCTACATGCTCGTCGGCCTCGTGGCCGGCGGCGCCGCCGGGACGGGCTCGGTGCTCTTCTATCTCCTGGTCTACGCGTTCACGACGGCCGGCGCGTTCGGCGTGATCACGCTCTGCGAGCGCTCGCGCGACGAGGCGGTGGAGGTCGCGGACTACGCCGGGCTTGCCCGGCGCCATCCGCTGCTGGCGGCGGCGCTCGGCCTGTTCCTCCTCTCGCTCGTCGGCATTCCGCCCCTGGCCGGCTTCGTCGGCAAGTTCTACGTGTTCGGCGCGGCGGTGCGCGCCGGCTACGTCTGGCTCGCCGTCATCGGCGTGCTGAATTCCGCGGTGGGCGCCTACTACTATCTGCGCGTGGTCGTCTACATGTACATGCGCGAGCCCGAAGGCGCGGCCACCGACTACGCGCCCTCGCTGGCCGGCGGGCTGGCGCTGGCGGTGGCGCTCCTCGGCATCGTGCTCCTCGGCGTCGTGCCGGCGCCCTTCGCCGATCTCGCCCAGGCCGCCGTCGCGCCGCTCGTTCGCTAGGTGCCGCCGACGTTCGCCCTGCCGCATCGCGGCTGGCTCTTCGATCTGGACGGCACGGTGTACCGCGGTGAGGCGCTGATTCCCGGCGCCGACGACGCGATCGCGGCCCTGCGGGCGACCGGCCGGCGGGTGGCTTTCCTCTCCAACAAGCCGATCCAGACGCGCGAGGACTACGCCCGCAAGCTGACGCGGCTGGGAATCCCCACGCCGATGGACGACGTGATCAACTCGTCCCTGGTGCTGGCGCGCCATCTGGCGCGGCTCGATCGCGGCGCGCCGGTCTTCGTCATCGGCGAGCCGCCGCTGATCGGCGAATTGCGCGACCACGGGTTCGAGGTGCGCGGGGATCACCGCGTTCGCTGGGTGGTGATCGCCTTTGATCGCACCTTCGACTACGCGAAGCTGAACACGGCGCTGCAGGCGGTGCGGCAGGGTGCCAGACTGATCGCCACCAATCCCGACCGCACGTGCCCGACCGAGTCCGGCGAGATTCCCGACTGCGCCGGCATGACCGCCGCCGTCGAGGCGGTGACCGGGCACACGGTCGAGGTCGTCGTGGGCAAGCCGTCGCCGATCATCCTCGAGGTGGCGCTCGCGCACCTGGGCCTGAGCGCGGGCGAGTGCGCGATCGTCGGCGACCGCCTCGAGACGGACATCGTGATGGGTAAACGGCTCGGCCTGGCCACCGTCCTCGTCCTCACCGGCATCACCCAGGCCGACGACCCCCTCCTCTCCGAAATCGCCCCCGACCTGATCGTCCCCTCCCTGCGCGACCTCCTTCGCTGACGGACCGGGCGGCCGGGGTGTCGCAGGGGTCGAGACGACCACGCGGCACGCTTGCGCTGCCCCACTCGTCTGGGCTCCATCTGGGCGCTGAACGTCCGCCGCCGCTTTTCGGGAACGGGTCGCTTCGACCCCTGCGACACCCCGGCCGCCCGGTCCGCCGGTGGGAGAGCCGCGAAACCAGCAGCGGGAGTCCGTAGAAGGTTGACGGCCCGGCTAGGCGGGCAGTACGGTGTGACGGGGCCGAGAAGGCCGAGGAGCTGGGATGAGCAAGACAACGCCGGAGTGGGCGGAAGAGATAGGCCGTCGTCTCGACGGCATGGTGGCGCTGAGGCGAGATTTTCACCGCCATCCCGAGCTGTCGTTCGAGGAGCGCCGGACTGCCGAGATCATCGCCGAGCGCCTGTCGGCCGCCAAGCTCGAGGTGCGCACCGGCGTCGGGCGCACCGGCGTCGTCGCCGTGCTGCGGGGCGACCGGCCCGGTCGCACCATCGCCTGGCGCGCCGACATCGACGCCTTGCCCCTCACCGAGACGCTCGATCTGCCGTTCAGGTCGGCGAAGCCGGGCGTCATGCACGCGTGCGGCCACGACGGGCACACCGCGATCGGGATCACGCTGGCCGAGATGCTGGCGGCGCGGCGTCGCGAGGTTCCGGGCACCGCGGTCTTTCTCTTCCAGCCCGCCGAGGAAATTTTCGGCGGCGCCAAGCCGATGATCGAGGACGGCGCGCTCGACAATCCGCGGGTGAGCGCGGTGTACGGACTTCATCTGACAACGCAGACGCCGGTGGGCCAGGTCAGCGTACGTCCCGGCCCGGCGATGGCGTCGGCCGACTTCTTCGACGTCGAGATCACCGGACGCGGTGGACACGGCGCGTATCCCCACCTGTCGGTCGATCCCATCACCGTGGCCGCCAACATCCTGCTCGGCATGCAGAACCTGGTCTCACGCGAGGTCTCGGCGCAGGAGACGGCCGTCCTCACCGTGGGGCAGATCGTGACCGGGACGAAGCACAACATCATCCCGGCGACCGCGACGATGCGCGGCTCGCTGCGCACCTTCAGCCCGGCCGTGCGCGAGCAGGTCAAGGAGCGGCTCGGCGCCTACGCGCGCGACATCGCCCGGGCCTACCGCGCCGAGGCCACCCTGGGGTTCATGGGCGAGGGCTGCCCGGGCGTCGTCAATCACGAGCGCGAGACCGCGCTGGTGCGGGCGTGCGTGGTGGACGAGCTCGGCAGCGAGGCGGTCGCGAAGGACAGCCTCGTGATGGCCAGCGACGACATGAGCCTGTTCCTGCAGGCCCGGCCGGGCTGCTACTTCCAGGTCGGCATCGCGCCCGCGACCGGACCGACGCGCCCGCACCACGCGCCGGAATTCGAGATGAACGAGGACGGGCTGCCGGTCGGCCTGCGCCTGGCCACCCGCGTGATGCTCGACGCCCTGCGCGGATGATTTGATGGCCATCGGGAGCTCCGTCCCGGACTTTCCCGAGGGCGCCTGATTCGATGAACAGTCGTCCGTGGCCGCTCGAGGACGCCGAGTACGACGTGGTCGTCATCGGCGGCGGCATGGCCGGCGCCGGGGTCGCGCGCGACCTGGCCCTGCGCGGCGTGTCGACCGCGCTGATCGAGCAGGGCGACTTCGCGTCGGCGACGACCTCGCAGTCGTCGAAGCTCATTCACGGCGGTCTGCGCTATCTCGAGCTCTACGACTTCTCGCTGGTGCGCGAGTCGCTCCGCGAGCGCGAGACGCTTCGCGCTCTGGCGCCCCACCTCGTGCGGCCGCTGCCGTTCCTGGTGCCGATCTACCGGGATTCGTCGCGCAGCCTCATCAAGGTGCGCATCGGCCTCAAGCTCTACGACTGGCTGGCGCCGGGCCGGGATCGGGAACGCTACCGCGTCTTGCCGGCGGTCGACGTGCTCTCGCTCGAGCCGGCGCTCCGGGCCAGCGATCTCCGCGGCGCCGGCTACTACTTCGACGATCTCCTCGTCTATCCCGAGCGGCTCTGTCTCGAGAACGTGCTCTCGGCGTGCCGGCTCGGTGCGCGCGCCTTCAATTACGCGCAGGTCGCCGAGATCGTCCGCGATGCGAAGGGGCGGATCACCGGTGTTCGCGCCCGCGATCTCCTGACCGGCCGCGTCGCGACCCTCGGCGCGCGCGTCGTGGTCAACGCGACCGGCCCGTGGGTCGATCAGCTCCGCGAGCTCGCGCGCGTGAAGGAACGCGGCCCGCGCATCCTGCGGCGCACCAAGGGTATTCACTGTCTCCTGCCGAAGCTGACCGAGCGCGCCATCTATCACTCGACCGGCGACGACCGCATGATCTTCGTCATCCCGTGGCGCGAGTTCTCGCTGATCGGCGCGACCGACAGCGAGTTCGAGGGCGACATGGATCGCCTGCACGCCACCGCCGAGGAGGTGAACTACCTCCTGGACGAGGTGTACAAGGTGCTGCCCGACCCGCGCGTGTCGGCGAAAGAGGTCCTCTACACGTACGCCGGCGTGCGCCCGCTTTCCTACGAGAAGGGCAAGCGCGCGTCCGACGTCTCGCGGGCCCACAAGGTCGTCACGGAGGAGCGCGGGCGCTTCCTGTCGATCACCGGCACGAAGCTCACCTGCTTCCGGAGCCTCGCCGCCGAGCTGGGCGACCAGGTCATGCGCACGCTCGGCCGGTCCGGGCCCGGGCGCAGCGACCGAGTCGCGCTCGACGGCACCGACGACGAGGTGGCGCGCGTCGAGGCGCACGCGTGGCTCGACGTCTCCGGCGAGGCGGCGGCCACCGGGCTCCGCCCGGAGACGCTGGAAACGCTGGTGACCACGTACGGCCGAGGCTGGAGCCGCGTGATCGACCTGGCCGGCAAAGTGGCGGGCGGCACCGAGGCGCTCTGCCCTTCGAACCCCGACGTGGTCGCCCAGCTGCACCGGGCGGTACAGGACGAGATGGCGGTCTCGCTCCAGGACGTGCTGCTACGGCGGACCGGCATCGGCACGAGCCGCTGCCAGGGGCAAGACTGCGCAGAGTCGATCGGCCAACGGATGGCGCAGCTCCTCGGCTGGACCCCCCGCCGGCTCGACGCCGAGCTCGACGCCTACCGCGCGCATCTCGATCGCTCGCACAGGTTTCGGCCGTAGCCGCCGCGTCGCGCCGGCGTCACCGGCGCGTCGCGAGCGTGTGCTATAGTGCCCCACCGAATCCGCAGACTTCCGGGAGGTTTTTCATGACGCGCTCGGCCTTGAGCGTTCTCGTCGCGGCGGCGGTACTCCTCACCGGCGCTCCCTCGACCTCCCGGGCGGCGACCGAGATCCAGTTCTGGCACGCGATGACTGCCGTGCTGGGCGAGCGGGTGAACGAGATCGCCAGCAAGTTCAACGCGTCGCAGAGCGAGTACGTGGTGAAGGCGGTGCACAAGGGATCCTATCCCGAGACGCTGAACGCCGCGATCGCCGCGTATCGAGCCAAGCAGCCGCCGCACATCGTGCAGGTCTTCGACGTCGGCACGCAGACCATGCTCTCGTCGGGCGCCGTCTACCCCGTGTATCAGCTCATGAGCGATCACGGCGTGGCGATCGACTGGAACGACGTGATCAGCCCGGTGCGGGGCTACTATTCGACGACGGGCGGCAATCTCTACTCGATGCCGTTCAACTCGTCGACGCCGATCCTCTACTACAACAAGGACCTCTTCAAGAAGGCGGGGCTCCCCGACAAGGCGCCGGCGACCTGGGACGCTCTCGAGTCGATGGCGAAGAAGCTGAAGGCCGCGGGGGTGAAGTGCCCGTTCAGCTCGGCGTGGCCGTCGTGGGTGCTGGTCGAGAACATGCACGCCTATCACGACCAGCCGTTCGCCGACAACCGCAACGGGTTCGACGGGCTCGCCACCACACTCAAGATCAACGGTCCCTTCGGCGTGAAGATGATGGAGCGGCTCGCGCGGGGCGCCAAGGAAGGCTGGTTCACGTACGGCGGCCGGCTCAACAAGGCCGAGGCGCTCATGACCGCCGGTGAGTGCGGCATCTTCACGACGTCGTCGGCCTACATCGGCAACCTCGCCCGGGCCTCCGAGGGCAAGTTCACCTGGGGCACGGGCCCACTGCCGCGGCTCGCGGAGTTCCCGCAGGGGAACTCGATCATCGGCGGGGCCACGCTGTGGGTGATGCGCGGCGGCAAGCCAGAGGAGTACAAGGGCGTCGCGCAGTTCTTCAAGTACGTCGCCTCGACCGAAAACCAGGCGTGGTGGGCCGGCGTGACCGGCTACCTGGCGCTCACCAACAGCGCGGCCAAGGCCATGGAGGTCTCGGGCCACTACGCGAAGAACCCCAACCAGAAAACCGCCGTCGTGCAGATGAGCGCCGGGAAGACGACGCCCAACAGCCAGGGCATCCGGCTGGGGAACTTCAACTCCGTCCGCGACGCCATCGAGGAGCAGATGGAGAACATCTTCAGCGGCAACAAGCCGCCGAAGCAGGGCCTCGACGACGCGGTGGCGAAGAGCAACGACGTCCTGAAGGAGTTCGCCGCGCTCTACCGGTAGTCGCCGGCTCGCGCCCATGAGACGCGCGGTCTTTCGCAACCCCTGGCTGCCGTACGCGCTGGTCGCCCCGCAGATCGCCATCACGCTCGTCTTCTTCTTCTGGCCGGCGTTCGACTCGTTGCGCCTGTCGCTCTACCGCGCCTCGCCCTTCGGCGACCGGCTCATCTTCATCGGCGGCGGTAACTTCGCCCGGCTGCTGGGCGATCCCGCCTACTTCCGGAGCGCGGCGACGAGCCTCGGCTTCTCGCTGGTGGTGACGGTCGCGGGCCTGGCGGTGGCGCTGCTCCTCGCCTCGCTCGCCAACGCGAAGATTCGAGGGCTGGCCCTGTATCGCACGCTGCTTCTCTGGCCCTACGGCATCGCGCCGGCGGTGGCTGGGGTCATCTGGCTCTTCGTCTTTCATCCGTCGTTCGGCGTCCTGCCGTACCTCCTGTCGTTCCTGACCGCCTATCAGTTCAACTGGTTTTTGAAGGGCTGGGTGGCGCTGATGCTGATCGTCATCGCGGCGATCTGGAAGCAGTTCGGCTACAACCTGGCCTTCTACCTGGCCGGGCTCCAGGCCATCCCCGGCTCGGTGCTCGAGGCGGCCAGCGTCGACGGGGCAGGACCCATCCGCCGATTCTTCGCGATCACGTTCCCGCTCCTGTCACCGGTGACGTTCTTCCTGTTCACGCTCAACATGACCTTCGCGTTCTTCGAGACGTTCGGCCTCATCCACGCGGTCACGCAGGGCGGCCCGGGCGACGCGACGTCGATCCTGGTCTATCGTGCGTGGAAGGACGGCTTCGACGGCCTCCAGCTCGGCTACTCGGCGGCGCAGTCGGTGATCCTGATGCTGCTGGTGATCGCGCTGACCGCCGCGCAGTTCCGGTACGCGGAGAAGAAGGTCACGTACTGATGGGCCGGAGTAGCGTGATCGCCCACGGGATCCTGGCTGCGTCGATCGTGGTGCTCGCGTTCCCGCTCTACTACGCGTTCGTCATCAGCACACAGTCGCTCGACGAGGTGACCAGCCTGCCGCCGAAACTCGCGCCGTCGACCCATCTGGTCCAGAACTACGCCGACGCGTGGGCGCGCGTGGGAATGGGCCGGCTCCTCCTCAACAGCACGATCGTCGCCCTCGCGGTCGCGCTCGGGAAGATCGTCATCTCGCTCCTCTCCGCCTTCGCGATCGTGTACTTCGACTTTCGCGGCAAGCAGCTCGTCTTCTGGATGATCTTCATCACGCTGATGCTGCCGGTCCCGGTGCGAATCGTGTCGACCTACCAGGTCGTCAGCGTCCTCGGCTGGGTCGACACCTACTGGGGGCTCACCGTGCCGCTCATGGCGTCGGCGACCGGGACCTTTCTGTTCCGGCAGTACTACCGGACCATTCCCGATTCGCTCGCCGAGGCGGCGCAGCTCGACGGCGCCGGCCCGCTCCGGTTCCTGTGGTCGATCCTCTTGCCGCTGTCGACCGCCAACATCGCCGCGCTGTTCGTGATCCTGTTCGTCTACGGCTGGAACGACTACCTCTGGCCGCTCATGATCACGAACAGCCAGGAGATGCGAACGGCCGTGATCGGGATCGACGCCTTGATACCGCGGACCTCGCAGCTACCGGAATGGAACGTCGCGATGGCCGCGGCCATGATGGTCCTGCTGCCGCCGGTGGCGATCATCGTCGCCATGCAGCGGTGGTTCGTGAAGGGCCTGATCGAGGCCGAGAAGTGACGCGCATCGCGGCGCACCGCGGCGGCGCCGCCCTCTGGCCGGAGAACAGCCTGCTCGCGTTCCAGAGCGCCATCGCGCTCGGCAGCGATCTCATCGAGCTCGACGTGCACCAGAGCCGCGACGGCGTGGTCATCGTGATCCACGACGCCACCGTCGACCGGACGACCGATGGAACCGGTGCGGTTGCGTCGACGACGGCCGCCGACCTTCGACGCCTGCGGCTTCGGGGCCCCGGGGGCACCTCGAGCGCCGAGCGTGTGCCGACGCTCGACGAGGTGCTGGCCGCGGCCGCACCGTCGCACGCGGGGCTCCTGATCGAGGTGAAGGAGCCGGCGCCGGGCGACCGGTACGACGGCGTCGAGGAGCGAGTTCTGGCGGCGGTGGCCGCGGCCGGGATGCAGACGCGCGCCACGATCATGGCGTTCGATCCGCGTACGATCGTGCGGGTGCGCGAGCTGGCTCCCCGCATGCGCACGAGCTTCCTCATCGAGCCCTTCACCGTCGAGCGCGCCGGAGTCCGCCCCGAGGTCACCATCGACTGGGCGCGCGCCGCCGGGGCCACCGACGTGGGCCTGGAGCAAACGCTGGTCGACGAGCGGGTGGTCGCGGCGGCGCGCTCAGCCTCGGTCTCGCTCGGGGTGTGGACGGTGAACGACGAGACGGCGATGCGCCGGATGCTCGCGCTCGGCGTCGACATCCTCACCACGGACCGGCCCGACGTGGCCAGGCGGCTCGTCGTGCGATGAGTACGCGCCGGCACATCCTCGCGCTCGACCAGGGAACGACCGGGTCGACGGCGCTGGTCGTCGATCCCGACGGCCGCGTGCTCGCCCGCGGCTACGCGGAACTTCCGCAGTACTTCCCGCAGCCCGGCTGGGTCGAGCACGACCCCGAGGAGATCTGGTCCACGGTCGAGCGCGCCGCGCGCGCGGCCCTCGGCGAGGCGCGGGTGAGCGGATCCGAGATCGCGGCCGTGGGCATCACCAACCAGCGCGAGACGACCATCGTGTGGGAGCGCGCGACGGGCCGGCCGATTCATCGCGCGATCGTCTGGCAGTGCCGGCGGACGGCGCCCCTGTGCGACCAACTGCGGGCCGACGGCGTCGAGAGCCTGGTGCGCGCCAAGACCGGGCTAGTCCTCGACGCCTACTTCTCGGGCACGAAGATCCGCTGGCTCCTGGACGAGGTCGCGGACGCCCGCGCCCGCGCCGAGCGCGGCGACCTGGCCTTCGGCACGGTCGACGCGTGGCTCATCTGGAAGCTCACGGGCGGCGGCGTACACGCGACCGACGCGACCAACGCGTCGCGGACGCTCTGTCTCGATCTGCGTACCGGCGACTGGGATGACGAGATGCTCCAGATCTTGAAGGTGCCGCGCCGGGTGCTGCCGGCGGTGAGCCCGTCGGCCGGAGTGCTGGGCGAAACAATCGATCTCGGCTGGCTCCCGCGCGGCGTACCAATCGCCGGCGTCGTCGGCGACCAGCAAGCCGCGCTGTTCGGGCAGGCGTGCCTGACGCCCGGCGCGGCGAAGAACACGTACGGCACGGGATGCTTCATGCTGCTCAACACCGGCGCGGTGCCGGTCGCCTCGTCGCACGGGCTCGTGACGACCATCGCCTGGCGCATCGGCGGGCAGACGACGTACGCGCTCGAGGGCAGTGTGTTCATCGCGGGTGCGGCCATCCAGTGGCTGCGCGACGGCCTCGGCATTCTGAAGAATGTGGCGGAGAGCCAGGAGCTGGCGGAATCGATACCCGACACCGGCGGCGTCTACTTCGTTCCGGCGTTCGTGGGCCTGGGCGCGCCCCACTGGGACATGTACGCGCGCGGAACGGTCGTCGGGCTCACCCGCGGAACGACCCGGGCGCACCTCGCGCGGGCGGCGCTCGAATCGATCGCGTTCCAGAGCCGGGACGTGCTGGAGGCGATGGCCGCCGACGCCGGAATCTCGATCGAGGGGCTCCGGGTCGACGGTGGCGCCGTCGCCAACGACTTCCTCTGCCAGTTCCAGGCCGATCTCCTGAACGTGGCGGTGCTGCGCCCTCGCATCATCGAGACGACCGCGCTCGGCGCTGCGTACCTGGCCGGGCTGGGCGCCGGCGTCTGGCGCTCGGCCGACGAGGTGGGCAAGCGCTGGGCCCTCGAGCGGCGCTTCGAGCCGCGATTGGACGAATCAACGCGGGCGACGCGGTACGATGGCTGGCGGCGCGCGGTAGAGAAGTCCAAAGGATGGCTGATCCCCTGAGAGGAGACGATAGATGAAGCGGCTCATCATGCTGGTTGTCGCGATCGTACTCGCGGCG
>DASRIY010000279.1:0-10308 GCA_035649755.1 Candidatus Methylomirabilota bacterium
GGCGGGCCACGTCGTCATGATCTTTCCCGAGGGGGAGCGGACGCGCACGGGGAAGATCGAACGCTTCAAACCCGGCGCGTTCCGTCTGGCGGCGTCGCTCCAGGTACCGGTGCTCCCGGTCACGATCACCGGCGGTCACGCATCGTGGCCGCCGGGCCGCGTGTTCCCGCGTCGTGGGACTATCAAGATTAGCTACCACCCGGTTCTCAAGCCCGACCCCACGCTCGAGCCGCGCCGCGCGGCGGCCGATCTGGCGGAGCGCGCGCGCGCCGCCATCCTCACCGCCCTCGAACACTGAGAGGCTGCTCAGCCGAGGGCGCCAACGAAGCAGGTGGGCCCTTTTCAGCAGCCTCTGAGATCAGGAGTACGGTTCTTCGAGGCCGTAGCCGGCTTCGGTGAGGCGCTGCTTGACGGCCGCGATCTGCTCGGCGCCGGCCGTCTCGAGGGTGAGCTCGACCCGGCTTTCACCGATCGCGGCGTGAGAAAAGGCGCGGTCGTGCTCGATGTGCACGATGTTGGCTCGGCACTCGGCGATGAGCGCCGTCAGACGCGCGAGGGCACCGGGCTGGTCGCGGAGGATCACGCCGAAGCGCACGAGGCGGCCGTCCTTGACGAGGCCGCGCACGATGATCCGCGAGATCATCGTGACGTCGATGTTGCCGCCGGTGAGGACGAGCACGACGTTGCGCCTGGCCAGGCCGAGCCGGCGGTTCAGGATCGCCGCCAGAGGGGTCGCGCCGGCCCCCTCGACCACGGTCTTCTCGATCTCGAGTAGCAGGAGGATGGCGTTGGCCGTCTCCTCCTCCGTCACCGTCACGACCTCGTCGACGCAGCGCGAGGCGAGAGCGAGCGTCAGCTCGCCGACCTGACGGACCGCGATGCCGTCGGCGATCGTCGGCGCCGACGGCAGCGTGACGCGGCTTCTCGCCTCGAGCGCCCGCCGCATCGCCGGCAGCGCCTCGGCCTGCACGCCGATGACGCGCACATCGGGTCGGGCGGCCTTGATCGCCAGGCCGACGCCGGCGATCAGGCCACCGCCGCCGATCGGCACGACCACGGCGTCCAGATCGGGCCGCTGCTCGAGGAGCTCGAGCCCGATGGTGCCCTGGCCGGCGACGACGCGCGGATCGTCGAACGGGTGCACGAAGTAGAGGCCGCGCTCGCTCGCGATCTCGCGGGCCCGACCGTACGCCTCGTCGTAGTTGGCGCCGGCCAGGATGACCTCGGCGCCGTAGCGGCGCGCGGAGGTCACCTTGATGAGCGGCGCCCACTCCGGCATCACGATGAGCGCGCGGATCCCCAGCCGCGCCGCGTGGAAGGCCACGGCCAGCCCGTGGTTGCCGGCGCTGGCGGCGGCGACGCCGGTGGCCCGCTCGGCGGCATCGAGCTGCATCAGGAGGTTCGCCGCGCCGCGCTCCTTGAACGAGCCGGTCATCTGGACGTTCTCGAGCTTGAGGTAGCAGCGCACGCCGCTCATCTCCGACAGCGTCTGCGCGTACGCGCAGGGCGTGTCGAGGATCGCGCCCTTGAGCCGGTGGCGCGCGGCCTCGATGTCAGCGATGCTCGGCATCTCGTTCAAAACGGCGTCCGCGGCTCGCCGAGCGCCGGCGACATGATCGCGACGGGCATGAGCGGCGTCGAGTAGGCGAAGCCCGGGCGGCCGCGCCAGTCGAGCAGGATGAGCCCGCCTTGTCCGCGACCCTCCTCGACGAGGAGATCGACGGCGACCTTCGCGGCGTAGTCGGGATCGCCGGCGTCCTTCAGATACGCGAGGGTCCGGTGCCCGAGCACCACGCGGATGATCGCCTCGCCGTCGCCGGTGCACGACACGCCGCCCACGGAGCTCTCGGCGTAGGTGCCGCAGCCGATCAGCGCGCTGTCCCCGACACGCCCCGGCGCCTTGCCGGCGGTGCCGCCGGTCGACGTCGCGGCGGCGATGGTCCCGTTCCGGTCCAGGGCGACCGCGCCGACCGTGCCGCCGATCGTGCTGCGCTGGGCACGCTCGGCGTGGCGCTTGCGCTGGCGGTCGGTGATGAGCGTCGCGGGATCGCACTCGGCGATGCCCGAGGACCGGGCGAAGGCGAGCGCCCCATCGCCCACGAGCAGGACGTGCCGGCCGGCGTCGAGAACGCGGCGCGCGAGCGTGACGGGGTTGGCGACGCGCGGGACCGCCGCGACGGCGCCGCACTGTAGCCGGTCGCCCTCCATGATCGACGCGTCCATCTCGACCATCCCGTCGCGGTTGAGGACCGAGCCGCGCCCGGCGTTGAACTGAGGGTCGTCCTCGAGCGCGCGCACGGCGGCCTCGACGGCGTCGAGCGAGGCGCCGCCCGAAGAGAGGACCCGCCAGCCGGCGAGGGCCGCCGCGCGCATGCCCCGGCGAAGCTCCTCGCGCCCCTCGCGCGGGTCGGCGCCGGCGCCGCCGTGAATGATGAGCGCGGGCACCCGCGTCGCGGCGGAGCGGTCGGCCGATGACGGCATGCTCTTCACCGTGGCACAATCCGGCCGGATTGCCAAAGCAAGAGACGCTCGCGCAGCTGAACCGGACGATCGTCGACTGCCGCCGTTGTCCGCGCCTGGTGGCCCATCGCGAGGCAGTAGCGGTCAAGCCGCCTCCTCGATACCACGGCCAGCGCTACTGGGCGCGACCGCTGCCGGGCTTCGGCGACCCGGATCCGCGGCTCCTCCTGGTGGGGCTGGCGCCGGCCGCGCACGGGGGCAACCGCACCGGACGGATGTTCACCGGGGATCGGAGCGGCGACTGGCTCTTCGAGGCGCTCCATCACGCCGGGTTCGCCAACCAGCCGAATTCCGAGCGCCGCGGCGACGGCCTCGAGCTCCGCGGCGCGTACATCACGGCCGCCCTCCGCTGCGCGCCGCCCCTGAACAAGCCGATACCCGCCGAGATCGCCCGCTGCGAGCCCTATCTCTTGACGGAGCTCCGCCTCCTCAGCCGTGTGCGGGTGGTGGTCGGGCTCGGTCGCATCGGCTGGCTCGCGTACCTGCGAGCGCGGCGCGCCCTCGGTGAGGCGCCGACGCGGCCCGCGCCGCGGTTCGGCCACGGCGCGCAGGTGCGCTTCGAGGACGGGGTGACGCTGATCGCGTCGTATCATCCGAGCCAGCAGAACACCTTCACGGGCAAGCTCACTCGGCCGATGCTGCGGGAGATCTTCCTGACGGCGCGGCGTCTTCTGGTGTGAGAGCTAGTCCACGAGGTCGGTGGGCAGGCGCGGCCGCTCGGACACGGTGAGCGTCAGCTCCCGCTTCTGACCTTCGCGGAAGATCGCGACGCGCACCCGCTGGCCGGGCTTGAGCGTCTTCACCTTCGCGAGATAGTCCTGATGCGTCTTGATCGGGGTGCCCTCGATCGAGCTCAGGATGTCGCCGCCGACGAGGTACTCCTCGCCCTGGACGACCACCGACAGGGTGCCGCCGCGGATGCCGGCCCGTTCAGCGGGGCTGCCTTCGTACACGACCTCGATGAGATAGCCGGGGGAGAGTGACAGGCGGAAGAGCGACGCGAACGTGGAGTCGATCTCGCGGCCCTGGAGCCCGAGCCACGGGCGCGCGACGCGTCCCGTCTCGCGCAGGTCGCGGAGCACCGCCTTGGCGGCATTGATCGGCAGCGCGAAGCCGATCGAGTTCGCCTCCTCGGAGATGAACGTGTTGATGCCCATGACCGCGCCGCAGCGATCGACCAGCGGGCCGCCCGAGTTGCCGGGGTTGATTGGCGCGTCGGTCTGGATCATCGGCTGCTCGGCGAGGCCGGGCAGGATCCGGTTGAGCCCGCTCACGATACCGCGGGTCATCGTCTGCTCGAGCCCCATCGGGTTGCCGATCGCCACGACCTCGTCGCCCACACGCAGCGACGCCGAATCGCCGAGGCGCGCCGCGGGCAGGGGCGTCGTCACCTCGAGCCGGAGCAGGGCGAGGTCGGTCACCGTGTCCATCCCGAGCACGCGGGCCGGCGTCTTGGCCCCGGAATCGAGCGTGACGGAGAGCGAGGCCGCGCCGTCGACGACGTGCGCGTTGGTGAGTACCTGGCCGTCGCGCTCGATGACGACGCCCGATCCCACCACGGTCTCGAACCGGCGCTGCGGCTTCGCCTTGTTGATCTTGGTCGCCTGGATGGAGACGACGGTGGGCGACACCCGCTCGAAGAGCGTTGCGAGCGATTCCGTGCACGGCTGCGCGAGGACCAATCGGGGAACCGCGAGGACGGCGATCAGCAGCGCGGCAATGCCGGACGAGCGCATCGGGTGGATGATACAACGGTCGGGTAGACACCGTTCGGTATAATCAGTCCGGTGCGCAGCGTCGTCTCTCTCCTCGCGATCCTCGTGCTCCTCGCCGCATCCTCGGCGCCGGCGGCGGACCGGGTCGTCGCCTCCACGCTCGACAACGGGCTGCGCGTCCTCTTGCTCGAGGATCACCGGAGCCCGATCGTGTCGTTCCAGGTCTGGTACCGCGTCGGCTCGCGCGACGAACAGCGCGGCGCGACCGGGATCGCCCACTTCCTCGAGCACCTGATGTTCAAGGGCACGCCGACGCGCGGACCCAAGCAGTTCGCGCGGCTCGTCGAGGAGAACGGCGGCCAGGACAACGCGTTCACCTCGCAGGACGTGACCTCGTACTACGTCGACATCGCCGCCGACAAGATCGACCTCGTCATCGACCTCGAGGCCGATCGCATGCAGAACCTCTTGCTCGATCCCAAGGAGATCGCTTCCGAGCGCGAGGTGGTCATCGAGGAGCGCCGCACGCGGACCGAGGACGACCCGGGCGGCTTCCTCGGTGAGGAGGTCGGCTCGGTCGCGTTCAAGGCGCATCCCTACGGCTTTCCCATCATCGGCTGGATGGAAGACATCAAGCGGATCACGCCGGCCGAGATTCGCGCGTTCTACAAGACGTACTACGTCCCGAACAACGCGATCGTCGTGGCCGTCGGCGACTTCAAGACCCAGGCCGTGATGGACAAGATCAGGAAGACCTTCGGGAAGATTCCCAAGGGCAAGACTCCGCCCCCGGTGCTCGCCGTCGAGCCGCCGCAGAACGGCGAGCGGCGGGTCGTCGTGACGAAGGAAGCCGAGCTTCCCATTGTCTACATGGCGTGGCACGTGCCGAATCACCGCTCGAACGACGCGCCCGCCCTCGAGGTGCTGTCGACCATCCTGTCCGGAGGGCGCGCCTCGCGGCTCTATCGCGATCTCGTCTACCAGCGGCAGCTCGCGCTCGAGGCGGGCGGCGACTACTCGTACTTCGCCCTCGACCCGAGCCTCTTCTGGTTCTGGGCCACGCCCATGCCGGGCCAGAAGCCCGAGACGCTCGAGGCCGAGCTGAGCAAGCACATGGAGCGGCTCAAGACTGAGCCGGTGACCGACGAGGAGCTGGCGCGCGCCAAGAATCAAATCGAGTCCTCGTTCGTCTTCCAGGAGGACTCGGTTCACCGCCGGGCCTCGATGCTCGCGCGCTTCGAGCTGATCGGCGGCTACGCGCAAAAGGACACCTTCATGAGCAAGATCCGCGCGGTCACCGCCGCCGATCTGACCCGCGTGGCGAATGCCTGGTTCGCGCCGGATCGGAAGACCGTCGGCGTGCTGCTGCCGAAGCCCCGATGAGCCCGGGCGCTTCCAGAACGCGAATGGCGCTCGCGGGTGCTGTCGCCCTGGCGGGAGTCCTCGCGGCGGCGCCGGGCGGCGCCGCGCCGCTCGCGCACCGGGAGGTCCTGCCCAACGGCATCGTGCTGCTCGTGGCCGAGCGACCGGCCGTGCCGATCGTCGCAGTCCGCGTCCTCACGCGGGCCGGTGCCGCCTTCGACCCTGACGATCAGGCCGGACTCGCGAACCTGACGGCCTCCGTGCTGACGCGGGGCACGGCCAAGCGCACCGGGCCCGAGATCGACTCGGCCATCGAGTTCGTGGGCGGCAGCCTCGAGGCCGGGGCCGGCCGCGACAGCCTCACCGCCGCGCTGGCCGTCCAGAAGAAGGACATCGCCCTCGGGCTCGATCTCCTGTCCGAGGCCGTTCTTTCGCCGACCTTCCCCGCCCCGGAAGTGACGCGCAAGGTGGCCGAGATCCGGGCGGCCATTCAGCGCTCCGAGGAAGATCCGGGCACGCTGGCCACCCGCGCCCTGTCACGGCTGGTCTACCCGGGTCACCCGTACGGCCGGCCGGTCGAGGGCACCCGCGAATCGGTGGCGCGCCTCACGCGTGACGATGTCGTGAAGTTCTACGCGCGGCACGCGCGCCCCGACGCCACCATCATCGCGGTGGTGGGCGCCGTCACGGTCGACGAGGCGCGCCGCGAGATCACCGCGCGCTTCGGCTCGTGGGCTCGCCCGTCCGATGCGCCACCGGCGATCACGCCGCCGACGACCGCGATGACGCCGCGCGAGGAGAAGGTCAAGCGCGAGCTCACGCAGTCGACGCTCATGTTCGGCCGGCGCGCGGTGCGGCAGACGGATCCGGACTATTTCCCGCTCTCCGTCGCCTCCTACGTGCTCGGCGGCGGGTCGACGTCGCGGCTGTACACGAAAGTGCGCGAGGAATCGGGGCTCGCCTACGCGGTCTACAGCTGGGTCTCGCCGGCGCGATACGGGGCGGCCTTCGCCGTGAGCGCCCAAACTCGCACGGCCGAGGTCCCGAAGGTCGTGGCGATGATCCGCGATGAGCTGGCCCGGATGACGCGCGAGCCGGTGTCCGATCGCGAGCTGGCGCTCGCCAAGCAGTTCCTGATCGGGAGCTTCCCGTTCCGGCTCGACACGTCGGCGAAGGTGGCCGATTTCCTCGCCGCCGTCGAGGATCAGGGGCTCGGCCTCGACTACGCGGATCGGTACAAGGAGCGCATCGGCCGCGTCACCGCCAAGGACATCCAGGACGTCGCGGCCAAATACTTTCCGCCGGACTCCTTCAGCCTCGTCACCGTCGGCGAGATCAAATGAGGCTCCGCGCGGCTGCGTGCCTCCTCGGTCTCTTCGTCGTGGGGCCGCCGGGGGCGCTCGCGGTGTCGTTCACGCTGGGCCCCGAGCAACGGAGCGACGCGATCCGGGTGGGCGCGCGCTCGGTCACCCAGGAGTCGTTCGACGCCGAGTGGCGGGTGGCCAACCCGTCGGGTGACAGCGTCACCGTCCTCACCCCGTTTCATCGCATCGTCATTGCGTCGCGCCAGGCCGCGTTCAAGAACGAGCCCTTGAAACCGGACGAGCCGGAGAAGCTGCTCAAGAGCCAGCAGGACCGGCTGGTGATCCTGGCGCAGCTTCGCGGTCCGCGCGAGGACTTCGCGCGCTTCTACGCGCCGCGGCTCCTCGCGGGCGGTCAGGAGATCGCACCCGCCTTCGTGCAGAACGAGCGCACCGCGGCTCGCACGGAGGCCGGAACCTACGTGGCGCGCTGCACCTACCGGTTCCCGACCAAGGACCTGACGGCGAGCTCTCGCCTCACGCTGGTCATCCGCGACGCGGACGGCCGGGACGTCAGCAGCTTCACGATCGATCTCGCTGCGATGCGATAGGGGAGGGCAGCCCCCGTCGTGCGGGCGCACGGCTGGGTCGGCCTCGGCATCGTCGTCGGGGCGGAGGCCCTCTTGCTCGCGCGCGAGCCGCTCGTGGCGGGCTGGTTCACCCCGATCGTCTGGACGGGCTACGTCCTCTTCATGGACGGACTGGCCGCGCGTCTCATCGGACGCTCCTACCTCACGACCGATCGCGTCGAAGGCGTGCTCGTCGCGCTGGCGTCGATCGTCTGCTGGTGGCTGTTCGAGCTCTACAACGCGCCGCGATTCTGGGAGGGTGGCGAGGCCGCGGCCGGTCTCTGGTGGCGCTACCACGGCCTCGAGCCCAATCTGTTCGTGCGGCGGGTCGGCTACGACTGGGCCTTCGCGACGATCTTTCCCGGCATGTTCCTCACCGCGACGGTCCTGCGCGCGACGCTCTTCACGCGCGCCCGCGTCGCGCCCTGGCGCCCGTCGCCGCGGCTGCTGGGGCTCGCCGTGGCGGCGGGGGCGGTGAGCATCGCGGTGCCCTTGCTGTTCGTCTCGGCCTGGCTCGTGCCGCTCGTCTGGGTTGGCTGGGCGCTCCTGCTCGAGCCGCTGAACTATCGCCGGGGGCGGCCCTCCTGGCTCGCCGATCTCGCACTCGGTGACGCCTCGCGACTGCTGGCGCTCCTGGCCGCCGGGGCGATCTGCGGCGTGCTCTGGGAATTCTGGAACTACTGGGCGGCGACACGATGGACATACAGCGTGCCGTATCTCGGCTCGGTCAAGATCTTCGAGATGCCCGTGCTCGGCTACCTCGGCTTCCCGCCGTTCACGCTCGAGTGCTACGCGATGTATCACTGGCTCCGCGGGCGGCTCGGCGCCGACGCCGGGCTCAGGGCGCCCCTGCTATAATTCGCGGCGCAGGAGCCGAACCCTAGGGAGGACGATCCCATGAAAGCCATTCGCGTGAATACGCCGGGCGGTCCCGAAGTTCTGCGCTATGAGGACGTGGCGGAGCCCCAGCCCAAAGCCGGCGAGGCCACGGTCAAGGTCGACGCGGCCGGCATCAACTACATCGACGTCTACCAGCGCTCGGGCCAGTACAAGCTCAACCTGCCGCTGACGCTCGGTCTGGAGGCCGGCGGCACGGTCACCGCGGTCGGGTCCAACGTGACCGAGGTGAAGGTGGGCGACAAGGTCGCGTACACCGGCGTGGCGGGCGCCTACGCCCAGTACGCCGTGGTGCCGGCGGCGCGCCTCGTGGGGCTGCCGGCCGGAATCACCACCCGTCAGGGCGCGGCGGCGATGCTCCAGGGGCTGACGGCCCACTATCTCGCCTGCTCGACCTATCCGCTCAAGAGCGGCGACACCTGTCTCGTGCACGCGGCGGCCGGCGGCGTCGGCTTGCTTCTGTGCCAGATCGCGAAGATGCGGGGCGCGCGCGTCATCGGGACGGTGTCCACCGAGGACAAGGCGAAGCTCGCGCGCGAGGCCGGAGCCTCCGAGGTCATCCTGTACACGAGACAGGACTTCGAGGCCGAGGTGAAGCGGCTGACCGACGGCAAGGGGCTCCAGGTGGTCTACGACTCGGTCGGCCAGACGACCTTCGACAAGGGATTCAACTGCCTGGCGCCGCGGGGCATGATGGCGCTGTACGGCCAGTCGAGCGGCCCCATCGGCCCGTTCGATCCGCAAACGCTCAACGCGAAGGGCTCGCTCTTCCTCACACGGCCCAGCCTGAACCACCACATCATCACGCGCGCCGAGCTCCTGCAGCGCTCCGAGGAGCTCCTGGGCTGGATTCGCGACGGCAAAATCAAGCTGCGCACCGAGTTCGAGTTTCCGCTGAAGGACGCGTCCGAGGCGCACCGGGCGCTCGAAGGCCGCAAGACGACGGGGAAGGTGCTCCTCATTCCCTGAGGATCGCCACACCTTGGTAGCTGTCCACGATAGAATGAACGCTGGAGGTACCTCCATGCGCACACGAGTCTTCCCGCTCATACTTGGATGTGCACTTGCCACGGTTCTCGTCCTCGACACCGCGACCGTCTGGGCGCGTGCCGGGAGCGGCGGGAGCCGCGGCTCACGGTCTTATTCGACGCCAACCTCACCGTCCTCGCCGTCGAGCCCCTCGCGGGTGACGCCGCCGCCGGCCTCTAACCCCGCGCCGATGGCTCAGCCTCAGCGCCCCGGCATGTTCGGTGGCCTCATGGGCGGCATCGCCGGGTTCGCCCTCGGCGGGCTAATCGGCTCGATGCTGTTCGGCGGCATGGGCGGTGGCTTCGGCGGGGGCTTCGGGCTTCTCGAGCTCCTGCTCATCGGCGGCGCGGCGTTCTTCCTGTTCCGCATGCTCCGCGGCCGTAGCCAGCCGCAGCCCGCGTATGCCGGCGCCGACGGCCGGAGCGCCTCGAGCGCGGCCGGACAGGGCTGGTCATCCGGAGGCGGTGCTGTGACCATGGAGATGCCGGCGGGCGTGTCGGACCTCGATCGGGGGATCCAGCACATTCGCGGCATGGACGCGAGCTTCGATCCGGACGGTTTCGTCGAGCTCGCCAAGGCGTCCTTCGTCGACATCCAGCAAGGGATCGCCCGCCGGGACCTGAGCGCCGTGCAGGACCGCCTGACGCCTCAGGAGTACGCGCGGCTGCAGGCCCAGTGCGATCAGCTCCGCAGCGCCCGCCGCACGAACCGCATCGAGCGGATTCAGATCGGGCGGGCCCAGCTGACCGAAGCCTGGCAGGAGAGCGGCCAGGACTGGGCCACGGTGTACTTCGCCGTCTCGCTCGTCGACTACACGGTGGACGACTCGACCGGCTCCGTGGTCGAGGGATCGCC
>DASRIY010000280.1:0-3022 GCA_035649755.1 Candidatus Methylomirabilota bacterium
AACGGCTCGCGGGGCCAGGGCCGTCCGAGCCGCACGGTGAGCTCGGGATCGTCGCGCAGCACGGTCCCGATGCCCACGACGATCGCGTCGGACTCGCTCCGCAGGAGGTGTGCGCGCTCCCGGGACGGCCCTCCGGTGATCCAGCGTGAGGCGCCATGGAGGTCGGCGATCTTGCCGTCGAGCGTCATGCCGGCCTTCAGGACGACGTGGGGCCGCCGCTCGCGCATCGCGGTCAGGAAAACCCGGTTCTGGCGCTCGGCCTCCGAGGCTCCAACGCCGGTGACCACCTCGATACCCGCTCGGCGTAGCTCGGCGAAGCCCTGGCCCGACACGAGCGGGTTGGGGTCGCCGATCGCCGCGACCACGCGCACGATACCCGCGGCAACGACGGCGGACGCGCACGGAGGGGTGCGGCCGTGATGGGAGCAGGGCTCGAGCGTGACGTACATCGTGCCGCCGCGGGCGCGCGCGCCTGCCGCGCGCAGGGCCTCGGCCTCGGCGTGCGCCGCCCCGGCCCGCTCGTGAAATCCCTCGCCGACGACCTCGCCGCCGGGCGCGACGATGACGGCTCCGACCATCGGATTCGGCGACGTGAGCCCGCGACCGCGCTCGGCGAGCTCGATCGCCCGCCGCATGAAGCGGTCGCCCGACTCGTCCGCCGTCAAGATTCGGCGACCAGCGCGTCCACGAAGGCCTGCGAGTCGAACGGCTGGAGATCCTCGACGCGCTCGCCGAGGCCGATCAGCTTCACCGGCACCTTGAGCTCGCGGACGATGCGGACGACGATCCCGCCCTTGGCGGTGCCGTCGAGCTTGGTCAGGCACACGCCGGTGAGACCGATCGCCTCGTGGAACATCCGGGCCTGCGCGAACCCGTTCTGACCGGTCGGCGCGTCGAGGACCATCAGGGTCTCGTGCGGAGCGCCGGGAAGCTGGCGCTCCACGACGCGCCGGAGCTTCGCCAGCTCGTCCATCAGGTTGGTCTTGGTGTGCAGACGGCCCGCGGTGTCGACGATCAGCACGTCGAGCGAGCGCGCCGTGGCGGCCTTGACCGCGTCGAAGACGACCGCGGCCGGATCCGAGCCGGCCGCCTGGCGGATGACCTCGACGCCGATGCGCTCGCCCCAGCGCTCGAGCTGCTCGATGGCCGCGGCGCGGAACGTGTCCGCGGCCGCGAGCAGCACGCTCTTGCCCGACCCCTTCAGGGACGACGCGAGCTTCGCGGCGGTCGTGGTCTTGCCGGCTCCATTCACGCCGAGCAGCAGTACGACGGCCGGCTTGTGATCGAGGTTCAGCGGTTGGGCGGCCGTCGCCAGCGTGTCGACCAGGAAGCGGCGGAAAAGCGGCCGGAGCTGGGCGGCGCGGGTCACCGTCCCGAACATCACCTCTTCGCGCGCGCGATTGACGAAGTCGGCGGCGAGCGGCGCCCCGAGGTCGGCGGCGATCAGGAGCTCTTCCAGCTCTTCGAGCAGGGCGTCGTCGACGGGCCGATCGCTTTCGAGCACGGAGCCGAGGCCACCGGCCAGGAACTCCTGCGAGCGCCTGAGTCCCTCGCGCAGGCGCTCGCCCAGCCCGGCGAAGAACTTCACTGGACGTCCGGAGGCAGCACCAACCGGCTGATGACCGCTCCGCTCGCGCCGAGCCGCGGGACGGGACGGCCGTTGAGCTCGAGGCTGACGCCTCCGGCGTTGCCAATCGTGAGGACGAAGGGGCCGTTGGACACCCACTCACGAACCTCGTTGGGGGGGATCGTCTCCTCGGTGGTTCGCCCGTCCTCGGTACGGACGCGGATCCAGGTCGTCTCGGTCGTTCGTGCAACGAGCCGATACGGCGACGCGACCGCAGCCGATGCCGAAGTCGGCGGCTGCGCGCCCGACGACGAGCTCGGCGGCGCGACGGCCGCCGCGCTCACGGTCGGCGCGACCGCGGGAGGCGCCGGCTGGGGCTGCGGCTTCGGGGGCTGAGCGGCCGCCGGTTGCTGAGCAGCGACCGGCCGCTGAGCGGCAACCGGCTGATGAGGAGCCTCGGCGGGCCCAGTCGGCGCCGGCTCGGGCGTCGGGGCCTGCGCCGGCCCGGGCGCCGTCACGGCCACCGGGGTCGCGGTGGCGTTCGCGTCGTCTCGCCCGGACTGCAGCGCCACCGTGACCGCGTAGAGGGCAGCGCCCATGACTACCAGGAGCGCGAAGCTGATGAGCACTGCTCCGCGGCTCTTGCTGTCTCGTCGCTCGACGGCCGCGACTTGCGCCTGTTGAGCGGGCGTCGGAGCAGGAAGGAGCGACGGCCGTGGCGGCGGAGGCGGCGGGGCCGGCGCCGGCGCAACGATCACCCGTTCCGTGATCCGTTCGGCCGGTCGTTCGGGAGCTCGTTGAGGAGCGCGTTCAACGACCCGCTCCGCCGCCTTCGGGCGAATCTGACTGGCCCGCTGCTCATAGAGCCTGATCGGCTCATCGGCCGGTATGCCCAGCGCCTGGCAATACGCGCGAATGAATCCCTTGGCGAAGACGGGAGCGGGAAGCGAGGCCAGATCGTCGCTTTCCAGCACCTCCAGATAGTGGTGCAGGACGCGAGTCGACCGGGCGATCTCATCGATCGAGATCCCTTGTCGCTCGCGTATCTCGCGGAGGTACGCGCCGACGGCGGGCATACCACGAGCGTAGCCTATGCCGAGGGGTTATTCATCTACTTACTGAGCGTTCAGATTGACCGAAACCAGGGTCGAGAGACCGGGCTCCTCCATCGTGACGCCGTAGAGGACATCTGCGGCTTCCATAGTCTTCCGGTTGTGAGTGATCACCAGGAATTGTGTCTGCCCGGTGAGCTCCCGGAGCACTCGGAGGAAGCGGTGAATGTTGGCATCGTCGAGCGGGGCGTCGACCTCGTCGAGCACGCAGAAGGGGCTCGGGCGGAAGTAGAAGATGGCGAAGAGCAGCGCTAGGCCCGTGAGCGCGCGCTCGCCACCCGACAGCAGCGTGACCGCCTGGAGCCGCTTGCCGCGCGGCTGCGCCATCAATTCGACCCCGGTG
>DASRIY010000281.1:0-20645 GCA_035649755.1 Candidatus Methylomirabilota bacterium
GCGCATTTCTCGATCGGCTCCGGCACGAAGCTCGCGATCGAGGACGCGATCGCGCTGGCCCGCGCGCTCCAGCGCGGCGGCGAGGTCGAGAAGGCGCTGGCCGACTACGAGGAGGACCGCCGCCCCGAGGTCGAGCGACTGCAGCGCGCCGCGCAGGTGAGCCTGGCGTGGTTCGAGGAGATGGAGCGCTACCACGGCCGGCTCGAGCCGATCCAGTTCGCCATGAGCCTCCTGACCCGCAGCCTGCGCGTGACCCACGAGAATTTGAAGACCCGCGACTCTCGCTTCGTCGCCGAGGTCGACCGCTGGTTCGCCGGGCGAGCCGAGCAGCAAGCGCAGGTACCCGTGGTCGGCGCCCGCACGCCGCCACCCATGTTCACGCCCTTCCGTCTGCGCGAGATGGTGCTGTCAAACCGCGTCGTGGTCTCGCCGATGTGCCAGTACTCCGCCGAGGACGGCACGCCGAACGACTGGCACCTGGTTAATCTCGGCTCGCGCGCCGTCGGCGGCGCCGCCCTCGTGATGGCGGAGATGACCGACGTGAGCCGCGAAGGGCGGATCACGCCGGGGTGCACCGGTATGTACCGGCCTGAGCACCAGGCCGCATGGAAGCGCATCGTCGACTTCGTTCACGCGGCGAGCCCGGCGCAGTTCGCGCTCCAGCTCGCCCACGCCGGCCGCAAGGGCTCGACGCGCCGGCTCTGGGAAGGAATGGACGAGCCCTTGCCCGAAGGGAACTGGCCGCTCGTGTCCGCCTCGGCGCTGCCGTACTTTTCCCACAGCCAGGTGCCGAAGGCGATGGATCGGAGCGACATGGACACGGTGCGCGAGCAGTTCGTGCGGGCGGCGCGGATGGCGGAGCAGGCAGGCTTCGACATGCTCGAGCTTCACATGGCGCACGGCTACTTGCTGGCGAGCTTCATCTCGCCGCTGACGAACGTCAGACGGGACGAGTACGGCGGAACTCTGGAAAATCGCGCGCGCTACCCGCTGGAGGTCTTCGACGCCGTGCGCGCCGTCTGGCCGGCGGCGAAGCCGATGTCAGTGAAGATCTCAGCGACCGACTGGGCCGAAGGCGGGCTCGATGCGGACGACGCCGTGGGCTTCGCGCGTCGGCTCCGCGAGCACGGCTGCGACATCATCACCGTGTCGACCGGCCAGACGGTGCCCGACCAGAAGCCCGTGTACGGCCGGCTCTATCAGACACCGTTCAGCGACCGCATCCGCCACGAAGCCGACGTGCCCACGATGACGGTCGGCAACATCGCCTCGTACGACGACGTCAACAGCATCCTGTCCGCCGGACGCGCCGATCTCTGTGTGCTCGCTCGCGGGCACCTGTATGATCCCTACTGGACGCGGCACGCCGCGTACGAGCAGGGATGGGACCTGCCGTGGCCGGACCAGTACGTGTCGGTCAAGGGCTTCACGCCGCGACGCGCCTGACGTCGACCCCGCACCGCTCGAGAAAGGACGCGCGATGAAGATCACCGGCATCGAGACGTTCGTGGTGTCCAACGGCTTCACGCCCCCGCGGCCCTGGCATTTCTGCGCGATCCGCACCGACGCCGGGCTCACCGGCTACAGCGAGTTCGGCTCCGACGGCATCACCCACGGTCTCGTCGGGCTCGTGAAGGATCTCGGCCAGCGCCTGATCGGGAAGGATCCGACGGCGGTCGAGAAGCACTACCTCGATCTCTACCGTGCCGTGCGCCAGGCCCCGTACGGCGCGACCCAGCAGGCCATCGCCGGCATCGAGCTGGCGCTCTGGGACCTGGCCGGCAAGGCGCTCAACGTTCCGGTCTACAAGCTGATGGGCGGGCCGCATCGCGAGCGCCAGTGGGTCTACTGGTCGCACCTGGCGACGTACCGCGCGCACAACTGGAAGCTCTTCGGCGTGAAGCCGCTCAAGACCATGCAGGACATCGCCGACGCGGCCCGCGAGGCGCCGGCCCGCGGCTACACCGTGTTCAAGACCAACATCATCTGGCCGGGCGAGCCGGCGCGGAACATCACCCAGGGCCGCCTCGGCCCCCACGACCAGGTGGCGACGCGCGACATCGTCAAGCACGCGACGACCCAGATCGCGGCGATGCGCGACGCTGTCGGCCCTGACGTCGGCATCTGTCTCGACATCAACGTGAACTTCAAGCCGAGCGAGGCGCTCCGCGTGGGCCGGGCGCTCGAGCCTTACGATCTCTTCTGGCTCGAGATCGACAACCAGGATCCGCACGCGCTCGCGCAGCTCAAGTCGTCCGTGCGCGCGCCGATCTGCTCGGGCGAACAGCTGCAGACGATCCGCCAGTACCGGCCCTTCTTCGAGCTTCACGCGATGGACGTGGTGAAGGTGGACGTGCAGTGGCAGGGCTTCTCGGCGGCGAAGAAGGTCGCCGACCTCGCCGAGACCTACGAGCTGAACATCGCGCCCCACAACTACAACGGCCACCTCAGCACGTTCCAGAGCCTGAACCTGTGCGCGTCGGTCTCCAACGTGCGCATCATGGAGAGCGACCCGGAGCAGACGCCCTACCGCGACGAGCTGTTCACGGCGCTGCCGGAGATCTCGGCGGGCCACATGAAGATTCCGACCGCGCCGGGCTGGGGCACCGAGCTGAACGAGAAGGCGGCCAAGAAGTACGAGTGGACGGGCTAGCAGCGCCCCTTCTTCGCCTGGCCCGGCGGGCACCCCGGCGCTGAGGGCCCGTGGCCTGCCGGCCCCGGAATCGGCGGGCCCATCTTCTTGGCGTGACCCGGGGGGATCTTGTAGTAGGGGGTCGGCACCGCGATGACCGGCTTCGGCACGTGACGGGGCTCGACGAAGACCCACGGACCGCTGTGGCTCTTCGCATAGAACCAGGAGCCGTCGTGAAGCGTGTAGTACCGGCCGCCGTACACGAAGAGATTGAAGCTCACGCCCGGCGCATAGTAGACGGGGCTGTTCGGTACGACGACGACCTGTGGAGGCGCGGGTAGCGCGATCGTTGGTGGGTGCGGCAGCTTTGGTGCCGGCGGCATCGGCGGCGCCGGCGGTGCTGGCAGGGCGGCCGACGAGGTGACCGTCAGAGCTAGGGCCACGAATGCGAACGCGACGACGCGCAGGCTTCGGCTCGGCATATCGCCCTCCTGTGCGTCTCAGGACGAGCAAGCGAAGTGCCAGACGTTGCGGTAATGATGTTGGGGACTTCGAGAGCATTCCCGCGTCAGCGCTCGGACGTCAGTATGCAACTTTGTCACGGTGCGTCGGGGGCCACGACGACGGAGGCGCCCGAAACGCCGACGCGCAACGACGAAGGTGCGAGCACCCGGGAGGAAGGTAGTGATGGATCGTGAGAAGCTCGCCGATCTGGTGATTCGCTTCACCGAGGCGTTCAACCGCGAGGACCTCGACGGCGTCATGTCGTTCATGGCCGACGACGCGGTGTATGACGAGTTCAACGGCACGATCAACCGCGGCGCTCCAGCCATCCGCGCCGCGTTCGTGCCGCAATTCCGCGGCGACTACGGAAAGCTGCGCTTCCATACCGAAGACCTCTTCGTCGACGCGGCGGCGGGCAAGGCGCTGATCCGCTGGCTCTGCACGCTCGAGACGAAGAAGGGGCCGGCCGGATGGCGCGGCCTCGACATTCTCCACGTCGAGAACGGCCGCATCACGCAGAAGCTGACCTACGCGAAGGCGAAGGTGCCGCTCCTGGAGGAGAAGCAATGAGCACGACACAGCCGGTCCAACGCGTCGCCGTCGCGCTGTTCGAGGGCTTCACGGTCCTCGACGTCTACGGCCCGGTGCAGGCGTTCGCCTCGTGCCGGGTGGTGCAGCCCGACGGCAAGCGGCGCCCGTTCTTCGAGATCTTCTCGATGGCTGCCGAGGCCGGCCGGGTGAAAGCCGGCGAGGGGCCCGCAAGTTGGGCCGAATGGAGCTTCGAGAAGGCGCCCGACTACGACATCTTGCTGATCCCCGGCGGATTCGGGACGCGCGCGGCGGTCGCCGACCAGGCGCTCGTCGAGCGCATCACGGCGGCGAGCCGGCGGGCCCGCGTCACGACCACCGTCTGCACGGGCTCAGCGCTCCTCGCCCGAACCGGCCTCCTCGACGGCCGGCCCGCGACGTCGAACAAGATTGCCTGGGACTGGGTGACGCAACAGGGACCGAAGGTGCTCTGGAAGCGCAAGGCGCGCTGGGTCGACGACGGCAACATCGTCACCTCGTCCGGCGTCTCGGCAGGGATCGACATGGCGCTCGCGCTCATCGCCCGCCTGCACGGGCGGGAAATGGCGATGACCTCGGCCCGCAACATGGAGTACGTGTGGCGCGAGGGCGCGGCGGAGGACGATCCGTTCGCGTGAGGCTGTGAGCGCGGAGGCCTAGCGGCCGACCGGGCCGCCGATCCAGCGCGCCGAGCGCGCGTGATGCGGTCCGTGGTCCCCTGTTTCGCGCCGGCGCGCCATCTCCGCCAGCCGGCGCTCCTTCTCCGGCGTGCGCTCGGCGATCGTGTCCTGCACGTCCTTGAGCTGCGTCTCGTAGTCGCGGCCGACCGGGCAGACGTCCACGCAGCGCGTGCAGCCGGAATAGACGCCGACGCCGCGCAGGATCGACTGCCAGCTCATGAACGACTCCTTCGATTTCAGGAGCGCAAGCTGTTCGTCGCGCGGCGCCTGCACCATGCGCTCGACGTGGCTCATCAGGTAGCTGAAGCCGTAGGGCGACGCGAGCGGGGCGCAGCGCTCCTTGTCGAGCGTCCACTGGCCGATCGCGTCGGCCGGGCAGGCGAGCAGACAGCGGCCGCACGCTTCCCCGGCGCAGAGCGGCTCGGCCAGCGGGCGATCGGCTTCGAGCTCGGCACTCGTGAGCACCGCGCCCAGCATGACGCGCGGGCCGTACTCGGGCGTGAGCAGCATTAAATTCAGCCCGAGTGTGCCGAGCCCGGCCTCGACGGCGGCGTGGGCGAGCGAGAGCGGCCCGCGTGTGTCGCCCTTGGGATCGTAGTGGCGCGGATCGAAGTGGACGGGCGGCACCGTGATCGAGGGGAAGCCCGCGTCCTCCAGGAAGTAGACGAGCTTCAGCTCGATCTCCTCGAGATCCGACAGCACAAGCTCCGACGAGTACTGCTTGTGCCGGTCGTCGTGCCCCTTCAAGCGATTGATTCCCGTGAGCAGACGACGCCCCAGGACGAGCACCGACTTCGAGTCGACCGGCGTGATGCGCCCGGGGGTTTGCGGCCGCGCCGGATCGGGCGGGTGGCGATCGAGGACGTCCCCGCGGGCGATGCCGACCAGATCGGCGCCGAGCGCCCTGGCCTTCGCCTTGACCTCGGCGGCGGTGAGACTCACGCGGGATTCCCGGCGCGCCGCGCTGACGGACGATAGCCGGCCTCGCCGATCCACCGGACACGCCCGTCGGCCATGCCGCGGATCGGCTCGCCACGTTTGCGGATGCCGAGCAGCTCGCGCGCCCGGGCGACCTTGGCGTCGGTCTTCTCGGGAATCTCGCGATGGGCGTCCTTGAGGAAGCGGTTGTAGTCGTCGCCGACCGGGCAGACGGCAAGGCAGCGCGGGCAGTCGCCGAAGGCGCCGACGACTCGCAGGAGCCCCTGCCAGATGCCGAACCACTCGTGGCCGCCCAGCGTCTCGAGCTTCGCCCGGTCGCCGTCGCCGCGCAGGAACGCGCTGAAGACGCGGACGATCGTGGAGAAGCCGAACTCCTGAGCGAACGTCGCGCAGAGACGCTTGTCGAGCCCCCAGTGCTGGACCGCGTCGGGCGGGCAAGAATACAGGCAGCGCGAGCAGGGCTCGCCGATGCAGAGCTGCTCGGTGAGCTTGCCGTCGGGCTCGAGCACGGCGTCGGTGAGGACGACCGTCGTGTAACAGCGCGGTCCCGCTTCTCGCGTCAGCAAGTTCAGCTCGAGTCCGATCGTGCCGAGCCCCGCCTCGATGGCGACGTGGCGCGTCGAGAGCGAGCCGTAGCTCGCGGTTTTCATCTCCCAGACCGTCTCCTGCGCCGCGGTCTGGAACGCCCAGTGGCCGTGCTCCTCGAGGAAGCGCGCGATCCGGTAGCCGACCTTGTCCATCTCGCGCAGCACGAGCTGGTCCACGTGGTGGATGCAAGCGTTGTCGCGCGCCCGGAAGGCACCCGCCGGAATCCGCTTGAAGAACGCGACGCAGCTGCGGATTTCCGGAGAGATGCGCGAGGGAATCTGCGGATGCGCCGGGTCGGGCGGGTGCGCGTTCAGCACCGCGGCGTCAGCGATCCCGACCCCGTCGGCGCCGAGCTCCCGCGCCTTCTCCTTGACGATCTCGCCCGTGAGCGCCATGCCGCCTATGATGTCATAGCTTGCGCTCCCCCCTGCGCCTGCGCGAGACTCACTGGACAGAAGGGTTGAGGGGACCAAAGAGGAGAGAGCCATGGACGAGCTGAAGGTCGTGCGTCTCGACGAGACGGAAGTGGTGAAGTTCGGACCCGACGCGGTCTATCAGCTGATCATCGGCGACGACGAGGGGACCACACCGATTCGCACGGGCATCCAGACTTCTCAGCCCGGCTACGCGGCTCCCGTCCACTCCCATCCCTACATGGAAGTGCTGCACATCCTCGACGGCGTGGCCGAGGCGTGGATCGACGGCCAGGAGGATCGCAAGGTAACGCTTCGCCGAGGCGACACGATCGCCATCCCGCCCGGGGTGCCGCACAGCTTCCGCGTCGTGGGCGACGAGGTACTTCGCCTGCTCGGTACGCACGCCTCGCCGAAGCGGATCGTCAACTATCAGGACGGCGGGAAGAGCGACTCGCGCGGCTATCGCGCCTACGAATCCTGAGGCGCGCGCCCGCTTCCTTTGACCGGGAACAGGAGCACTAGCTCCTTCTGGCTCCTGTAGAACTCGACGCTCGGCCGCCTCGGATCGCGCTCACATTCTCTGGCCATGCGCTCGAAGGTCCGGCCGATCTCCGGGATGTGGTCCTCCCAGTTGTCGAGCTTCGCACGACCATACTCACCGCCCGGGATGGTCCACTCCGCGAGCCCCATGGCCCGCGGGTCGTCACCGGGCTCGATCGCGACGCACGCGCGATACGGACCATCCGGCGGCTGGAAGGTTCCGTAGAACCGTCGTCGCCTCAGACCTGGTAGCCGCGCCTCCAGCTGACGGAAGGCTTCCGCCGCGCCGGCCAGACCCGTCGTGGACTCGACGTACATGACCGGGATCGCCTGGCGCACGACAACCGCCACCGCCATGGGGCCCCATCTTAGACTCGTTCGACATCCGGCCGTCCCAGGAAGCCGTACGGCCGCACGAGGAGCGTCGCGATCAGGACCACGTAGGACGCGACGTGACTGAATCCGCCGCCGACGAGGGGATCGAGATAGCCGGTCACCAGCGACTCCAGGATTCCGACGACGAAGGCCGCGATGATCGTGCCCGGCAGGCTGTCGAGCCCGCCGAGGATCACGATCGGAAACACCTTGAGCCCGAGTAGCTCGATCCCGAATCCGCCGCCCGAGGCGACGCTCCACAGCGTGCCGGCCAGAACCGAGAGCACGCCGACCAGACCCCACGTGAGCGCGAAGTGGCGGTGGAGGTCGATGCCGACCGCCATCGCGACCTGCTGATCGCTCGCCACCGCGCGCAGCGCCAGGCCCGTGCGGCTGCCGTGGAAGAACCAGCTCAGCGCGGCGATGGTCGCGGCAGCGATGGCGGCGGCGGCGATCTTGTCGACCGCGACCGGCAGGCCGCCGACGACGAGCGGGTCGGCCGGAAACGGCGACACGATTCGCACCGGCAACCCGGCGAACACGACCGTCGCAGCGCCGCGCATGAAGATGCCTACGCCGATCGTGACCATGATCAGCGAGAGCAGCGAGCGCTGGGACAGCGGCCGCAGGACGACCCGGTTGAAGAGAAGCGCTAGCCCGATCATGGCCACACAGGCGGTGACGAGCGCTCCGGCAAGCCCGGTGCCGAGTACCTGGCCCGCCGCGGCGGCCGTGCGTGAGCCCACCATGGTCCACTCGCCGACGGCGAAGTTGATCATGCGCGAGGCCTTGTAGACGACCACGAAGGCGAGCGCGACCAGCGCGTAGATGGCGCCGGCCAGCGCGCCGTCGACGACGAGAAACGCGAAGAACGCCCCGTCCGGCATGAGGTCGGCTCGGCTCAGCCGGCGCCGAGGTACGCGCGCTGCACCTCGGGCGCGGCGAGCAGATCGGCGGCGGGGCCGGAGAGCACGACCCGCCCCGTCTGCAGCACGTAGGCGTGGGCCGCGCACTGAAGCGCCATGCGCGCGTTCTGTTCCACGAGCAAGACGGCCGTTCCCTCGCCGGCGAGCTGCGGGATGATCCGGAAGATCTCGCGCACCAGGAGCGGCGCCAGGCCGAGCGACGGCTCGTCGAGCATCAGGAGCCGGGGCCGCGCCATCATCGCCCGGCCGATCGCGAGCATCTGCTGCTCGCCTCCGCTCAGGCTCCCGGCCAGCTGGCTCCGGCGCGTGTGGAGTGCCGGGAACAGGGCGAACGCGCGCTTCAGGTCGGCCGCGGCGTCGCGCCGGTCGCGCGCGGCCAGGCCGCCGAGGCGGAGGTTCTCGAGGACGGTCATGCGCGCCAGCATGCCGCGGCCCTCCGGAACGTGGATCAGGCGCCGCCGGGCGATCTGATGGACTGGCAGCCCGACGAGCTCCTCGCCGAGGAAACTGACCGAGCCCTGGCGCGCGCGCACGACGCCCGAAATCGCCCGCAGCAGCGTGGATTTTCCCGCGCCGTTGGCGCCGATGAGCGCAACAATCCCGGCCGGCGGCACCGTCAGGCTCACCCCCTGCAGCGCGCGGATCCGTCCGTAGCTCACGTGCAGATCGCGGATTTCCAGGAGGTGGGGGGTCCCTTCAAGGCCCCCCATGTCACCCAAGATAAGCCTCGATCACTCGCGGATCGCGCTGCACCCTCTCCGGCGGCCCCTCGGCGATCTTCTGCCCGAAGTTCAGCACCGTGACGATCCGCGAGAGCTTCATGACCAGCGACATCTTGTGCTCGATCAGCAAGATCGTGACGCCGAGCTGGTTGACGTGCTCGATCAGCGTCTCGAGCTCGAGGGTCTCCTGAGGGTTCATCCCGGCGGACGGCTCGTCGAGGAGGAGCAGGCGAGGGCCGCTGGCGAGGGCACGCGCGATCTCCAGCCGACGCTGCTCGCCGTAGGGAAGCTCCACGGCGGCCTGATCGGCCCGCGCCGCAAGGCCGACCATTTCGAGGACTTCCACCGCGCGTGAGCGCGCGGCCGCTTCGCCCGGCGAGCGGCGAAACGGCGTCTCGAGCAGCGGCGCCAGGAGCCCGCCTCGCGTGCGGCAGTGCAGGCCGAGCAGCACGTTCTCGAGCACGGTCATCGACCCGAAGAGCCGGATGTTCTGGAAGGTGCGACACATCCCCATCGCCGTGCGGCGATACGGCGGCAGATGGGCGATGTCGACGCCGTCGAAGCGGATGCGACCGCTCCCGGCGTCGAGCGCCCCGGTCACCAGGTTGAAGAACGTGGTCTTGCCGGCGCCGTTCGGTCCGATGATCGCGTGAATGCCGCCGGCCTCGACCGTGAGGTCGAGGCCCGCCAGGACGACGAGGCTCCCGAAGCTCCGGGAGAGCCCCTCAACCGTGAGCAGCGGCCCGCTCACGGCGCGGCGAGAGCCGGGCCAGCAGGGCCGCGTCGAGCAAGCCCTGTGGCCGGACGAGCATCATGGCGAGTACCAGCAGTCCGTAGAGAATCTCCCGCCAGTCCTTCACCCAGCGCAGGAGCTCCGGAAGGATCGAGAGGATCGTCGCGCCCGCGACGGCGCCCCAGAAGCTCGCGAGCCCCCCGAAGACGGCGTACAGCATGACGAAGAGCGAGCGTCCGACGCCGAACGCCTCGGGATCGATGAAGAGCGTGTAGTGCGCGTAGAGGGCGCCGCCGAGCCCGGCGATCACTCCGCCCGCCGCGAAGGCCGTGAGCTTCACGTAGGTCGAGTTCACGCCCATCGCCTCGGCGGCCGCCTCGTCGTCGCGGAGCGCGGCGAACGCACGGCCCATCCGCGAGCCCGCGAGCCGCGTGAAGAAATACGCCAGCACGACGAGGAGCCCGAGCACGTGCCAGATGGTGGTCGCGGGCGGAATACCGGCAAACCCGGCGGGTCCGCCGAAGGCCGGAAGGTTAAGGAACAGGACGCGCACCATCTCTCCGAAGCCGAACGTCACGAGCACGAGATAGAGGCCGCGAAGCCGCAGGGCCGGAAAGCCCACGGCGAGCCCGACCAGGCCGCCGACCAGCCCGCCGGCGGCCAGCGCCAGCGGGAACGGCATCTGATGGTTCACCGTGAGATAGGCGGCCGTGTACGCGCCCAGCGCCATGAACCCGCCCTGGCCGGCCGAGAGCTGGCCGGCCGACGCCGGCAGAAAGAATGAGAGCGCCATGATGACGTCGATGCCCGCGAAGATCAGGATCGAGACGGCGTGGTCCGACAGCACGCGGGCCTCAGCCGGTCTGAAGCCGCGCGCCGAGCAGGCCGGTGGGGCGCACGAGGAGGATGACGATCATCACCGCGAACGCGAATGCGTCCCGATAGGACGACGCGAGATACGCGACGCTGAGCACCTCGACGACGCCGACCACGAGCCCGCCGACCATCGCGCCGGTGACGTTGCCGAGGCCGCCGAGCAGCATGATGGCGAGGCCCTTGAGCCCCACCTTGACGCCGAAGAACGGGCTCAGTCCAGTGAAGTTCCAGGCCAGGAGCACCCCGGCGGCGCCGGCGAGCGCCGAGGCGATCGCGAACGTCGCCACGATCGCCAGCGACACGTTCACGCCGAGCAAGCCCGCCACGGTCGGATTCTCGGCGGTCGCGCGGATCGTCATGCCGAGCGGCGTCGCGCGCAGGAACAGCTCGAGGGCGCCCATCAACGCGAGCGACGTGGCGAGGATGAGGAGCTGCACCGAGGACAGGGTCAGGGGGCCCAGCGCGAAGGCGGCCGACGCGAAGGGCGCGGGGAACGCGACCGGCTCAGCGCCGAACATCTTCACCACCGCGTGCTGGAGGATCAAACCGACGGCGATCGTCGTCATCAGGGGCGTGACGTGGCTGCCGCGATCTCGAACCGGACGGAACGCCACGCGCTCGATGACGACGCCCAGCACCGCCGCCGCGAGCATCGCGCCGCCGAGCGTGACCCACGGCGAGAATCCGGCGAGCGCCAGGGCCAGGCCCACGTAGGCGCCGACCATGAAGACCTCGCCGTGTGCCAGGTGCAGGAGGTTCAGCACCCCGAAGATCAGCGTGTATCCGATCGCGACGAGGGCGTAGGCGCCGCCGAGCATCAGCCCGTTGACGAGCTGTTGAGCGAGCATCGTGCGCGCGATGATACACCTGGATTGACAGGCCTCGGCCCGTCGTATTACCGTCGCCGAACCGATGAGCGCCCTCACGAAGATCCGCATCTTTCCCACGGGCATGCGGCTGCACGAGTGGATCGCGTTCGAGGAGGGGTACTTCGGCGCCGAGGGCCTCGATCCCGAGGTGATGTGGGACGTCTACCTCGGCCAGATGAAGGCGTGGAGCGGGGGCTACAAGCTCCGGCCCCAGGACCAGCCGTTCCTCGAGGGCGCGCAGGCGATCGGCAACGCGTGCGCGTGGGGCAGCGTGTGCAACGCCGGCGCGGGCATGGGGAAGTTCGTGCCCGACGCCTACGGCGTGGCGCGCCACGCGATCTACGTGCGGCCGGACTCGCGCATCCGCCGGCCGGAAGATCTTCGCGGCGTGCCCATCGCGGTCGGTCTCATGGCGGGCAGCCACTACAACGTTCCCTACCGGCTCGAGTCGTACCTGCCGTTGACCGACATCAAGATCGAGCCCGTCGGCGGGTTCGGGCGCCGGCTCGACGCCTTGCTGAAGGGTGAGGTGGAGGCGGCGAGCCTTCTCGACCCGCAGATCTACATGGCGGAAGAGCTCGGGCTCAGAAAGATCCTGGGCGGCGAGTTCAACACCCTCTGGTGGGTCGATGAGTCGAGCGAGCGCGATGTGCTGCGCCGCTACTTCACGGCGCTCGCCCGCGCCGACGCGGCGATCGAGCGCGATCTCGGCCGCTACCTGCCGCTCTGGACGAAGTGCGTGCCTCCGGAGTTCGCCGACCGGTCGTGGCGCGTCGAGCAGTGGGGCGCCGGCGAGCGCTTCGTCTTCGCGCCCTATCCAGCCGACAGGCTCGCCGAGGTGATGGCGGCGATCAACCGCTGGGGCATGGGCCGCGAGATGCAGATCACGGAATTCGACCGGCTCGCGCTGTCCCTGGCGTGAGCGGAGGAATCGATATGCTCGAGTCTCGACGTCGGGGCCTCGCGATCGGCCTCGTTGTCGCCCTGTTCGCGGGGCTGATGGCGGCGCCGGCGATCGGCGCGAAGCTGGCGGGCGACAAGGTGCGCCTGGGCGTGATCATGCCCATGGCCGGGATCTTCGTGGACTGGGGACAGCACGGGCTCATCGGCGCCGAGTTCGCGCGCGACGAGATCAACGCGGCCGGCGGGATCGGCGGGCTGCCGGTCGAGCTGGTCGTCGCCGACGACCGCGGCGACCCGAAGGAGTCGGTCACGCTGACGCGCCGCCTGGCCCAGACCGATCGCGTCCTCATGATCCACGGGTCGATCTCGAGCTCGAGCGCGGGCGTCATGTTCCCGCTCTCCCAGAGCCTGAAGGTGCCGATCATCACGCCGACCGCCGCCGCGCCCGGGCTCACCGACAAGTTCCGCCCGTGGGCCTACACGATGAACCCCGGCGCGGCCCGCGCGCTGGGCACGGGCCTGGCGGCGCTCCGCAAGCAGCACCCCGGCGTCAAGAAGGCCGTGATCCTCTACAACAGCGCCGACGCCATCTCGAAGGCCGAGGGCGAGGGCGTGATGCCCAACACGCTGAAGCAGGGGAACATCGAGCTCGTCGACTCGATCGCCTTCCAGACCGGCGATCTCGATTTCTCCGCCCAGGTCACCCGCGCCCTCGGCAAGCAGCCGGACATGCTGTTCCTCGGCTCCGCCTCGCGCGAGGCCGCGCTGATCGCCAAGGAGGCCCGGCGGCAGGGCTACAAGGGCCCGTTCCATGGCGGTGTCGCGACCGCCACGCCCGATCTCGTCACACTGGGCGGCGACGCCGTCGACGGTTGGTACACGACGACGTATGCCTGGAACGAGCGGCCGATCCCCCGCGTGCAGACCTTCGTGAAAAAGTTCCTCGAGCGCTCGGGCGGCAAGCGGCCCAACTCGTCCGCCCTGGCGATGTACGACCAGCTCTTCATCTCCAAGATGTGCGTCGAGACGAGCGGTGTCACCAACAAGCCCGACGACCTCGACAGCGACCGCGAGAAGCTCGCGAAGTGCTGGGCGGGGCTCAAGACCTACGACGGCGCCATCGGCGCGGTCACCATGAACGAGCTCGGCGTCAACGTCGGGCAGATCTGGGCGCTCACGGTCAAGAAGGGCGTCTTCACGCTTGCCGAGTAGCGACGCGTGACGGCGCCGACGCTGCCGATCCTCCCCACGACCGTCGTCGGCAGCTACGCCATTCCGGCCTGGCTCTGGGCGGCGTACGAGAAGATCGAGGCGGGCGGCTTCGGCGCTATGGACGTCGCTGAGACCGAGAACGACGCCGTCGCCACCGCCGTTCGCGATCAGGAGCGGGCCGGCGTCGACGTCATTTCCGACGGCGAGATGCGGCGCCAGGGATTCATCGTCTCGATCTTCAAGTACTTCCACGGGCTGCGCGCGCTCGAGCCGCGGCGGAAGGTCGGCGTGCTCTCCTACGACGGCCACGTGTTCTACGAGCCCGTCGAGCGCATCACGGCGCCCGACGGGCTGGGCACGCTGAAGGAGCTCGACTACCTCCGGCGTGTGACGACGCGCCCGTTCAAGATCACCCTGCCGGGTCCGATGACCTTGGCTACCCAGGTCACGAAGGGCGGGCCCTACCGGGACCGGCTCGAGGTCGCCGCCGACCTGGCGTCGATCATCAACCGTGAGCTGCGCGCCCTGGCGGCCGCCGGCGCCCGCAACCTCCAGATCGACGACGTCTACCAGAGCTTCATCATGGAGCCGAAGCGGCTGGTGGAGCTCTACGACCGCTGCTTCGACGGCGTCGCGGTCGAGCGGCGGTTCTGGCACATCTGCTTCGGGACGCTGGAAGGGTTCGGCTTCGGCGAGCGATCGTATCGGCCGTTGTTCCCGGCGATCTGCGGCTCGAGTGCCGACCAGCTCGTGTTCGAGTTCGCCAACCGCGAGATGGCCGAGACCCAGCTCTGGCGCGAGCTCGATTGCCCAAAAGAGCTGGGCGCCGGCGTGCTCGACCTGAAGAACTTCTACGTCGAGAGCGCCGAGCTGGTGGCGCGGCGAATCCGCAAGGTGCTCGAGAGCGTGCCGGTTGAGCGGCTGTGGATCAATCCGGACTGCGGGCTCGCGCGGCTTCCACGCCACCTCGCGTTCGCCAAGCTCCAGGCGCTGGTGGCCGGGGCACAGCAGGTGCGTGAGACTCTCTAACCCATGCGCCTGTACAAACCCGAGGTCGAGGCCCAGCGGTTCTGGAACCCGTACACGCAGGCCATGCCGCGGGCCGATCTCGACGGGCTGCATCTGAAGAAGCTCCAGACCGTCATCGCCTACGCGTACGCGCGAAGCCCGATGTATCGGAACCTGCTCGATCGCAATCACGTCCGGCCCGAGCAGATCCGGACGATGGACGACTTCGTGAAGCGGCTGCCGTTCATCGACAAGAAGGAGATCCTCGACGCGCAGGCCGTCAACCCGCCGTTCGGTCAGGCGCTCGCGACGTCCGAGGACTTCTTCCACCAGCGCTTCGCGACGTCCGGCTCGACGGGGGCGCCGCTCCACATCCCGCTCACGTACCACTCGGCCGAGCTGTGGGGCGAGTCGTGGGTCTACCTCTACTGGGCGGCAGGCATCCGGGCGCGGCACTCGTTCTACTTCCCGTTCAACTGGGGCATCTTCGCCGCGTTCTGGTCGGCGTACATGGGCGTGCGCCGGCTCGGCGCCACCGTCGTCTCCGGCGGCGGGCTCGACAGCAAGGCGCGACTTCGTCAGATCGAGCAGTATCGTCCGGACGTCATGCTGGCGACGCCCACGTACGCGCTCTATCTCGGTGAGACGGCGCGCGAGATGGGCGTCGATCTCGCGAAGACGTCGATCTCGACCGTGATCGTGTCGGGTGAGCCCGGCGGCAGCATTCCCGCCACGCGCCACGCGATCGAGGCGCTCTGGGGCGCCAGATGCTACGAGCTCTACGGCATCGCGGAGATCGGCCCGACGAACCCCGGCTGTCCGCTCCAGGAAGGCAACCATCTCTGCGAGGACTGGTATCACGCGCTCGTCGTCGACGAATCGGGCAATCCCGTGCCCTACGGCGAGGTCGGCGAGCACATCGTTACGAGCTACATCCAGGACGGTCAGCCGCTGATCAAGTACCGCACGCACGACCTGGTTCGCTGGACAGATCAGCCGTGCGGGTGCGGGTCGACGTGGCTCTACTATCCCGGCGGCGTGCTCGGGCGCACCGATCACATGATCATCGTGAAGGGCGTCAACGTGTACCCGGCGGCGGTCGAAGCGCTGCTGCATCGAGTGCCTGGCCTCTCGGAGCACTACGAAGTCCACGTCGACCGGGATGCGACCAACGACTTCGTGACCGTGAAGGCCGAGGCGCGCTCCGACGTCGACGGCCAGCGCTACGCCGAGATCGGGCGCGACGCCGCGGGCGTGTTCAAAACGGTCATCGGCGTCTCGATCGACGTCACGGTGCAGGCGCCGGGCAGCCTGCCGCGCTACGAGCTCAAGGCCAAGCGCTTTTTCGATCACCGGCCGGCGGGACACCGCTGGCAGCTCGCGGGCAGGGGCCAGGCATGACGCGCGAGGAGACGCTCGAGCGCCTGCGCGAGCTGCAAACCCGCGTGCAGGAGCTCAGACAAGCCAGCGACAACCCCGCCATCGAGCGCACGATGCAGCTGCTCGACCTCTACTGCCACATGGCGCGCTGGGAGCTCGGCGACGTGCGGGCGATGAACCCGGAGGCCGAAAGCCGATGATCGACTGGGCAGCGCTCGGCGACGAGACGATCGATCTGCTGCGCCGCTATCTGATGATCGATACGACGAACCCGCCCGGCAACGAGATCGCGGGCACGCGATTCCTCGCCGAGGTGCTGGCCCGCGATGGGATCGAGAGCGAGACGATCGAGGCGGCGCCGGGGCGCGCCAGCCTGCACGCGAAGCTCGCCGGCGACGGCTCGCTCGGCGGGATCGTGCTGCACCACCACATCGACGTCGTCTATGCCGACCGCCGCTACTGGACGGTCGACCCGTTCGGCGGCGCGATCGCCGACGGCTACCTCTACGGCCGGGGCGCCATCGACATGAAGTCGACGGGGATCCTGCACCTGGCCGCGATGCTTGCGCTCAAGCGCGCCCGGGTGCCGCTCAAGCGCGATCTAGTGTTCCTGGCGACCGCCGACGAGGAAGCCGGCAGCGAGTTCGGCGCCCAATACATCGCGGACCATCGGCGCGACTGGCTGGCGGGAGCCGAGTACGCGATCTCGGAGCTCGCGGCGATCCACACGGATCCGAGCCTCAGGGCGCCGGTCGGGGCAATCGTGATCTCGGAGAAGACCGGGCTCCCGCTCGTGCTCACGGCCCGCGGCGAGCCCGGTCATGGCTCGATGCCGTGGCCCGACACCGCGCCGAACCGCCTCGTGCGCGCGCTGAACCGGCTCCTCGAGGCGGAGCGGCCGATCCGCGTGCTCCCGGAAGTCCAGGAGTTCTTCACCCGGGTGTCGGGACTCATGTCGGCCGAGAGCGGCGCCGGCTACGACGACCTCGCGACGAGCCTGCGCGATCCGGAGTTCCGTGCGCGGTTTCTGTCGAACCGGCAATACGCGGCGATGGTGAGGGCCACCTTCGCGGTGACGATGCTGCGCGGCAGTGAGAAAAGCAACGTCATCCCGCCCGAGGCGAGCGCCCAGATCGACTGCCGCATGCTGGCGGGCGACGATCCCCAGGAGATCGCCGGCTGGGTCCGCGGTGTGGTCGCCGACGAGCACGTGGAGGTCAGGATCGCGCGCGAGCCCAAGATCCCGAATCTCTCACCGCCCGACACCGAGCTCTACAAGGCCATGGCCGACGCGCTGCACCGGCGCGTGCCGGGGGTCGTGGTGGCGCCGATGATCCTGGTCGCCTTCACCGACAGCTGGGTGTTCCGGCGCTGCGGGCTGCACGGCTACGGCTTCAGCCCGTTCGTCATGGACGACGCCGAGCTTCAGGGCCTGCACGGCAACGACGAGCGCATCTCGCTCGAGAACTTGCGCGAGGGCGTACGCGTCTATACCGAGATGCTGATGAAGGTCGCGGGCGCGTAGCCCGCCGACCCGCGACTGCAGACTGGAGATGCCATGAGCGAGACGATCAAGTGGAAGAACGGCGCGCGGTGCGCGGTGTCCCTCTCGTTCGACGTCGACGGTGAGAGCCCGTGGATCCATCGCGACGCGGCGCTCGCGGAGCGTCCGCTGCATATGGGCATGGGCGCCTACGGCCCCAAGACCGGGATGCCGCGGATCATGCGTGTGCTCGACCGTTACAACGTGAAGGTGTGCTTCTTCATTCCGAGCTGGATCGTCGAGCGCTATCCGGACATGGCCAAGGAGGCGCTACGCCGCGGCCACGAGCTCGGCCACCACGGCCACCTGCACGAGAAGCCCTTCTTCCTCTCGGGCCGCGAGGAGGAGGAAGCGCTGCTCGAAAAGAGCCTCGACATCTTCCAGAGCGTGCTCGGCATCCGGCCGCGCGGCTCGCGGGCGCCCTCGTGCGATCCGAGCAAGCACACGATGGAGCTCCTCCGGAAGCACGGCTTCGTCTACCACAGCAACTTGATGGACACCGACCTGCCGTACTGCCACAAGACCGCCTACGGCGAGCTGGTCGAGCTGCCGACCTCGTGGGTGAACAACGACTGGGTCTATTTCGGATTCAGCGCGGTGCCGCCGGTCGGCAACGGCATCTGGAGCCAGGAGGACGTCTTCGACATCTGGAAGGAAGAGTTCGAGGGCGCCTACGAAGAGGGCGGCTTCTTCAACCTGATGGGCCACCCCCAAGTCATCGGCCGGCCCTCGCGCATGCGGATGGTCGAGCGGCTCATCCAGCACATCCTCGCCAAGAAGGACGTGTGGATCGCGCCGCCGATCGAGGTCGCCGAGCACTATCTGAGCCAGCGTTAGTGGGGCAGGCGGGCCTCGGGTTCCGTGAGCCGACCACGCTCGAGCGCGCGTTCAACCGCGTCTTCGGCGCTCTCGTCGGCCTCGGGCTCGCGCCGCGCGACTACTATCTCCTGCAGGTGAAGGGCCGCAAGACGGGCCGCGTGTACTCGAACCCTGTGAGCCTCGTCCCTTTCCGCGGCGTGCGGTTTCTCGTCGCGCCGCGCGGCCGCACGCAGTGGGTCCGCAACGCCGAGGTCTCGAACGAGGTGGTCTTCAAGCGCGGCCCGTCCACGGAGCGATGTCGTCTGCGCGCACTCGCCGACGCGGACAAGGCGCCCGTACTCCACGCGTACGTCGCGAAATATGGCGCGGTCGTTCAGCGCTACTTCCCGGTACCCGCCGGCTCGCCGCCCGGCGCGTTCGCCGAGATCGCCTCGCGCTATCCGGTCTTCGAGATCTCTGCTGTCGATCCGGGCGCGCGCCCATGAAGGTGGGCGCGCTGTCGATCCGCCGTGGCACGCCGCGTGACGTGCCGGTGATCCTCGGGCTGATCCGCGGGCTCGCGGAGTACGAGCGGCTGGCCCACGAGGCGGTGGCGACCGCGAGTCAGATCCGGCGCCACGGCTTCGGCCGCCGGCGCTACTTCGAGACGATCATCTGCCGCCGCGGGCGCGAGCCGATAGGGTTCGCGCTGTTCTTCTTCACCTACTCGACGTTCCTCGGCCGTCCGACGCTCTATCTGGAGGACCTGTTCGTGGTGCCCGCCGAGCGCGGGCGCGGCGCCGGCCGCGCGCTCCTGGTCGAGCTGGCGCGGATCGCGAAGCGGCGAGGCTGCGGCCGCATGGAATGGGCGGTCCTCGACTGGAATTCTCCGAGTATTCGGTTCTACAAACGGCTCGGCGCAAAGCTCAGAAAAGAATGGATTTTGACGAGGCTCACTGGAGCACCCCTCCGGCGCCTAGCGCATAGAAAGGCACCGAAGAGCACCTAGTACTCACCCCCGTGCACCACAAAAAGGTCGCGCGAAAAAGTTGTTCTTCTAGGTAGAGAGGAAGAACGACTTGCACCTCATTGAGCGCCTGAACGTGACCGCACCGCTCGACCCTTACTTGGGGTTGAAGGCGCTCGCCGTCTATTCCGGCCTCAGCGTCCGCAAACTCAGACAACTGATCGACCTGATCCTGCTGATGCACTTCCGTGCTATCGGGTCGATGGATGTGTGTTGGTCCGGCGCAGCGAGTTCGACGAGTTCATGACCCGGTACCGAATCAGCGGCCGACCTGGTGTGCTTCGAGTCTTACAAGCAATCGGCCTTCATGCGTAAAGGGCAACGGCATACGCTTGAGTCTCGGCGCGATATCGACTAGCGGCGGCACAACTCGCGGCGGGCTCGACGCAGTCACCCCTCAAGAGTACTGAGTTCAGTGCTGATGCAGTCCAGCAACAGCGAGATCTTCTCGACAACGTCATGGATTCTTTCTAGCTCGATTTCGCCCACGCCGGACAAGGAGGGGTTGCCTTGGTGGTCCTCCGGGTAGCGAAAGGCCTGGGACGTCGGATCGACACGGCACAACTCGTCGAAGAGTCTCGTAGTCTGTGCCACTTCTTCGGCCGCCGTGATACCAGGGGAGACTTCCGCAAGCATCGAAAGACAGAATCTCCATAGCTCGTCGAGTCGGTGGTGCATCGGAAGCACCACGTCACGTCCAAGGCGCGTGCCGCACTCCCGAAGTAGCTGCTTGACGGCAAGCTCAAGATGATGACGGTACAGGAATACAATTGGCGGCCCAAGCCTGTGAGCAGCTCGTCCGGCCGCCCTGCGGTTCTCCAGGAGCATGTCGGCGGCGTCTTTGTAGCCATTAACGTAGTGATACCAGTCGTGTGCTCGCTCCCACTCTGAGGCCCAGGTGTTGCGGAAGCCAGGTGCGTCAAAGAATCGATCCTCGGCGGTGGGGAAAGCGTCTACGCCATCTGGCGGCAGCGTCGATTCGTGATTGGACATCGCTGAACCGGCCCCTATGTAGTCGTCTCAAGAACGTTAATCAAGCGGCGCGTTTTCTCGAACAGCTCATCGAAAGTTATGACCACCACGCCTTGCGAATGGCCGCGGAAGAGCTCGAATGAGCGTCTTTTGATGTCGTCGTTCCGAATCTCCTGCGTTTTGCCAACGATCACAACGCAGCGGGGCTCAAATGCATCAAGTCGGCCGGGAAGTCCTGCAGTGAGAGATTTAAATTCATTCTGCAGACTGAATCGATAGTTCAAGACCTGCATGACAGCGCCGCTCAGATCTTCCGATGTGGTATAGACGCCGCCACGGTACGGCCGGACCGCGAGCAGCTTCGTGGCCGGAGTCTTGATTTCGATGAGTGCCGCATTGCTCGTTAACGAATTCCTGACGAGGAAATCCACGAGG
>DASRIY010000282.1:0-14116 GCA_035649755.1 Candidatus Methylomirabilota bacterium
CCAGCATCGGCCGCGTTCGATCCTGGTCATGCCGCCGCAGAACGAGAGCCAGACCGTGAACGCCGCGTGGAGCTATCAATCGACGGTCACGCGCCCGCTGGCCGAGCGCGGCTACTACGTGTTCCCGGTCGCCGTGGTCGATCGGCTCATGAAGGAGGACGGTGTCTCGCCGAACAAGGCGGCGGAGATCCTCGGCGCCGACGCGATCCTGTACGTCACCCTGGAGCAGTACGGGACGAAGCAGCAGGTGCTGAACGCCGCCACGCTCGTGAAGCTCCGGGGCCAGCTGGTCGACGCGCGGAGCGGTGTCCTTCTGTGGGAGCGCCGGTTCGCGATCCAGCACAACTCGAACCTGGGATCGGGCGGCATCCTCGGCGACAGCACGGACGCCGCCCACAATCTCGCCGGGTCGGCGAACGTCCGCTTCTTCGGTGACCGCGATCTGGGTCTCCTCTACGGCCCGTATCACCCTCGGTACGGCAAGGACGAGTAGCGTCGCGCCCGGAGTCGGGCTGAGTGGTCGAGGTGTGATCAATTCGGGTCACATCAGTTCGGTAATTTACCTACCAGTTCGGTCGTCTGCGCGGCCCGTCGATCCCGAGAAAGTCTGTCCTTCCAGATACTTAGGATTTACCGGAGGTTGGTATCGCCTTTGCCTTATCAGGGGGTGGGAGGCAGAAGACAATGATCAGCACGATGGTTCGAACGCTCTCGAGAGTTCCGATGCCGCTCCGGAGCCTCGCCGTCTGCGTGGCGTGCGAGGAGTGCTTCGACCTGGGCGACCCGACGTGCCCGTCCTGCGGCAGCGATGAGTACGTGCCGCTTCTGCATCAGCTCGAGGGGCGCATCCTCAACATGACGAGCAACAACTAAGGCTGGCCGGCGGGTCCGCCACACGACACGGTCGCCCGCCGCCAGCCCGTAGTCCGAATCTCGCCCGCCTCAGCGCCCCTGCCAGTCCGGCTTTCGCTTCTCGAGAAACGCGCGCACGCCCTCGTGGAAATCGCGGCTCAGATAGCACGACAGGATCAGATCGTCGAGATCGCGCGGCGTCAGCACCGCCAGCATGCGGCGCGTGGCTTCCTTGGTCGCCGCGAGGGTCAAGGGCGCCAGCTCGGCGAGGCTCGCGGCCAGCTCGCGCGCGCGCCGCTCGAGCTCGGGCGCGGGATGGATCTGGTCGACGATCCCCGCGGTCTGGGCCTCGGCGGCGTCGAGCACGCGGGCCGTCAGCACGAGCGCGCGGGCGCGGCCGGGCCCGAGTGCTGAGACGAGCAGCGCGAGACTCACGGGCGCCAGGAAATTGCCGAGCGTGCGGGCCACCGGCACGCCGAAGCGCGCGTGCGGGGCGGCCAGCCGGAGATCGCACGCCAGCGCGATGAAGAGCCCGCCGCCGATCGCGTCGCCCTGCAGCATGGCGACGGTCGGCTTGCTCATGCCCGCCAGCTTGGAGAGGACACGCGTCAGGCGGCCCTCGTAGCCGAGCGCGTCCTCGGCCGTCTTGAAGTCGACGAACTGGCGGATGTCCGTGCCGCTCGCGAAGGCGCGGTCGCCGGCGCCCTTGAGCACGACCACGCGCGTACGCGGATCGGCGTCGAGCTCCGCGCAGGCGTCGTGCAGGGCCTCGTACATCTCGAACGTCATCGCGTTGCGGGCATCGGGGCGGTTGAAGGTGATCAGCGCGACCGGCCCGTCGCGCTCGACGCGCAGGTCGTCCGTCATCCGTGCCGCCTGGGCGCCACGGCGAAGCCCCAGTCGCGGAGGTCCTGGTCGAGCTGCTCGCGCCGCCGCTCGGCGCGCCGGCGCTCCTCGGTCAGATCGTCGAGGCGCTGGCGCTGCTCGCCGCGGCGCCGGTCGAGCAGGACGCGGATCTTCTCGGCGCCCACCAGCTCCTGCGACAGGAAGTCGTAGAGGTCGGGCTGCGAGCGGGCCACGATGAAGAGGTGGCCGAGCTCGGTCACCTCCTGCTCAGCCTGCTCCTGCCACGAGCGCATGTCCAGCTCGTCGAAGATCTGCTGGGCCATCCTGCGCCGCCGCGCGGCCGCCGTCTCGTCGCCCGCCAGGAGGTCGAGCGAGCCCAGGCTCGACTGGCACGACGCTACGAGCGGCTGCAGCCCGAGCTCCTCGGCCAACCGCATCGCGGCCGCATACCGCTCGCGCGCGTCGGCGACGTCCGGCCGCGGGCCGTGCGCGGCGAGGTCGCCGAGCATCTGCAGAGCCTGGGCCTCGTGGCCGCGCTCGCCGCACTCTCGCGCGAGCTCGAGCGCCTGGCCCGCCGTCTCGCGCGCCCGCGACACGTGGCCGGCGGCGAAGAGGCCCTCGGCCAGGTTGACGAGCCACGCGGCGAGATACGCGCGGATTCCCAACTCGCGGCTGAGCGCGACGCCCTCCTCGAGGAGGCGGAGCCCTTCGACGATGTGACCCATGCGGACGAAGGCCAGGCCGAGCAGTGACAGCGGGATCGGTAGCCACACCGTCAGGTGCTTGCGCCGGCACGCCTCCATCGCGCGCTCGAGGGGCAGCACGGCGCGGGCCAGACGTCCGCGCCGGATCCAGACCAGGCCGATGAGGGTCCAGGCGATGAGCCGGCTGTAGGCGTGCTGGGTCGTCTCGGCGGCGCGCTGGGCCTCGGCCAGGTAGAACGTGGCGGCGTCGAACGCGCCGCGGTCCGCCAGGCTGAAGGCGAGCCAGCCGTACGAGGCCACGTACGAAGTGGTGGCCTGGTCGCGCGCCGACATCTCGATGTTCTCCCGGAGCGTGCGCTCGGCCTGTGCGTAGTCGCCGCGCGCATGATAGCTCTGGCCCATGTACTGGCGGGCCAGGCCCTGGAGCGCGGTGTCGTCGGTGGAGCGGCCCACCACGAGACAGCGCTGGCCGTACTCGATGGCCTCGCGCGTCTCGCCCTTGAGGTAGTGATAGTTGATGAGATACGTGTAGACGCGCGCGAGGCGCTGCTCGTCGCCCAGGCTCGTGGCGAGCCGCTCGGCCTCGCGCGAGACCGTCAGGACCTCCTCGAGACGGCCGAGCTGGAGCAGGGGAGGACGCAGGTCGAGCCGCAGGTCGATCGCGGCCTCGGTCGTCTCGCGAGTCTCCGGCAGGTGGCGCAGCGCCGCGAGCGCGTCCTGGAACGCTCGCACCGCCTCCGCGTTGGCCGCGTGCAGCACCGCCCGGATACCGACCTGCCGGTTGTAGAGGAGCGCCTTCGCCCACACCTCGCCGCGCGAGGCGTGGAACGCGAGCTGATCGGCGTGGCTCGTGCGCCGGTCGTGATAGAGCCGCTCGATCGCCTCCACGATGCGCGCGTGGTGAACGCGGCGCTGCTCCCGGAGCAGGCTCGCGGACGCGACGTCGCGGGTGAGCGCGCTCTTGAACCGGTAGACGACGTCCGGGAACAGGCTCGCCTCGTAGAGAAAGCCCGCGTTGCGCAGGCTGGTCAGCGCCTGGCCCACCCGGTCGGCCGGCACCTCCGCGATCGCTTCGAGCAAGGCCTGCGGCACGTCCGAGCCGATCACCGACGCCGACTGGAGCAGGAGCTTCTCGTCGAGCGGGAGCCGATCGATGCGCGCGGCCAGCACCGCCTGGATCGTCGGCGGCACCTGGAGCGCGCCGAGCTCACCGGCCAGCCGATAGGCGCCGCGCTCGCCGACCAGCACCTTCGTCTCGACGAGCGCCCGCACGATCTCCTCGAGGAAGAACGGGTTGCCGCTGCCTCGATGGGTGAGGAGCTCGCGGAGCGGACGCATCGCGCGCGCGTCGCCGAGCAGCGTGCGCAAGAGCTCGTCCGCGTCGGCCTGCGGCAAGGAGTCGATCCTGAGCTCGGTGAAGCCGGGCCGGTTCGCCCACCCGTGCTCGTAGTCGGGCCGATAGTCGACGAGCAGCAAGAGGCGCGCGCTCCCCATCCGCCCGAGGAGCGTGTCGAGCAAGGCCTGTGTTTCGGCATCGATCCACTGGAGGTTTTCGAGCAGCAGCACGAGGGGCTGGCGCTCGCTCTCTCGCACGATCAGGCGCACCAGCGCTTCGAGCACGTGCTCGCGCCGCTCGTGGGCATCGAGCGCGCGGAATGCATCGTCCGGCGGCAGCGCGTCGAGGAGCGACAGGATCGGCGCGATCGCGTCGACGAGCCCGGGATCGAGGTCGCGGAGCGTCGCCGCCACGCGCTCGGCCACGCGCGACGCGGGATCGCGCGCGTCGACCTCAAAATAGGTGCGGAGCATCTCGACGATGGGCAGGTAGGACGCGGCCCGCTCGTAGGAGAGCGCCCGGCCGTCGAGGACCCGCCACGACTGCGTCTTCGCCGACCGGAGGAATTCGTAGACGAGCCGCGTCTTGCCGACGCCGGCCTCGGAGCAGACCGCGGCAACCTGGCCCTGGCCCAAGCGCGCGAGCTCGAGCAGGTCGTGCAGGTGATCGAGCTCCGCCGTGCGCCCCACGAAGCGCGAGAGCTGCTGGGCGTCGGTATACCGGGCCTTGGACCGCGCCGGCGCGCCGCCGACGAGCGCCGAGACCTCGATGGGCTGGTCGAGGCCCTTCACCGCGCGGGCCCCGAGCGGCATGACCTGGACGGCGCCGCCGGCGAGGCGGAGCGTGCTGGACGCGGCGAGGATGGAGCCGGGGTCCGCCATCTGCTCCATGCGCGCCGCCAGGTGCGTCGTCTGACCGACCGCCGTGTAGTCCATGTGCAGATCGCTGCCGATCGAGCGCACGACGACCTCGCCCGAGTTGAGCCCGACCCGGATCTTCACCGAGATGCCCTCGGTGCGCTGGATGTGCTCGGCGTAGCGGCCGACGGTCTCCTGCATGCGCAGGGCGGCGTAGCAGGCGCGGACGGCATGATCCTCGTGCGCGACGGGCGCGCCGAACAGCGCCATGATCCCGTCGCCCATCACCTGATTCACCGTGCCCTCGTAGCGGTGGACGGCCTCCATCATGCGCTCGAGGACGGCGTCGAGCAGACGACGGGCCTCTTCCGGATCGCGGTCGGCCAGGAGCTCCATCGAGCCCTTGAGGTCGGCGAATAGCACGGTGACCTGCTTGCGCTCGCCGACCATGGCGGAGCGCGAGGTCAGGATTTTCTCGGCCAGATGCGCGGGCGTGTACGTCCGAGGCGCGGCGGCCGGCGCCGCCGCGGTGAGCCGGGTCCCACAGCTGTTACAGAAGCGCGCGCCTTCCGGATTTTCCTGCTGACAGCCGGGGCACCTCATCCGGTCACGCTATCACCGGGTACGCGCGCGCCCCGGCGGAACGGCAGCGACCCTAATCGCTGGCGAGCTTTCCGTTGAAGCCCCAGTTCGACTTCTCTACGTCCTGGAACACGATATGGACCTGGTCCGCGGTGGTCTTGCCGATCTTCACCATGGCGTCGGTGATCGCGGCCGTGATTTCGCGCTTCTGCTGATCGGTGCGCCCGGCGAACCACTGGATCGTGATGTTCGGCATATCCGCCTCCCTAATTTATAGCCGCGTCTCGGCCGGCGGGGCCCCAGCCCCGCGACGGCCTGCAACGCGCAACGCTGTGGCTGACTATCGCGGCAGGATTATCGCAGCGCGCCGCCCGCCGGGCAAGGCGGGTCCGCCTTGAGGAGCACGACCCGCAGCATCCGCTCCTCGAACTCCCGATCGTAAGCCGGCGTCGGCGGGTACCGGTGGAACAGCGAGTAGGTCTCGAGCAGCTGCAGGCCCGAGGCGCGAATCAGGCGCGACAGCTCGTCGAGCCCGGGCAGGACGTGCAGGAAGTCGGCCCAGATCGATGCCGGGTGGCCGGGAAACATCTCCCGCACGAGGAGATCGACGATCAGGAGCGAGCGCGACTCGCCGAGCGCCGCCAGGTGGCGGAATCCCCGCGCCAGCTGGCGGCCGTCGCGGGCATGGTTGAGCACCGCGCCGAGCGCGGCGACGATCGAGAACGGTCCGCGGGCGCCGAGCGCGGCGACGGCCTTCGTGTCGAACACGTCCGCCCGCTGAAGCCGCCCGGAGAGCCGCGGATGGCGGCGCCCGGCCGTCTGGAGCAGCGCGTCTTCGACGTCGGTCATCAGGACGTCGTAGCCGCGGTCGAGCGCGTCGGCCGCCAGGTCGCCCATACCGCCACCGAGCTCCAGCCACCGGACGCCGATCGCGAGCTCCTTCCGGTAACGGCTGAGCGAATCCCAGAGGTCGAAGGACGCGGCGACGTACGAGCTGATCTCGTCGGGGGAGATCCCGAGGTAATATGTCGCGATCTCCCGCCGGCGATCGGCCTCGCGCATCAGATCCGGTAGACGCGCCGCACATTCTCCCAGAGCATCTTGGCCTGGATCGCCTCGGGAATGCCCCGGAACTGCTCCTCGATCGCCTTCTGCGAGAACGGCCAGGTGCCGTCCCGGTGCGGATAGTCGGAGCCCCACATGACGTTGTCGGGTGCGATCTCGGCCATCGCGCGCACGCCGTGGAAGTCTTTCTGGAAGGTGGCGTACATCTGGCGCTTGAAGTAGGCGCTGGGCGGCAGCTTGAGCCCGAGGTCGTCGGCCAGGCGCTCCTCGTAGGTGTCGTCGAGGCGCTCGAGCATGTAGGGAAGCCAGCCGATGCCGCTCTCGCCCAGCACCAGCGTGAGCTTCGGATGGCGCTCGCACACGCCGGACAGGATGACCGAGGCGCAGATCTCGTCCATCTGCAGGGGCGCGACGACGGTCCACGAGCCGGCGGAGGCCGGGTGCTGGCCGCCCTTCACCGCGTAGCCGACGGTGGTAGCGCCGCCTTCGAACACGTGGAAGGAGATGACGAGCCCGGTCTCCTCGGCGGCCGACCACAGAGGCTCCCACGCCACGTCCCACACCGGCGCCGCGGCGCCCCACGGCACGAAGACGCCGCCCCGCAGGCCGAGCTCGGCGCAGTGGCGTACCTCGTCGGCGGCGGCGCGCGCGTCGTGGTTGGGCAGGCAGCCCAGGCCGAAGAAGCGGCCGGGTGCCGTGCGATTGAAGTCGGCGATGTAGTCGTTGTACGCGCGGTAGACGGCCGCGAGCGTCTCGTGGTCGGCGATGCCCGAGTGCGTGAAAAGGCCACGCGAGATGCCGATGATGCCGTAGATCACCTCGCCCGCGACGCCGTCGCGGTCCTGGTCCTGGGACCGCTCGATGGTATTCGACGGGCGGGTCTGCTTACCCGAGGCGAAGCCCGCCTCCGCCAGGATGCGTCCGCGCCGCCCGCCCGTCACGCCGGGGCCGTACACGCCCCAGGGACCAAGCACCGCGTCGCCGGAGATCCACATCAGACGGCCGTCGCGCTCGACGACGCGTGGCGCGCGGTCGCGCCACGCCGATGGCATGCGCGAGGTGAACGTGTCTTGCGGCAGGTAGATGAGGTCCATGTGACTGTCGGCCGATATCGCTCTGAGCGCCATGTGGGGCTCCTTCTCTCGAGAGTCCGCGAGCGAAAGCGAGCGTAGTCCCACTTCCGCACGAACGCAAGAATCCGGAATTGCGCGCGAAACGCGCCAGTCTGACCAGAAGCTGCCAGCCTGGCTCGAGCGTGGCCACCGGTGTACGCCCGACCGGTGGTTGAAATCTACAAGAACCTTTAAATCTCAATTTCTCGGAAATCCGGAATTGGGTGGCATTTCGCTTGCTCCCTCTCTTTTCGCCGCGCGCGCCGGCGTGACGGAACGGCGCCGCCGACGGAGGAACAAGGGGATATGGCTCTCGCGAAGCGATTGATCGCAGCACTGCTGCTCACGGCCGCGGCCGCGTTCCTGCTGGCGTCCTCGGCGATGGCCGGCGAGCGCGTCGGCGTGGTGACCAACATCGAAGGCACGGCGACGGTTGCGCGCCTGAGTGAGCCCGGCGCGCAGCCCCTGCAGTTCAAGGACGCCGTGTTTCTCCGTGACCGCATCACCACCGGCGAGCGTTCGTTCGTGCGGGTGCTGCTCGGCGGCAAGGCGACCGTCACCGCCCGCGAGCGGTCGGTGCTCACCATCACCGAGGTACCGGGCGTGGCGACCGTGCAGCTCGGCGAGGGCCGGATCTCCGTGGCGGTCTCGAAAGCCCTGATGAAGCCGGGCGACGTGATCGAGATCAAGACGCCGAACGCGGTCACGGCCATCCGCGGCACCGTGGTGGTCGCCGAGGTCGAGCCGGCCGGTAGCGGCTATCGCTCGACGATCACGATCCTGCGCGGCCTGGTCGACGTCACCCGCCTGGACCCGACGGCCGGCCCGGTGGGGCCCGCGGTCAAGGTCGGCGCGCTCCAGCGGGTGTCGGTGGTCGGCGCCGGGCCCGTGCCGCAGCCGACGAGCATCACGCAGGAAGCCGCGCGCGGTCTGGGCTCGGAGTTCAGCATGGTTCCGAAGGACGTCCCGGCCGCCAGCGTGGAGCCGCTCAACGCCGCCATGCGGGATGCCACGATCCGCGAGATTCTGCAGGCCACCGGCGGCGCCGTCAGCGTGCCGACCGGTTCGACGGGCGGCACGGTCACGACGGTCACGAGCACGGTCAGCAACGTCACCGGAGGCGTCGTCGGAACCGCGAGCGGTGTTGTCGGCGGCCTGGCGGGCACCGCGACCAGTGCGGTCGGCGGTCTGGCAGGCACGGCGACCGGCGTCGTTGGCGGGCTGACCGGGACCACGACCGGCGTGGTCGGTGGTCTCACCGGAACGGCGACGGGTGTCACCGGCAGTCTCACGGGTGCCGTGGGGGGCGCGGTCGGCAGCCTGGCGCCCGCGCCCGCTCCTGTGGTCACTCGGCCGCCGGCGCCGATCGTCAGTCCCGTGCTCAACACGGTCACGAACACGACGAGCGCGGTGACGAACGGACTGCTGTCGGGCTTGAAGAAGTAGAGGCTTCGAAGAAGCGGATCCGAGGGACTTGCCCTCTTCCGGTGCCGGATCACGCCGGCGCCGGAAGAGAGCTCACATCGCGCGAACGGTCTAGTTAGCTCCGGGGTAGTACGCGTCGCGGCCGCGCTGATACGTCCGCTGCACCTGCACCGGGTTCCGGCTCACCAGGGGACGCATGAACATCGGATGCGTCGCGCTGCGCACCTCGTGCTCGATGGTGAAGAGCACGCGCGACGTCTCCGGGTCGACGATGTCCTTGAAGCGGTACTGCACCGGGTTCGACTCCTCGCTGATGAGGCCGCGCTCCTTCAGCCACTTGTGCGGGCCCGAGAAGTTCGTGACGTAGACGGCGATGTGGTGGCCGTCGTACATCGCCTCAGGGGCGGTGGTCTCCGTGAAGATCAGGTGCTGCTTGTTACCGACCTGGACTTTCGCCGAGACGTTGCCGTTGAACGACACCGTGGCCGGGGCGCCCATGCCCGCCTGGTAGAACTTCGCGATCCCCACCGCGGTATTCGGCCGCACGTCGAACTCGACGTACGGAACGCCGAGCGTCATGTCGCCGAACTCGGGTCCGGGGCTGTGGAACCGCATGCGGTTGCCCCACGGACAGGTCACGCTGATGTACTTGTCCTCGGCTGCGCACATGAACTTCGTGCCGCCGAGCTTCTCGCGCATGCTCACTAGCCGCGTCTTCAGCCCCTCGAGATCGGGGACGACGAACCCGATGGTCCCGCGGAGCACTTCCGGCTTCCCGGTCGGCATGTGGAACTGCTGCTGGCCCGCGTTGATCCACATGTTCTCGGTGCCGGTCATGATGTACGGATCACGGGTGAGTCCGAGCGCCGTCACGTAGAAGTTCGTCGCGACCACCTGGTCCGGGATCTTCACGTTCACGTGCTCGAGCAGGATGATGTTGCCGATGTCCTCAGCGCTACGATCGAACACTCTGTCGCCAGGCATTGTGCCCCCCCAATTGTTGGCCCCCCGTCACGGGACGCTCTGGCGTAGGATATCCCGAATTCGATCGGGAGGGTGGGATGGAATTCGGCCTGTTCACGGAGTTTCCGAGCCCGCCGGGCGTCACGGACGCCGCGGCGTTCGACGAAGCCCTCGCTCAGATGAAGGCTGCCGAGGACTTCGGCTTTGATGCCGTATGGTTGGCCGAGATCCACTTCCAGAAGGACCGCTCGGTCCTTGCCGCCCCGCTCGTCATCGCCTCGGCCCTGGCGGCCTGCACGCGGCGCGTCAAGATCGGGATCGCCGTCCAGGTCCTGCCGCTCAGCCATCCGCTCCGCCTGGCCGAAGACGTCGCCACCGTCGACCACATCGCCAAGGGGCGCCTCGAGTTCGGCGTCGGCCGGAGCGGACTGCCGGGCCACTACCAGGGCTTCAACATTCCCTACAGCGAGAGCCGCGACCGCTTCGTCGAGACGCTCGAGATTCTCCGGAAGGCCTGGACGCAGGAGCGGTTCTCGCACGACGGGAAGTACTTCCAGTTCAACGACGTGTGTGTCATGCCCAAGCCGTACCAGAAGCCGCACCCGCCCATTCGCGTCGCGGCGTCTACACCGGAAACCTATCCAATGGTCGCGCGGATGGGATCGCCGATCTTCGTGGCAGTCCGCACGGTCTCCATCAGGGACCTGAAGCGTCATCTGCCCACGTACCAGGAAGCGTGGACGGCGTCCGGGCGCCCGGGACGCGGCAACGTCGGCATGAGCGTCCCGCTCTACGTCGCGGAGACTCCGCGGCAGGCGCGCGAGGAAGCGGAGGCAAGCACCATGCATTTCTTCCGATCGATCAGCAAGGCGCTGAACAAGTCGGACGGCGCGACCGCCCAGACGACCGAGGCGCGCGCCGCGCGGGCCAACCGGCTCGCCGAGATCACCTACGACGAGGTCATGAGCGAGTACGCGGTGATCGGCTCACCCGAGGAAGTCGTCGACCGGCTCGCCGGGCTGCGCGAGGAGATGGGGTTCTCGACGATCTCGACGTGGATGAACCCGGGCGGACTGATCCCGAACGATCGCGTGCTGAAGTCGATGCGGCTGTTCGCGGAGCGCGTGGCGCCGCGTCTCGTCTAGCGACATGGGGGGCCTCGAAGGGCCCCCCCCCAACGCTCGGAGACGGCCCGGCGAAGCCGGGCCGCCCCTCGATGGCGCGCTCCGTGGGGGCCCGTCGAGGCCCCCATGTAAGTCAATCCCAGAGGCGAGTGGAGAAGTAGCGCTCACCCAGGTCGTTGAAGATCGTCACGAACCGCCCGCGGCGCTCCCGCTGCGCCACTCGTTGGACCCCCGCCATGTAGGCGCCGGACGACTGACCGACGAAGAAGCCCGCCGCCGCGAGCCGCACGCACATCTGGTATGCCTCGTCGACCGTGACGGGCACGCGCTCGTCGATGATCTTCTCGTCCAGGATCGCCGGCACGATGTCCTCGGCGCGTCCCAGCGGCTTGAGCCCTTCCACGCCCGGAAACGCCTCGGGGATGATGCAGATGAGTCGGATCGACGGATCGTGCTCCTTCAGGCGCCGCCCCAGGCCGGTCAGGGTGCCACCGGTGCCGACGCCGACCACGACGTGCGTCAGCCGGCCGTCGGTCTGCTGCAGGATCTCCTCGGCCGTCGTCTCGTAGTGCGCCCGCCAGTTATCCCCGTTGCTGTACTGGTCGCAGAAGAAGTAGCGATCCGGCTCGGTCTCGTAGCGGCGGCGCACCTCGCGGAGCGCCTCGTCGTAGCCCAGCAGCGCATCGGTGAAGATGAGCTGCGCGCCGTGGGCGAGCATCCGTTTCTTTCGCTCCGCGCTCGCGTTGTTGGGGATGACGATCGCCACCGGCACGCCGATGATGCGCCCGATCATCGAGTACGCGATGCCGGCGTTACCCGAGGAGCTGTCGAGGACGATCCGGCCCGGCTTGAGCCGCCCGTCGTCCACGGCGCCCAGGAGCATGCGAAGCACCGGGCGGTCCTTCAGGGACCCTCCCGGATTCAGCGACTCCATCTTCGAGAAAACCTCGACCTCGGGAAGCTCCTTGCGGAAGATGTCGACCGGAACCAGGGGGGTGTTGCCCACGGCGCGAAGCGCGGGGTAACGGTCGATGAGCGCCTGGATACGGGGATCCCAAGGCATCGCGCGACTATCTCACACACCGGGGACGGGCCACGGAGCGATTCTATCGCTCCGGGCAAGCGGGCGGCGGGCTAGGGATCCGGCCGCTTCTGGGCGGCCACCGAGTCAACGATCGGGCCGACGGCCGTGGTGATCGCGTCGAGCAGGAGCTCGTCGTGCAGCGGCTTGCAGAGGTAGGCCACCGCTCCGGCCGCCAGGCAGCGGGCCCGCGTCTCGGGCTCATCGTGGGCCGTGATGATGATGGTGGGAAACCGCACCCGGGCCCGGGCGAGCGCTCGCTGCACCTCGAGCCCGGTCAGGCCGGGCATCTGAAGATCCAGAACGAGGCAATCGGGCTGATGCCCGCCGAGCGAGTCGAGGAATTCCTGGCCCGAGGCGTAGACCGTCGCGTCGAGCTCGGAGGCCACGAGGAGACGCCGAAGTGATTTGCGAACCGACTCTTCGTCGTCGACGACCGCGATCAGAGGCCGCTGTCTGATCATCCTGCCCTCGAATCGATCGTAGCATTGCCTGCGGGGAAGGCATCTGGACCAAGATCGCACCGTCGTGCGCTGTAGGTCGGGTTGCTTCCGGAAAGCGAATCGACTACCCTACTCCCGCTCGACGATCCCGCCGTCGCGGGAGCCGCCGGGCGACGATTTCCATATGCAACCCGAGCTGGCGAGGGTGCCCGTGCAGAATTCCCTGACTCACCCGCCCCATCGCGACGCACCGAGAGCCGCCGTCGGCCCCCGCGCCGCCGGGCCTGGCGATCCGGCCGATCAGCCGATCGTCTTCGTGATCGACGACGACGATTCCGTGCGCCGCTCGCTGGAGCGGCTCCTCAGGTCTGTCGATCTCGACGTGCAGACGTTCAGCTCGGCCCGGGAGTTCATCGACCTCCCGGTATCCGACCGTCCCGCCTGCATCGTGCTCGACCTGCGCCTGCCCGGCCCGAGCGGCCTCGAGCTGCAGGAGAGCCTCAACCAGGCGCGGCGCGAGATCCCCATCATCTTCATCAGCGGCCACGCCGACGTCCCGTCGAGCGTCCGGGCCATCAAGGCCGGCGCCATCGACTTCCTGCAGAAGCCGTTCAGTGACCAGGCGCTGCTCGACATCATCCACCGGGCGCTCCGCCACGACCGTGAGGCGCGGCGGGAGCGGGCGGAGCTGGCGGCGATCCGCGTGCGCTTCGATACGCTCACCCCGCGCGAGCGCGACGTGCTCGGCCTCGTCATCCAGGGCCGGCTCAACAAGCAGATCGCCGGCGACCTCGGGATCAGCGAGAAGACCGTGAAGTTCCACCGCGGCCGCGTGATGGAGAAGACGCAGGCGGGCTCGGTGGCCGAGCTGGTCCGCCAGTCCGATCGTCTCGGTCTCTGGCCCCAGGCCTGACCGCCGCCGCGATCAGGCGATCGCCGCAGGGCTCCCCTCCCGCGGCAGTACCAGACGAAACGCTGAGCCCCGGCTCGCGTTGTTACCGGCCCAGAGGTGGCCGCCGTGGGCGCTGGCGATCGAGCGGCAGATCGTGAGCCCGAGACCCAGGCCCTGCTGCTTGGTGGTCACGAACGGCTCGAACAGCTGATCGACGACGTCGACCGGAATCCCGCTGCCGTTGTCGAGCACCGAGATGCCCACCGTGTCGTGATCGATGGCGGCGGTCTCGATCATCAGCGAGCGGTCGTGCGGATCGTTGGCGGTCATCGCCTCGCACGCGTTGACGATCAGGTTCAGGAGCACCTGCTGGAGCTGGATGTTGTCGCCGCGCACCTTCGGGAGATCGGCGGCGAGCCGGGTCGTGACCTGCACGTGCCGGGTGAGGAGGTCGCTGTGCGTGAAGCCCAGCACCTCGCCGGCGAGCTCGTTGAGGTCGAGCAGCTGGCGATTCGACTCGCCGCGCTTGAACATGGCGCGAAGCCGATGGATGACCTCGCCGGCCCGCCGGTCCTCGCCGACGATGTCCTCGAGGATCGCCCGGATCTCGTCGAGGTCGACGGGCTCGCGCGCGAGGATGCGCCGCGCCGCCTGGGCGTTGCTCAGGATCGACGTCAGCGGCTGGCTGAGCTGGTGGGCGAGCGCGCCGGAAAGCTCACCGACGACCGCGACCCGGCTCAGGTGGGTCAGGAGCTGGCGCTGCTCCTGAGCCTCGCGCTCGCCGCGCCGGCGCTCCGTCACGTCCCGGATCGTGGTGACGAAGCAGGCGTGGCC
>DASRIY010000283.1:0-6636 GCA_035649755.1 Candidatus Methylomirabilota bacterium
GTACGGGACGTTCGTCCGCGGCTTCCGGTCCCTGCTCGGCGAGCTGCCGCACAACACGATCGGCGTCTACTCGTACTCGAAGTACTTCGGCTGCACCGGCTGGCGGCTCGGCGTGATCGCGGTCCACGAAGACAACCTCTACGATAAGGCGATCGCGAAGCTGCCGGACGGAGAGCTGAAGGCGCTCGACAAGCGCTACTTGCCAATAACTCTCGAGCCGCGCAAGCTGAAGTTCATCGATCGCATCGTGGCCGACAGCCGCGACGTGGCCCTCAATCACACCGCCGGGCTCTCGCTGCCGCAGCAGGTCATGATGAGCCTGTTCTCGCTCTACGAGCTCATGGACACCGCCAAGGCCTACCAGGCCGCCTGCATGGAGATCGTCCACCGGCGCGCGAAGGCCATGATCGAGGGGCTGGGCATCGAGGCGCCGACGAGCGACCTCTACGACGCGTACTACGGTCTGATCGACTTCGAGTTCTGGGCCCGCAAGAACCTCGGCGATGAAGCGGTCCAATATCTCAAAAAGAACATCCACCCACTGGACCTCGCGTTTCGCCTGGCCGAGCAGCACGGCATCGTGCTGCTGAACGGCGGAGGCTTCGACGCGCCGGATTGGTCTCTGCGGGTCTCGCTCGCGAACCTCGCCGATGACGTGTATGACGACATCGGCCGCGGGGTCCGCTCAATCGCGCGAGGCTATCGCGACGCCTACGAGGCCTCGAAGCGCGCGCCCAAGACGTGAGGGAACGCGACGGACTCTGTTGGCGTGATCGCCGCCGGCGCCGGTGTCGTCGTGCCGCGCCGGCGGCGCCGTCCTCATGGCTCGCCGTCGCGCTGATCGTGCTGGTCGTCGCGGCGTGCGGCCGGCCGTCGACCGATCGAGGCGCCGCGCCGGCTCCCGGCGAGACGCGCACGTTCGAAGGGACCTGGTCGGCGTCCGGATCGCGGCGCACGCTCGAGCTCGAAGGCGACCACAAGGCGTCGATCCTCAGCTTGACCGGATCTCTGTTGCTGACCGGCGAGCGGGGGCAGAGCTTCGGATTCCGGGGCGACGCGATCGGGCTCTCCGACAGCGTCGCCGGCGGCACCGGGCAGTCGGTGTGGACCGACGAGCGTGGCGACAAGGTCTTCAGCCACCTGCGCGGGCAGCCCATCGGAACGGGCAGCCACGTCAGCGGCACGATCACCGGCGGCACGGGACGCTGGGCCGGCGTGACGGGTGAGTACGAGCTCCACTGGCAATACGTGATCGACAGCGACGACGGAACGTTCAGCGGACGCGCAGTCGGTCTGAAGGGACGCGTGACCCTGCCGGTGGCCGGGGCTCCCCGGCAGTGACCACGCCCGGCTCCGAGCGCCGGAAGCTCCTCGCCCGCGCCGCGCCGTTCGCGCTCGCGATCGGCGTCTGGCTAGTGCCGATCCCGTCCGGGCTCACGAGCCAGGCGTGGCATCTCTTCGCGATCTTCGCGGCGGCCATCTTCTCGGTCATCCTCGGCGCCTTTCCGCTGTTGACCGCCGCGATGCTGGCGGCCGGCGCCGCGGTGCTCACCGGCACCGTGTCGCCCACCAAGGCGTTCGCGGGTTTCGCCAACGGCAGCGTGCTGCTCGTCGTCGTCGCTTTTCTCGTCGCCAGCAGCGTCGTCAAGTCGGGCCTGGGGCGCCGCATCAGCTATCTGGTCGTGGGCGCTTTCGGTCGGTCCACGCTCGGACTGGCCTACAGCATTTTCCTGACGGACGCGGCGATTGCTCCCGCGTTTCCGAGCAACACCGCGCGGAGCGGCGTCTTGTTCCCGATCGTCCTGTCTCTCGCTCAGGGCGCCGGCTCGACGCCGGAGGACGACAAGTCTCGACGGCTCGGCGGCTATCTGATGTTCTGCGGCATGACGAGTCTTTCGGTGTCGTCGGCGCTCTGGCTCACGGCGTGCTCGGTGAACCCGATCGGCGTCGAGATCGCGCGGCAGTTCGGCCTGACTATCAGCTTCGGCTCCTGGCTGATGGCCGCGTGCGTTCCGGCGCTGGCCGCCATCTTGTTGTTGCCCCTCGTGCTCTACCGGCTCTTTCCCCCGGGCGTGAGCGCGACGCCCGACGCGCCGGCCGCCGCTCGCGAGGCGCTGCGGACGATGGGACCGCTGAGCCGGAACGAAAAGATCGTCGCCGTCGCATTCGCGCTGATGGTGGCCGGGTGGGTCAGCGCGGGCGCGTTGAACCTCGACCTGACGGCCGTCGCCTTTGCGGGCCTGGGCGCGCTGCTCGCCACGAGCGTGCTGACGCTCGAGGACATCAAGAAGGAAGGCGGAACGCTCGAGACCTATCTGTGGCTCGCGGTGCTCTTCGCGCTGAGCGGCCAGCTGAACGAGGTCGGCTTCATGAGCTACGTCGGCGGCCGCCTCTCGGAGGCGCTGGCCGGCATTTCCTGGCCCGCCGCCTACGTCGCCCTCCTTGTTCTGTACGTGCTGATGCATTACCTGTTCGTCAGCCAGTCCTCGCAGGTGCTGGCGCTCCTCGGCGTGTTCGTGGACGTCGGGTCGCGAGCCGGTGTCCCGGTGCCGCTCATGGCGTTCGCGCTACTCTTCGCGAGCAGCTACTTCTCGACGATCACGCCGCAGGGCGGCAGCCAGAACGTGATCTTCGTCGGCGCCGGCTACCTGACGCAGGGCGAGCTGTACCGGCTTGGAGCGTTGACGACCGGCTTCTGTCTGCTCGTCTTCCTGCTGGTGGGCACCCCGTGGCTGATCCTGGTCGCTCGCTGACGGCGCCGATAGATCGTTCGACCGCGACGTTCGGCGGGCCCGGCCTGGCCAAAGGTCCCATATCGCCAAACCGTCGACCCGGCTGTCTTAGGCGGACACGCATCGACAAACGAGATAGGGGAAGAGAGATGACACCATCGCGACCGGCTCGCCGGCTCGATTCACGTGTGACGGCTTGCCTGGCCGGCATTGCGTTGCTGACGCTCGCAGTCGGCTGTGAGCGCGGTGACGCCAAATCGTCGAAGCAGGCGCCGGCTGTGCCGACGCCGACCGTCCTCGTCACCGAGATTCCACAGCGGACCGTGAGCGTCGGCGCCGATTTCGTGGCGCGGACGGAGGCGGTTCCCACGGTCGAGATCAGGGCGCGAGTGTCCGGCGTGCTCGAGCAGGTGCGCTTCCGTGAAGGCTCCGAGGTGAAGCAAGGCCAGGTGCTCTTCGTGATCCAGCAGGACGAGTACAAGGCCTCGCTCCAGTCGGCGCGCGCTCAGCTGGCCAAGGCGGAGGCCGATCTGCTCCGCGCGACGGACACTTCCGTCGTCGACCGCTTTCGCGCGAGTCTGGATCAGGCCAAGGCGGATCTGGGCAAGGACCGCGCGGACGTGGCGCGCTACCGCCCGCTCGTCGAGCAGCAGGCAATTCCGAAGCAAGACCTGGACACCGCCCTCTCGCGCGAGCAGGCGTCTGCTGCGGGCGTCGTGGCAGCGGAAGCCACCCTGAAGGATGCGATCCTCGCTCAGCGCACGCAGATCCAGCTCGCCGAGGCCGCGGTCGAGTCCGGCAAGGCCTCCGTGACCCAGGCCGATCTCAACGTCAAGTACACCACCATCGAATCGCCCATCAGCGGCATCATCAGCAAGCTCGCCGTCGACACGGGCAACCTGGTCGGCAAGGGCGAGCCGACCTTGCTGGCCACGGTCTCGGCCATCGATCCGATTTTCGCGGACTTCGCGCTCACCGAGGCGGACTATCTGCGGCTGGTCAAGCGGATCCCGGGACTTGGGCGCGGCGAGGTACCACGAAATCAGCCGGCCACCTTGGAGCTGATCCTCAGCGATGGGACCGTCTTTCCGCAGAAGGGCCGGCCGACTTTCGTCGACCGGGCGGTCGATCAGAAGACCGGGACCATCCAGGTCCGCGCCGAGTTTCCCAATCCCCAGCGCGTGCTCCGGGCGGGACAGTTCGGGCGCGTGCGCGCCACGACGGAGGAGGTGCCCAACGCGATTCTGGTGCCGCAGGTAGCCGTGCAGGACCTGCAGGGCGCCAAGACCGTGATGGTGGTGGGCGACGACAACAAGGTCTCGATGCGCACGTTGACGCTTCGCCAGCCGTACCAGGACTTCTACATCGTCTCGGCTGGGCTCAAGCCGGGCGAACGCGTGATCGTCGAGGGCCTCCAGAAAGTGAGGCCCGGTCTCGTGGTCAAGGCGGAGCTGAAGCCGGTCGCGGATGGAAAACCAGGAATCGGCGGCTCGCCGTCGCCGGCGGCTCAGCCGGCAGCGGCCCCAACATCGCCGCCATCCCCGGCGGCGCCGACACCGCCGGCGGCGAAGCCCAAGAGTGGCAGCTAGCGAGCCATGGCTGAGTTTTTCATCCGTCGCCCGATCGTCGCGATCGTCATCGCCATCCTCACCGTTCTGCTCGGGACGTACTCACTCCTCAAGCTCAGCTTCGAGCAGTACCCGTTCCTCGCTCCGCCGACCATCCGGGTCACGGCCACCTATCCGGGCGCCTCCGCGCTGGCCGTGGAGCAGTCGGTGGCCACGCCCGTCGAGCAGGAAGTCAACGGCGTGGACCGCATGATCTACATGAAGTCCTCGAACACGAGCGACGGCCGCATGCTGCTCGACGTGAACTTCGAGGTCGGCGTCGACCAGGACACCGCGAACGTGCTCACGCAGAACCGGGTGTCGTCGGCGCAAGCGCGCCTGCCGCAGGAGGTCGTCGCTCAAGGCGTCACCGTGAAGAAGCAGAGTCCCAGCATCCTCATGCTGATCTCGCTCTCGTCGCCCGGCGGAAGCTACGACGCGAATTTTCTGATCAACTACGCCTCGATCAACGTGCGCGACCAGATCCTGAGAATCCCCGGCATCGCCCAGGTCGATCTCTTCGGCGGCACCGACTACGGCTTGCGCGTCTGGCTGCGGCCGGACAAGCTCGCCAAGCTGGGTCTGACGCCGTCCGACGTGATCTCCGCGATCAAGGAGCAGAACCTCCAAGCTCCCGCGGGTCGCGTCGGCCAGGCCCCGACGCCCGCCGATCAGGCGTTCACCTTCACGGTGAGCGCGCCCGGACGACTCGTGACCTCCGAAGAGTTCGAGAACATCATCATCCGCGAGGCCGCGACCGGGACTCCCGTGCGCATCAGGGACGTGGGGCGCGCCGAGCTGGGCAGCCAGGACTACAACTCGTTCGGCCGGCTCAACGGCAAGCCGTCGGGCGCGATGGCGGTGTATCTGCTCCCCGGAGCCAACCAGCTCCAGGCGGCCGAGACGATCTACAAGACCATGGCCACGGCCAAGACGCTGTTCCCGCCGGACCTGGACTACACGATCGTCTACGACACGACCCCGGCCGTGCAGGCCTCCATCCACGAGATCGTGAAAACCTTCGTCGAGGCGCTGATCCTCGTCACGATCGTCGTGTTCATCTTCCTGCAGAATATCCGGGCCACGATCATCCCGCTGCTCACGGTGCCCGTGTCGATCGTCGGCACCTTCATCTTCTTCCCGCTGCTCGGCTTCTCGGTCAACACGCTGTCGATGTTCGGTCTCGTGCTCGCGATCGGCATCGTGGTGGACGACGCGATCGTCGTGGTGGAAGCGGTCATGCACCACCTCGAGCACGGCATGAGCCCGCGTGACGCGACCTCTCAGGCCATGAAGGAGGTCTCCGCGCCGGTGATCGGGATCGCGTTGATCCTCTCGGCCGTCTTCATTCCCGTCGCGTTCATCAGCGGCCTCACCGGGCGCATGTACCAGCAGTTCGCGCTGACCATCGCGATCTCGGTGCTGCTCTCGGCCTTCAGCGCGCTCTCGCTGTCGCCCGCGCTCGCCGCGATGCTCCTCAAGCCGGCCCGGCCGATGCGGGGCCCGCTCGGCGCGTTCTTCCGCGGGTTCAACAAGGTGTTCGACAAGGCGACGGCCGGCTACGTCAGCGTGACCCATCACCTCATCCGCCGCGGTGTGATCACGATCGTGATCATCGGGGTCGTGATCGGGGGGATCGCCGTGCTGGGTCGCGCGCTGCCGGCCGGGTTCATTCCCGACGAGGACCAGGGCCTGTTCGGCGTCAACGTGCAGCTCCCGCCGGGAGCCTCGCTGGAGCGCACGAGCGCGGTGCTGCGCAGGATCGAGGAGATGCTGAAGAAGGTCGACGGCGTCGAATCGTTCCAGACGATCGGCGGATACGGCGCCGTCACCAGCACGTACCAGCCGAACTTCGGCAGTGTGTTCGTCCGCCTCAAGCCGTGGGAGGAGCGTCACGACGAGTCGCTGAAGGTGTTCGGCATCATGCGTCGAATGGCCGTGGAGCTGGCGGCGATCCCCGAGGCGATCGCGTTCCCGTTCAACATCCCGACCATCTCCGGCTTCGGCGCCTCGGCGGGCTTCAACTTCCTGCTTCAAGATCGGAGCGGGTCGTTGACCGTCGAGGAGCTCGGCGCGCGGGCCCGCGACTTCGTGGCGGCGGCGCGGCAGCGGCCCGAGTTCGCGTCCCTCTTCACCGCGTTCGACCCCACCTATCCGCAAGTCAAGGTCGAGCTCGACCGCGAGAAGGCGCGGACGCTCGGGGTCCCGGTGAACGAGGTCTTCCAGGCGATGTCGACCGTGATGGGTGGCAGCTACGTGAACGACTTCAACCGCTTCGGACGCCTCTACCGCGTCTA
>DASRIY010000284.1:0-2436 GCA_035649755.1 Candidatus Methylomirabilota bacterium
GCGATGATCGTCACGGAGCAGCGGAGCCCCGAACAGCGCCATCAAGCCGTCACCGACGATCTGATTCACGACACCGCCCTGGCTCTCGATGGCGTCGAACATCAGGGTGTAGTAGTTGTTGAGCAGCTGGATCGTGTCGGCCGTGGCGAGAGACTCCGCGAGACCCGTGAAGCCACGGATGTCCGAGAACATGACGGTGGCGTCCACGTGCTTGCCGGCCAGCGCGAATCGACCCACTTACAGCACGGACAACCGGCGTGTCACGGGAATCTTCTGCGCGTTGACAACGCCGGACACGGCCGCCTAGCATCCGGTGGCCGATCTCTGGGCGGAGGACATCCGCTCACCGGAGGTGGAACGACGATGCGAACGTTGATCCAGGGCGGCTGGGTGGTCGGGTACGCGGGAAGCGGGCACGAGCTCATTCCGAACGGTTGCGTGGTTTTCGAGGACGACCGCGTCGTCCACATCGGAGCGACGTTCGACGGGCCGGTGGATCGGCGGATCGACGCCGCCGGAAAGCTCGTTTCGCCGGGCCTGATCAACTGTCACCTTCACGCCGCCACCAACGCGGGCCAGGCGGTCTTCCTGGACGGGCTCAAGGCCGACTACTTCGGCAGTAACTTCGTCGGCTACGTCGCGCCCCGCCGGGGCGCCGCGATGCCCCGGGCCGGTGACCGCGCCGATGTGGCGGGAACCTACGGGCTCTGGTCCGCGCTACGCGCCGGCGCCACGACCATCATGGACGTCGGCACGATGCCCGGCGGCCCGGCGGCGTTCACGAAGCTCGTGGGTGAGCTCGGCGTCCGTGCCTACGTCGGCCCCGCGTTTCGCTCAGCCAGCTACGCCTTCGACGGAAGCCGGATTGTCTGGGAATGGGACGAGGCCGCAGGCTTCGCGGGGCTCGAGCGCGCAGTGGCCTTCATCAAAGAGCACGACGGCGCTTACGGCGGGCGCATCAAGGCGATGCTCTATCCAGGTCAGCTCGATACCTGCACGCCCGAGCTACTCCGCCAGGCGCGGCGCTGGGCCGACGACCTCGGCGTGCCGATGCAGCTGCACGCCGCGATGAACCAGCGCGAGTTCCATCAGATTCTGGAGCGGCACGGCCAGACCCCGATCCAGCTCCTGCACTCGATCGGCTTTCTCAAGCCGCGCACGGGCCTGGGCCACTGCGTGTTCCACAACGACCACTCCTGGTGCCACTACCCGTACGGCGACGACCTGAAGCTGCTCGCCGACAGCGGCGTCACCGTCGTGCACGCGCCCTACAAGTACGCCAAGATGGGCGTGAAGTTCGAGTCGTTCGAGCGCTACCGCGCGCTCGGCATCAACCTCGCCCTGGGGACGGACACTTACCCGCAAGACCTGATCCACGAGATGCGGTGGGCCGCGCTCATGTGCCGCCTGGCGGACGGAAGCTTCCGGGTCGGCCGGCCCCAGGACGTCTTCGACGCGGCGACACTCGGTGGCGCACGCCATCTCGGGCGCGACGATCTCGGGCGGCTGGCGCCGGGCGCCAAGGCCGACATCATCGTGGTCGACCTGCGCCACCTGCACTACGGCGCGGTGCACGATCCGATCAAGGCGCTCGTCGACTGCGGCAGCGGACGCGACGTCGAGACCGTCATCGTCGACGGTCAAACGCTCGTGGAGCACGGCCGAGCGACGCGCCTGGACGAGCAGGCGCTGCTACGCGACGTGCAGGCCGAAGGCGAGCGGCTCTGGAAAGCGATCCCGCAGTGGCACTGGACCGGCAAGCCGCTCGACGAGATCGTGCCGCCGAGCTACCCGGTGCGCGGCGGGCACTGATTCAGCGTTCTACCAGCAGCGAAGCGAGTCGCGCAGGATCCCAGTGATCTCGGCGACGCCGACCGTCCGCGGCGCGCCGCTCAGGAGACGCGGCTGCTTCAGCGTGCCCTCGAGCAGCGCCGGAATATCGCGCTCGCCGTAGCCGAGCTCGGCGAGGCCGTTGGGAACCCCGACGTCGCGCATGAGCGCGAGCAAGGCGTTCGGCAGCGCCTCGCGCGCCTCGCGCTCGGAGAGGCCGGCGGTCGGGACCCCCATCAGCTCCGCGGCGCGCAGATGCCGCTCCGGCGACGTGGCGTAGGTGAACCGGAACGTCGCCGGCGCGGTCACGACGACCGAGATGCCGTGTGGGACGAGGGCGTGGGTGGTGCGATAGCCGCTTGGCACGTAGTCGCGGACCAGGCCGGCGATCGGATAGGCGAGCGCGTGCGGGATGTGCACGCCCGCGTTGCCGAAACCCACGCCCGCATAATTGGCGGCCAGCGCCAGGTTGACGCGCGCCTCGAGATCGAGCCCGCTCAGCACGCCGCGGCGCAGGTACTTGCCGACGTACTCGATGGCCTTCTCGCACCAGATGTCGCTCGCCGGGTTCGCGCCGATATACGCCGGACGATCGGGCGGATGGTG
>DASRIY010000285.1:0-14741 GCA_035649755.1 Candidatus Methylomirabilota bacterium
AGAGCTTGCCGTGGCGCACGACCTCGTCGAAGTACCGGCGCTTCTGCGCGGCGGTGCCGAGGGCGTCGATGAACCGCATGACCGTGGAATGCATGTGAAGCGTCATGCCGGTGTTGGCGCAGCCGCGGGCCACGGCGCGGATCATGGCGATGTACGTGGGCATGTCGAGCCCGAGCCCACCGTGCGCGGCCGGTACGGTGCCAGCCAGCAGGCCCTCGCGCCAGAGGGCGCGCCAGCTCTCGATCGGGTTGGCGCCCGCGACGTCGTACTGACTCGCCCGCGGGGCGATCGTCTCGCGGGTCACCCGCTCCGCCCGCTCGAGGATCTGTTTGTTCATTGAGCTTTGTTCATAGGCTCACCTCGGAGGGCGGGGCCCCAGCCCCGCGACCTCCTGCGGCTCGCACTACCGGCTAGCGCTGGCTCGCCGGCGAGGTCAGTGTGCCCCAGATGCCGCGGGGAAGGAACAGGACGAAGGCCATGAAGATCACGCCGATCACGATCGGCCAGGCCTCGATGACCAGGCTCAGGCGGTCGGCCAGGATCAGGAACGTCGCCGCCCCGACGAAGGGACCAAAGAACGTCCCGGCGCCGCCCAGCAGCGTCATGATCACGACCTGGCCCGAGGTGGTCCAGTAGAGCGAGTCGACCGGCACGACGGTGAGGCGGAGCGCGTCGAGCGATCCGGCGAGGCCCGCGAACAGGGCGGAGAAGACGAACGACAGGAGCTTGATCCGGTTGATGTCATAGCCACAGGCCACCGCCCGGTCGCTGTTCTCGCGGATCGCCTGCAGCACGGCGCCGAACGGCGAGTCGAGGATGCGCCGGAGCCCCGCCACCGCGAGCACGACCAGCGCGTAGGCGAAGAAGTAGAAGGCCAGCGGCGTGCGGAGCGACAGCGACAGGCCGGGCAGCGTCAAGGGATGCAGCGGGATACCGCGAAGCCCGTCGTCGCCGCCGGTCAGGTCGGCCGCGTGGAAGGCGATGAAGTAGAGCATCTGGGCGAAGGCGAGCGTGAGCATGGCGAAATAGATGCCGCGCCGTCGCAGACAGAAGAACCCGATCAGCGCGCCGCCCACCACCGCCGCCACGAGACCCACGCCGAGCGCGAGCCAGAGCGACGTCAGCTTGAGCTTGGCCAGGGCGATGCCGGTGCCGTAGGCGCCGAGCCCGTAGTAGGCCGCGTGACCGAACGAGAGCAGACCGGTGTAGCCGTAAAGAAGATTGAAGCCCAGGGCGAAGAGCCCGAAGATCAGCACCTGCGTCGCCAGCGACTGGTACGGGACCAGAAACGGAAAGATCGCGAAGAAGACGACGAACGAGGTAACCGGATGGGCCGTGACCCACCCGGTGGCTTTCTGGATCGCCGCCCGGATCACTCAGCGAGGCCCGCTTCGCCGAAGAGCCCGCTCGGCCGGACGAGCAGCACGATGGCCATCACGATGAAGATGACCAGCTCGGCGAGCTTGGGCGCGAAGAACGTGGTGAGGCTGACGATCTCGCCCATGATCAGCCCGGCGACGATCGCTCCGGCCAGGCTCCCCATGCCTCCGACCACTACGACCACGAAGGAATCGATGATGATCTCGACGCCCATCTCGGCGTAGACCCCACGCATCGGGCCCGCCAGCACGCCGGCCAGCCCGGCCATGGCGATCCCGATGCCGAACACGAGGAGCCAGACGCGGTTGAGGTCGAGACCGAGAGCGCGCACCATCAGGGCGTCGCGCGAGCCGGCCCGGATGATGAGCCCGACGTTGGTCTTCTCGAGGAAGAGCCAGAGCGCCAGCAGGACCACGGCGGTCACCGCGATGACGAAGAGCCGGTAGATCGGGAAGTTCATGAAGCCCAGATCGACGGGCGCGGCCAGCAGCTTCGGGGGATCGACCTGGAGACCGATCTTTCCCCAGATGAGCTTCGCGCCTTCGACCATGGCCAGCGACAATCCGAAGGTCAGCAGGAGCGGATCGTCGGGGCTCCGTCCGTAGAGCCGCCGGATGAGGAAGCGCTCGACCAGGAAGCCCAGCGCGCCCACCACGAGGGGCGCGAGGATCAGCGCCGCCCAGAAGCTCTTCGTCACCCCGATCACGGAGAAGGCGACGTAGGCGCCCAGCATGTAGAACGATCCGTGGGCGAAGTTCACCACCGTCATCAGCCCGAAGATGAGGCTGAGTCCGATGGCCATCAGGACGTAGATGCCGCCCAGGACGAGCCCGGTGAACACCTGGGCGGTCAGTGCCGACAGCGGGACGTCGAACACGCCCCTACGCAAGCCCCTTTTCGGCGCAGGTCCGGTCGAGCTCTTCGTTGGCCGGCACGCGACCGACGATGTCGAAGAAACCCCACTCGCCCTTCACTTGCTGCGGCGACCTGACCTTCATGATCCAGAGGTCCTGGAAGGACTTGTCGTCGCACGCCCGCCACCACTGCTTGCCCTTGTAGTGGTCGTAGACGGGATTCTTCCGGAGCGCGTTCGCCACGGCGTCGGAGTCGGTCGACTTCGCGAGCTCGGTACCCCGGGCGACTTCCATGATGCCGCTGTAGCCGTAGCCCGAGTACGAGTCGGGCGGCCGGTTGAACTTCTTCACGTAGGCGTCGACGTAGCGCTTGGCCTGCGGCATGGTCTCGGCCAGCTCGTGGCAGAAGTGGGTCGCCCCGTAGATGTCCTGCCAGACCTCGGCGCCGCCCTCCTTCGTGTAGTCGAGGAAGTGCAGCGGGACGACGATCTTCGTGTCCTTCTTCAGGCCGAAGCTGATCGCCTGCTTCAGGAAGGGCACGGCGTCGGCGCCCGGGGTGACGGCGTAGATGACGTCGGGCTTGGCGGCCTGGATCTTCGGCAGATGCGCTGAGAACTCCGGCTTACCGAGCGGATACGGCGTGCTCCCGAGGACCGTGCCGCCCAGCTTGGGCGCGGCCGCGCCGAACACGGCGTTGTTCTGCTTGCCGAACGCGTAGTCGGCGTAGACGATCCACCACTTCTTGCCGAGCTCCTTGATGCCGAAGGTGGCGATGGCCCGGCTGGTGATCGTCGGGTTCAGCGCCTCGTGGAAGGTCACCGGGCTCGTGTCGGGCTTGGCGCTGATCTCGTCGGACTGACTCACCGAGATGTAGAGCTTCTTGGCCGCCTTGGTCTGCTCGTTGATCGCCATCTGCACGTGCGCGGCCAGCCCGCCGACCACGAAGTCCACCTTCTGGTTCTCGATGAGCTCCTTGGTGCGCTGCGCCCCGACGGCCGGCTTGAGCTCGTCGTCGCGGAAGAGGACCTCGAGCTTCCGCCCCATGATGCCGCCCTTGGCGTTGATCTCGTCCCACGCGAGCTCCGCCCCGCGCTTCATGTCGGCGGCGATGGCGGCGAACGTGCCGGTCAGCGGAAGCGGGAAGCCGATGCGGATCGGCTCCTTGCTCTGCGCGCGCAGCACGGCGGGAAAGGCGAGGATGCTCGTGCCGGCTACCGCGGTGGTCAGGAACTCGCGTCGATGCATGGCCACCTCCGTCTGGACATCATGAAGTGCGAACGCGTTCGGGTGGCGCCGATGATAGGGGGGCGGTCGGCGAGTGTCAACAATCGCGATGGGGCGTGATAGAGTCCCGCCCGTGCCGGCGCCGGCGGGCCACATCGGAGCGCGCGTCAAACGCGGCGACGATCCGCGCCTGCTCACCGGCCGCGGCCGCTACGTGGACGACCTGACGCTGCCGCGCATGGTCCACCTGGCGTTCGTGCGCAGCGTCCACGCCCACGCGCGCCTGACGCGCGTCGAGCTCGACGCCGCGCGGCGCGCGCCCGGCGTCGTCGGCGTGCTCACGGGAGAGGACGCCGCTCGGCTTTGCAAGCCCTATCGCGGCGTGCTCCTCCACTACAAGGGCATGAAGACCGGCGCGATGCTCCCGCTCGCGCGGGAGCGCGTTCGCTACGCCGGCGAGCCGATCGTGGCGCTCGCCGCCGAGAGCCGCGCGGCCGCCGAGGACGCCGCCGCGCTCGTGGACGTCGAGTACGAGCCGCTGCCGCCCCTGCTCACCCCGGCGGCGGCGCTTGCCCCCGGCGCGCCGCTCATCCATCCGGAGCTGGGTGACAACCTGCTCTACGAGACGCGGCTCGCCGCGGGTGACGCCGACGGCGCCTTTGCCGCCGCCCATCGGGTGTGGACGCGAACCTTCACGACGGGGCGACACACGGGTGTGCCGCTCGAGCCGCGCGGTCTCGTCGCCGACTACGAGCCGGCGACGCGCGCGCTCACGGTGTGGATCTCCACCCAGGTGCCGCACATGATGCAGGCGGTGCTGGCCGAGCTCTTCGGTCTTCCCGAGCATCGCCTGCGCGTCGTGGCGCCCGACGTCGGCGGCAGCTTCGGGATCAAGATCCACGTCTACCAGGACGACATGGCCGCCTGCGCGATGGCGCTGACGCTGGGCCGTCCGGTGAAGTTCGTCGCCGCCCGGCGCGAGTCGTTCCTGTCCGACATCCACGCCCGCGAGCAGACCATCCGCGTCGACGTGGCGGCGGACCAGGACGGTGTACTGACGGCGATGCGCGCCTCGATCGAGGCGGCGGTTGGGCCGTACTCGGCCTATCCGCGCTCGAGCGTGGTGGAAGGCGGCCAGGTGCTGCGCCTGCTGCCGGGCCCCTACCGCCTGCGGCACTACGACGCCGCCCTGCGCGTCGTCGCCCAGAACAAGGTCGTCACCTCGCAGTACCGCGCGGTCGGGCATCCGATCGCCGCCGCGGTCACCGAGAGCATGGTCGAGCTCGTCGCCCGCGATCTCGGGATCGATCCGGCCGAGCTTCGCCGCCGCAATCTCGTGCGTCCCGAGGAGCTCCCCTACACGACCGCCGCTGGCAACGTCCTGGACAGTGGCAGCTATCACGCCGCGCTCGCGCGGCTCCTGGAGGCGGCGGAGTACGCTCGCCTCCGGCGCGAGCAGGCGGCCAGCCGTCGCGAGGGACGGCACGTCGGGATCGGGCTCGCGTGCTTCGTGGAGCTGACCGGCGCGGGTGCGCAGTTCTACGGCGTCGGCGGCGCGCCGATCTCCGGCCAGGAGGGTACGACGGTGCGCCTCGAGCCCGGCGGCGCCGTCACCGCGCTGGTCGGCGTCACCGAGCAGGGCCAGGGCACGCACACGGCGCTGGCGCAGATCATCGCGGCGGAGCTCGACGTGCCGCTCGAGCGCGTCGCCGTGCGCTCGGGCGACACGAGCATGGTGCCGTACGGCGGCGGCACCTGGGCGAGCCGCGGGATGCCGATCGGCGGCAGCGCCACGCTGCTCGCCGCGCGGGCGCTCGGCGAGCGAATCCGGTCGATCGCGGCCGCGCTCCTCGAGGCGCATCCGGCGGACGTCGAGCTCCTCGAGGGCCGCGCGCTGATCCGCGGAAGCCCGGAGCGAGGCCTGAGCTTTGCCGATCTGGCTCGAACGGTGCACTTCCGGTCGAACGAGCTCCGCGGCGTCGAGCCGAGCCTCGAGGCGACCGTGCACTACACGAATCCGGCGGCGTGGACCTTCACCAACGGCGCTCACCTCGCGGTCGTCAACGTCGACGTCGAGACCGGCAAGGTACGCGTGCTGCGCTACGTCGCCGTCGACGACTGCGGTCGGATCGTCAATCCGGCTCTCGTGGAAGGCCAGATCGCCGGCGGAGTCGCCCAGGGCCTCGGCGGCGCTCTCGGAGAGCACTGCGTCTACGACGAGGCCGGGCAGCTTCTCTCGTCCACGCTCATGGACTACGCGGTGCCGACCGCCGAGGACGTGCCGCCGATCGAGACGCACCACATCGAGACGCCGGCGCCCGGCATCGCCGGCGGCTTCAAGGGCGCGGGCGAGGCGGGCGCGACCGGCGCGCCCGCCGCGATCCTGAACGCGGTCAACGACGCGCTGGCCCCGCTGGGAGTTATGCTCACCGACCAGCCCATCACCCCGGCACGCGTCATCCAGGCGATCCGGCGGAGCGCATAGCGCGCCGCCTGGCGGTGAGGTACGCTTCCTCCATGAGCTCCTCACTCAAGGTCGCCCTCATGGCCGTGGCGCTGGTCGCTTCGACCGCGCTCTCTCCGCTGGCGGCGGCTCCGCCAGACTTCGCCAGCGTACAGGTGCAGCCCTACGAGCCGCGCAAGCCGGCGCCGGCCTTCACGTTGCCGGACCTGTCCGGGAAGAACGTCTCGCTCGCCGATCTTCGCGGCAAGGTCGTGATGCTGTTCTTCTGGGCCACGTGGTGACCGACCTGTCGGGAGGAGTTGCCTCCCGTCCAGAAGCTCTACCAGGAATATCGCAGCAAGGGCTTTGAGGTTCTCCTCATCGACTTCCAGGAAGACCCGGAACGTGTCCGGCAGGCGGTGAAGGACCGCGGCTACACCGCTCCCGTGCTGATCGACCAGGTCGGCGATGTGACGGGGAAGGTGTACGGCGTGTGGGGCCCGCCCACGCTCTACATCATCGACCGCCAGGGTCGGCTCGTCGGACGGGCAGCCGGACCCAGGCCGTGGGATAGCCCGGCCGGCCGCCGCTTCATCGAGGCCTTGCTCGCGGCGCCCTGAGACTCCGCCAAGTGGCGGATTTCATGGGCTTATTCTGACCCGTCACTCCCGGCAGGCGTGGTTTGCGAATTCACGAGCGCGGATGCTACGCTGAGATTCTACAAGTTTGCGTACTTACTGCCGGCAAGGCCACCGTCGCCCCGCCGGTCATGACGTCGGCGACGGTGCGCGCAAGGGAGCAGGCGAGGTTGGTCATGGACCCCACATCCGCTGCTGAAGCGCGAGCACGGATCACGAAGTGGATCGAAGAGGCGCGTCAGATCTTTGCCCTCCTGCCGGAGCTGATGTCGGGCGACCACCAGGCGGGGGAGCGGGCCAGCGCCGCGCAGAAGGAAGCGGAGAAGCTCCACAAGGAAGTCGAAGACCTCAAGCGGGAGAATCACCTTCTCCGGCTCGAGAAGGACGAGATCGCTCAGGCGATGAGCCAGATCGCCGCCAAGCTCGGAATCACTCCACGCCGCAGTCCGTTCGAGCGGGGCGAGCCGGGGAAGGACTCGCGGCCCATGGAGCAGCCGAAGGTTCCCGACCCCGCGAAGTCCTGAGACCTAGGCGGTTCGGGCCGAGCGGAAGGTTCCGGCCGACTGCTTGGACGACTGCTTGAGGCTCAGCGTCAGATCGTACTTCTTCTCCGTCTGCGGATCCGCATTGAACACCGCGATCCACAGCGTCGCGTAGTCGCGACCCAGCCCCGGCACCGACGTCCCCTCCGGGAAGAGCCGCAGCACCTCCGCCTTGAGCTCTGTCCGTCCGACCGGCGGCATGGTCATGAGCCACGCCTGATCGGAGTCGTTGCGGCCGTCGAGGAGCTTTACGTCGATGGCGCGCGGCTCGCGAAGGTCGGCAGCGATCGCGAAGAATCGCGTCGTCAGCGGCGCCACCACGATGGGGAACCGGTGATCGGCGAAGCGCTGGCGCTCCTGCGTCAGCCGCTGCGAGTTGTGCTCGGGGTCGCCGATGCGGTTACTCGGATGGGTGAAGATGCGCGTCTCGGTGGTCGATTCGAGGATGCGCGCGTGCGTCCACAACCCCGGCTCCGGCACGGCGGCGAGCATGACGGTCTTGACGAACTCCGGGTAATGCTCGCCGAGCTTCCCTTCGTTCACCAGCACGTTGTAGAGATGCCCGCCCACGGTCCTGGCCTGGCCGGGTTGTCCGGGCTGGAACGTCTTGAGGCTGTTCAGCGCCTTGTTCACGAAGCCGGCGTGCAGGTGCTCGATGTGATCGATCAAGATCGAGTAGCCGTACGCGAGCAGTCCTTCCTCGTAGTCGGTGCTCTTCTGGATGGGAACGCTCAGGACGTAGTTATACTTCGCGAGCTCTTCCTTGACCGCGTCGGCGAACGAGAGCGTGCCCTTCCAGCTCGTCCAGCGTGCCCAGGCCGACACCCACCATTGCGCCGCCTCGTCCTGCCCGGACTGCTCACCCGATTGCGACGCTTCGCCCTGCTCGGCGCCCGAGCCCGAACCCGCGCGCGCCGCTGGTGAGCCGTCAGACGGACCCCCGAGGATCAAGGGTGCCGGCGCCGTGGGCTCAGCCGGCGCTGCAGCGGCGGCGGCCGGCGCGGGCGCTGCGGCGGCGGCGGGCGCTGCCGCGACTCGGGCCGCCGGTTGCGGCGCGGCCGGAGCGGGTGTTGCCATGCGGGGCGACGGCTCCAGGCCGCGCGGCGCGGCGGCAGCCGGTCGTCCGGCCGCGGGCGCGGCTCCCGCCCCGACGACGAGCTTGCCGCGGGTCGCCGCGACGGCGAGCGTCTTGCCGAACGACTGGGTGACGGCATCCTCGAGGGCCGCGAACTTGTCGTCGTCGAGCGCGTCGCGATTCTCGATCATCGTGAGCAGCGCCGCGAACGACGGCGTGCTCTCGAGGAACGCCGGGGCGTTCTCGCTGTCGAAGGCTCTGGGGTCCTGCGCGGCCTGGCGGATCTCCTGTGCCTTGGCCTGGCATTGCACCAGCGCGGTGAAGTTCGGGCCGTCGACGTGGGAGATGGCCAGGATCCGGTCGAGCACCGTCATGACCTTGGTCCTGGCCTCCGACAGGGCCGCCTTCTTCTCCTGGTCGGCGATCCCCTTGGCCACCGCGTCGATCACCGTCTTGAGCGCCTTCAGGCTGTCGATCTCGGCCATGCCCGGCGCGTTCACCGAGAGGGCCTTCGCGGCCTCCACGACCCGCTGGCGAACATCGACGAACTCCGTACGAATACTGGTGATTTCGTCGATCAGCGACTCCGCGGGTGGGGCGCCCGACTGGGCCAGCTGGGCCGACTGGGAGAGCGACTGGGCCAGGTGCGCGAACCGCTCGCTCAGCGCGGCAAGACGTTGGGCCAGTTCGTCAGTATTGAGCGCCATTGGGGGTGAAATCGATTCTAGCAAGGGGCACCGGAAACCCGTCAAAACTACGGGATAGAGCCCGGATTGGCCCCGGGCGACGCCCCTCCACCAGGCATTGTGCGGTGATAGACTCCCTGCCGTGCGACCACCGCTGGAAGGCGTGATCGTTGCCGACCTGACACAAAACGTCGCCGGACCCTTCTGCACCCAGATCCTCGGAGACATGGGTGCCGAGGTCATCAAGGTGGAGCGCCCGGGACGCGGAGATGACGCGCGCGCGTGGGCGCCGCCGTACTGGGGCAAGGAGAGCGCGACGTTCATCGCGCTCAACCGCAACAAGAAGAGCCTCGCCCTCGACCTCAAGTCACCCGGCGGGCTCGAGGTCCTGCAGCGCCTGGTCAAGCGCGCGGACGTGCTCGTGCAGAGCCTGCGGCCCGGCGCCATCGACGAGCTCGGCCTCGACTTCGCGGCGGCGGCGCGGCTGAACCCGCGCATCATCTACTGCTCGATCACCGCCTATGGTGCGCAAGGCCCGCTTCGTCACCTGCCCGGGTACGACGTCCTCATGCAGGCGTACACCGGCCTCATGTCGGTGAACGGCCATCCCGATCAGGAGCCCGCGCGCGTTGGCACGTCGATCGTCGACATGGGCACTGGAATGTGGGCCGCGCTCGGCGTCGTCGCCGCCCTCCGCCAGCGCGACGCGACCGGGAAAGCCGTCGAGGTGACGACGGCGCTCTTCGAGACCGCGATGATGTGGATGTCCTATCACGCCGCGGCCTACCTGGGGTCGGGCGAGGTGCCGAAGCCGCAGGGCTCGGGCACCGCGATGATCGCGCCGTACCAGGCCTTCCCGACGGCCGACGGCTACGCGCTGATCGGCGCCGCGTCCGACGCGCTCTTCGCGCGCCTGGCGCGCGCGCTCGGCTGCCCCGAGCTCGCCGCCGACGAGCGGTTCAAGGACAACCCATCGCGCGTGAAGAACCGGCCCGCGCTCGTCGAGGAGCTCTCGAGGCGCACCCGCGAGCGAAAGGCCGCCGACCTCGTCGAGATCCTCCGCGTCGCCGGTGTGCCGGCGTCGCCAATCCTGACCGTCGATCAGGCGCTGGCCGAGCCGCAAGCGCGCGAGAGCGGCATCCTGGTCGGCGGCAGTCATCCGCGCCTGCCCGACTACCAGAGTATCGGGCTGCCGGTGACGTGGGATGGCGTCCGGCCGGCCGTTCGCCGCGTTCCGCCGCTCCTCGGCGAGCACAGCCCTGACGTGCTGACCTGGCTCGGCTACACCCTCGACGACGTCCGCAGTCTCAAGGCCAATGGAGTCATCCAGTGAGCTATCGCCATCTTCTGGTCACGCGCACGGACGACCGGCAGGTCGTCACGGTGACGCTGAACCGCCCGGAGCAGATGAACGCCATGAACACCGCGATGGGCGAGGATCTGCTCTCCTGCTTCGACGGCTTGCAGCGCGATCCCGACGTGCGCGCGGTCGTGTTCACCGGCGCGGGCGACCGGGCATTCTGCTCGGGCGGCGACCTCAAGGAACGCAACATGATGACGGACGAGACGTGGCGCGCCCAGCACGTCATCTTCGAGCAGGCTGCGTTCCGCGTGCTCCGGTGCCCGGTGCCGGTCATCGCCGCGGTGGAAGGCTTCGCGCTGGCCGGCGGCTGCGAGCTCGCGATTCTCTCGGACTTCATCGTTGCCGGTGACACGGCGGTGTTCGGCGTCCCCGAGACGACGATCGGGCTCTTCCCGGGGATCGGCGGCACCCAGCTCCTGCCGCGCATCCTCGGCACGCCGCTCGCCAAGGAGCTGATCTTCACCGGGCGCCGCATGAAGGCCGACGAGGCCAAGGCGGCAGGGCTCATCAATCACCTCGTGCCGGCGGGGCAGGCGCGTGAGAAGGCGGCCCAGATCGCCTCAACGATCGCGAAGAACGGGCCCATCGCGGTTCGCCAGGCGAAGAAGGCCATTGCCTACGGAGCCGAGACGGATCTCGACACGGCCATGATCCTCGCGATCGAGGCCTACAACGCGACCGTCGTGACCGAGGACCGCGTCGAGGGCGTGCGCGCCTTCAACGAGAAGCGGAAACCCGTGTTCAAGGGGAAGTGACGATGGCGTCCATCGACCTCTCGCTCACCGAAGATCAGCGCGCGCTCCGCGCGGGCGTGCTCGAGATCTGCAAGCGGTACCCCGGCGAGTACTGGCGTGACCTCGACACGCGGCGCGAGTACCCGGAGAAGTTCGTCACCGAGCTGACGGAGGCCGGCTATCTCGCCGCGCTGATTCCTCAGGAATTCGGCGGCGCGGGGCTCGGCATCCGCGAGGGCGGTCTGATCCTCGAGACCATCAACTACTCCGGCGGCAACGCGGGCGCCTGTCACGCGCAGATGTACATCATGGGCACCGTGCTGCGGCACGGGTCGGCCGCGCAGAAGCGCGAGTACCTGCCGAAGATCGCCACGGGCGCCCTGCGCCTTCAGGCCTTCGGCGTGACCGAGCCGAACTCGGGCTCGGACACCACGAAGCTCCAGACCACCGCCATCCGCAAGGGCGACCGCTACGTCGTCAACGGCCAGAAGATCTTCATCTCGCGCGTGCTCCAGTCGGACCTGATGCTCCTGCTGGCGCGTACGACGCCGGTCGATCACGTGAAGCGGCGCACCGACGGGCTCTCCGTGTTCCTGATCGACATCCGCAACCTCAAGGGATTCGAGGTGCGGCCGCTCCGCATGATGATGAACCACTCGACCAACGCGCTCTTCTTCGACAACGTCGAGATCCCGGCCGAGAGCCTCATCGGCGACGAGGGCAAGGGCTTCAGCTACATCCTGGACGGGATGAACGCCGAGCGCATCCTGGTCGCCTCGGACTCGCTGGGCGACGCGCGCTGGTTCATCGAGAAGGCGGTCGCGTACTCGAACCAGCGCGTGATCTTCGGCCGGCCGATCGGCGCCAACCAGGGCGTGCAGTTCGCCGTCGCCCGCTCGCACATCTCGACCGACGCGGCGCAGCTCATGCGCGACAAGGCAGCCGCGCTCTTCGACGCCGGCCAGCCGTGCGGCGGTGAGGCCAACATGGCGAAGTACCTCGGCGCGGAGGCGGCGTGGGAGGCCGGCAACGCGTGCATCGATTGCCACGGGGGCTACGGCTACGCCGAGGAATACGACGTCGAGCGGAAGTTCCGCGAGTGCCGCCTGTACAAGACGGCGCCGGTCAACAACAACCTCGTGCTCGCCTTCGTCGGCGAGCACGTGCTCGGGATGCCGCGCAGCTACTGATCGGAATCGGGGGCGCATAGCGGCCTTCGGCTAGACTCCGCGGCAATCCCATGCGACCGATCGGGCTCGTCATGATGCTCGCGCTCAATCTCGCGCTGGCGCCGCTCGCCGTGGAGGCACAGCAGGCTGCGAAGGTCTACCGAGTCGGCGTTCTCGCATCGAGCACCGAGTCCAACTTCGAGCCGAGCGTGCGGATCTTCCGAAGGGCCCTGAACGCTGCCGGTTGGGTCGAAGGCCGAAACCTCACGCTCGACGTGCGATATCCCGGCGAGCAGTACGCGCGGCTCCAGGAGCTGGCCGATGAGTTGGCAAAACTCAAGGTCGACGTGCTCGCGACCTTGGGGACCCCGGCAACGCTGGCGGCAAGGCGCGCGACGACGACGATTCCCATCGTGATGGAATCCCTGTCTGATGTCGTCAGCGCTGGCCTCGTGCCGAACCTGGCTCGGCCGGGAGGAAATCTGACGGGCGTCTCGGGCTTCGCCCCCGAGTTGAGCGGGAAGCGGCTCGAGATGATCCGCGAGATTCTCCCGCAGGCCGATCGGATTGCGGTCTTCGCGAATCGAGCCAATCCGGTTACCGTCTCGATTCTCAGCGCGACTGAGGTGGCGGCACAGCAGATGCGGATGAAGCTGCATGTCATTGATGTTCGCCAGCTGGCCCAGCTGGGAACGGCGTTCGAGACCGTGCGGCGCGAGCGCGCGGATGCTCTAGTCCTGGTGGCGGACCCTCTTCTCTTCAGCTTCAGGCCGCAGATCATTCAATTGGCGGCTCGCCACCGTATGCCGACCGTCTACGAGACTCGGCTTTTCCCCGATGCGGGCGGGCTTCTTTCGTACGGGCCACTTGCACAAGAGCGGTTCGAGCGCATGGCGGTATATGTCGACCGCGTCCTACGTGGTGCCCAGCCCGGCGACTTGCCAATCGAACAGCCGACGAAGTTCGAGCTCGTCATCAATCTCAAGACCGCCAAGGCCCTCGGGCTGACGATCCCACAGACGTTGCTACAGCGAGCGGATGAGGTGATTCAGTAGCGCGTGCTGGCCGGCAAGCTCCGCGCGGCGTGCCGGCGAGCCCATCCAAACCCCCATCGCGGTGAGACGAAGGTCCAATAGCCGGTTGTCCGGGCGAACGGCTATGACCTTTTGTGCGTGAAGGACGATCAGGCGCATGCTGCTCAGCGTGTGACCGCCCGCCCGACGATGGTAGTCCATAAAACCAAGAGGAAACAGCCATGCAAAGTCTAAGTCGCAGAGCGTTGCTGGGTCTAGTCGCGCTGTTCGCCGTCGTGACGCTGATGGCCGCGGCGGCGGCCGCGCAGACGAAGCCCAACATCATCATGATCATGGGCGACGACATAGGCTGGTTCAACATCAGCGCCTACCACCAGGGCATCATGGCCGGTCGGACACCAAACCTGGATCGGCTGGCCGCCGAAGGCATGCGCTTCACCGACTACTATGCCGAGGCAAGCTGCACGGCTGGCCGGGCGAACTTCATCACCGGTGAGCTGCCGATCCGCACCGGGCTGACGACCGTCGGTCAGGCCGGCTCGCCTATCGGGATGCCGGCCGCGGCGCCGACCATCGCCACGGCGCTCAAGTCCATGGGCTACGTCACCGGCCAGTTCGGAAAGAACCACCTGGGCGATCTGAACCAGTTCCTGCCCACGCTACACGGGTTCGACGAGTTCTTCGGCTACCTCTATCACCTCGACGCGATGGAGGACCCGTGCCATCGCAATTATCCACCCGCGCTCAAAGCGACGGTGGGTCCGCGGAACATGGTCCACTCCTTCGCTAAGAATGTCGACGACCCCACGGTCATGCCGCGCTGGGGAAAGGTCGGGAAGCAGAAGATCGAGGACGCGGGCGAGATGTGCCCGAAGCGGATGGAAACCGTCGATGACGAGATCCTGGCCAAGGCGGTCGCGTTCATCGACAAGGCTAAGAAGGACGGCAAGCCGTTCTTCGTGTGGCTCAACCCCACACGCATGCACGCGATCACACACCTGTCACCAAAGTATGAGGCGATGCGCACTCCGGAGAATGGTTGGTCCATCCAGGAAGCCGGCATGGCCCAGATCGACGACGTCGTGGGCGCGGTGATGCAGAAGGTGAAGGATCTCGGGATCGAGGGCGACACCATTGTCGGCTTCACCTCGGACAACGGCGCGGAGAACTTCACCTGGCCCGATGGGGGTCAGACCCCATTCGCGGGGGGCAAGGGGACGGTGATGGAGGGTGGCTTTCGCGCGCCGATGATCATCCGCTGGCCGGGCAAGGTGCCGGCGGGCAAGGTCGAGAACGGCATCGTCTCCGGGCTCGACTGGTTCCCGACCTTCGTCGCGGCCGCGGGCAATCCCAACATCGCGGAGGAGCTGAAGAAGGGCAAGCAGCTCGGTGACCGCACGTACAAGGTCTATCTCGACGGCTACAACCAGATGGACCTGATCACCGGCAAGGGACCGTCGAAGCGCAACGAAATCTTCTACTTCGCCGAGACGACGCTGGGTGCGGTGCGCATTGGCGACTTCAAGTACCGGTTCATCGATCAGCCGAACGGCTGGTTTGGCGGCACGGTCAAGGTCGATTGGCCGATCCTTGTGAACC
>DASRIY010000286.1:0-6989 GCA_035649755.1 Candidatus Methylomirabilota bacterium
CGGACCACTTCCTCGCGGAGCTGCGCCCAGATCGTCTCGAGCAGCGCGCCGTACGCCGGCGAGGCCCGCACCTCGAGCCGGCGCGGGCGGCCGAGCTCGACGGGGTAGACGCGGCTCACGCGGCCGGGGCGCGCGGTGAGGAGTACCACGCGGTCGCCGAGAAGCAGCGCCTCCTCGAGCGAGTGCGTGACGTAGACGACGGTCTTGCCGAGCGTGGCCCAGATGCGGAGGAGCTCTTCCTGCATGATCGTTCGGGTCTGCGCGTCGAGCGACGCCAGCGGCTCGTCCATCAGGAGGACTTCCGGATCGTTGGCGAGGGCGCGCGCCATCCCCACACGCTGTTTCATGCCGCCGGAGAGCTGATGCGGATAATGGCCGGCGAATCGGGTGAGCCCGACCATCGCGAGCATCTCCCGCGCGCGCGCCTCGCGCTCGGCGCGGCCGACGCCACGGTTCTCGAGGCCAAAGGTGACGTTGTCGCGGACGGTGCGCCAGGGCAGGAGCGCGTGCTCCTGGAACACCATCGCCGTCAGCGGGGAGCCGGGACGATCGGCCTGGATGCGGACCTCGCCGGCGCTCTGGCGGAGCAACCCGGCCAGCACGCGCAGGAGCGTGGATTTGCCGCTGCCGCTCGGGCCGACGATGCAGAGAAACTCGCCGGCGTCAGCCTGGAGCGAGATCCGGTCGAGCGCCAGGACCGAGCGCCCGTGGCTCTCGAAGGTCACGCTGACCTCGTTCACGAAGACCTTGGGCGTCGCTGTCGGCATCGATCGGTCGGGCGCTGGCGCGGACCGAGCGACGGGCCGGGCGCAGGGCCCGACCCGTCGCGTGCGTGCTTACTTCAGAGCTTCGATACCGGCCCGGCCGATCTGCGCGTCCTGGGTGGCCAGTACGCCCGAGACGCCGACCGCGCCGATGAGCTTGCCGTCGACTACGATCGGCAGCCCGCCCTCGAGAGGGCTGGCGCCGGGAACGCGGAGGATCCGGAGGTTCGATCCACCCTGCCCCAGCGCATCCTCGAACGCCTTGGTGGGCCGGCGGAAGGCGACCGCGGAGTACGCCTTCTCGCGCGCGACCTCGATGCTGCCCCACTGGGCGCCGTCCATCCGGTTCATCATGACGAGATTACCGCCCGAGTCGAGAACGGCGATGCAGACGTTCCACTTGTTCTTGTTCGCCTCGGCCTCGGCGCCGGCCATGACCTTCTTGGCCTGCTCGAGCGTGATGGCCGGCCCGTACAGCGGCGGTGGCGGCGCGGGCGCCGGCGCCGCGGTCGGCGGCTGCTGAGCGTGAGCGGCCGTCGCAGTCACGAACAGCATCGCGAGGACGAACAGGGACTGGAGCCGTTGGACGTTCATGCGTCTGCCTCCTCGTTGAGTGAGCGGGCGTTGGGGTCGCGCCGGCTCGCTGGCCGGTCTCAGAGGTAACGGCCGCAGCCTTTAGGTCGTGTCGAGCGGTATACAGCGCCGGCAGGAGATCGTCAAGCATCCTTGCCTTCATCGGCGAACTGTGTTTAAAACGCTGGGCAATGCAGGTCGAGATCAAGCGCTGCCTGGTCTGAATGGATCTGCGCCGCGAGGCGGTACGCCTTCGTGACGAGATCCAGAGCGCGCTGCACGTTCCGGCGCGGATCCGCTGGGGCGGCTTCGGTGAGCTGACGGTCACGGTGGACGGCCGGACGGTGTTCTCGAATCGCCAGTCCGGGCGCAAGCCGGTGCCCGGCGAGGTCGCGCGGCTCCTCCAGTCGGCGCGCTGATCGCACACTCCCGCGAACGAGCTCCTGAGCCGAGGAGGCATCGAATGAGATCGCTTGTCGCCGTATTGCTGTTGCTGGTCGCGGCCCTCCCCGTGTCGTCGCAGATCAAGCCGACGGTGCGCGTGGGCTACATTCCCTCCGACTCGTTCGCAGCGCTCTACATCATGGCGGACCGGCACCTGCCGGCGGCCGGGATCGGCGTCGAGACCGTCAGGATGGCCGGCGGGAGCGAGATCCTGTCACAGGTGGCGACCGGTCAGCTCCACGTGGGCGGCACGGGAATGGGCGCCGCCGGGTTCAACGCCGTGGCGTCGTCCCTTCCGGTGGAATTCGTGGCCCCACTCCACTCTGGCTACGTCGAGGACTATTTCACCGTGCGCAGGGCGTCCTGGGAGAAAGAGGTCAAGCGCATCGCGGATCTGAAGGGCAAGCCCGTCGCGTTGAACGTGCGTGGCGCCGCGGTGGAGTGGATGCTCGACCAGGCTCTCAAGAAGGACGGGCTAACTTTGCGAGATGTCCAGGTCAAGATCATGCCGTTCCCCGACATGGTGCCGGCGCTCGAGACCGGCGCGGTCGAGGCCGCTATCTTGACCGAGCCGTTTCCGACCATGGCCGAAGAGCGCGGGGTGGCCGTGCGTCCCCTGCCCCGTCCGGCGGGAGCGAAGGCCACGCCGATCACCGCGATCTTCTGGAACAAGGATTGGGCGAGCAAGGAGCCCGAGCTGGCCCACAAGGTGATGGTGGCCTACGTGAAGGCTGCGCGCGACCTCGCGCTGGACAACGGCTGGAAGCAGGAGCGCAACATCGACCTGATGGTGAAGTACACCGGCGCCAAGGCCGACGTCATCCGTCGCGCTCGGGCGCACGTCCTCGACCCGAACCTCGAGATGGATCCGGCGGTCCTCGAGTCGATGCAGCGGCTGAGCGGCGAGATGGGCTTTCTCAAGTACAAGGACCTCTTGCCGGTGTCGAAGCTCTTCAACTTCACCTACCGCGACCGGGCGGTGGCCGAGCTCGGCAAGAAGTAGCGCGCCGGCCGCCCGCCTTCAGCGCCCGCGCAGCTTGGGGTCGAGGGCGTCGCGCAGCGAGTCGCCGAAGAGGTTGAAGCCGAACACGCCCAGGCTGATCGCGATGCCCGGGAACAGCGCGATCCACGGCGCCTTCTCGGCGTACGAGGGAGCCGAGCCCGAGAGCATCAGCCCCCACGACGGTGTCGGCTCGGCGGCGCCGAGCCCGAGGTAGGACAGCGCCGCCTCCGCCAGGATGGCGGCGCCGAGCTGCGCGGTCACCATGATGATGTACGGGGCCGCGACGTTCGGGATGATGTGCTGCAGGATGACGCGTGGGCGCGAGGCGCCGAGGGCCTGCACGGCCTCGACGTAGACGTTCTCCTTCACCGACATGGCCGCCGACCGGATCACGCGCGCGACGCGCGGGATGACCGGGATCGAGATGGCGATGACCACGTTCTGGACCGCCGGGCCCAGGATCGAGGCGATGGCCAGGGCCAGGATGAGCTGCGGGAACGCCAGCAGGATGTCCATCAGCCGCTCGAGCAGGAGATCGACCTTGCCGCCCCAGTAGGCGCTGATCACGCCCAGGAGTGCGCCCAGCGTACAGCCGGTCAAGGACGCGGTGAACCCCACGAACAGGGCAATGCGCGCCCCGTACATGATGCGGCTCAGCACGTCGCGGCCGAACTCATCGGTGCCGAACCAGTGCTCGGCGCTCGGCCGCGCGAACTGCAGCCCGTAGTCGCCGTGGTAGGGGTCGAAGGGCGCCAGGACTTCGGCGAACGCGGCCAGAACGAGCATGATCAGGATGATGACCGCGCCGATCGCGCCGAGGGGCTTCGTCCGGGCGAACTTCGCCACCGCCGCGGCGACACTGAGCCGCGGCGCCAGCTCGGCCGACGCCGTCGCGTGCGCGACCTCGAGGTTGGTGGCCATGATCAGCGGTACCGGATCCGCGGGTCGAACCATGCGTACGTCAGGTCGACCAGCAGGTTCACGACCACGAAGCCGAACGCGATCAGGAAGATCAGCGCCTGCACGACCGGATAGTCGCGATGCGCGACCGCGTCCACCACGAATCGCCCGACGCCGTTGAGCGTGAAGACCGTCTCGGTGACCACCAGCCCGCCGATGAGGAACGCGAACTCGGTGCCGACCAGCGTGATGACCGGAAGCATCGAGTTCTTGAGGGCGTGGCGCACCACCACGGCCCGTTCGCGCAGCCCTTTCGCCCAGGCGGTGCGGATGTAGTCCTCGCGCAGCACCTCGAGCATCGTCGAGCGCGTCATGCGCGTGGTGACCGCCGAGTATCGATAGCCCACCGTCACGATGGGCCAGATCATCATCTGGAAGTTGGCCCACGGATCGACCCACGGCGGTGTGAACTCCAGCGGCGGTCCCCAGCCGAAGAAGATCACCAGCATCAGGATGCAGAGGATCCCCACCCAGAACGACGGGATGGCCAGGCCCCCGATACTGACGATGCGCACGAGGTAGTCGACCCAGGTGTCCTGCCGGATGGCCGCGAGCATCCCGAACGGGATCGCGATGATCACCGACACCACCGTGGCGGCGATCGCCAGCTCGAGGGAGAGCGGCAGGCGGATGAGCAGCTCCTCGATGACCGGCCGGCCGGTCCAGAGCGAGGTCCCGAAGTCGAAGCGGACCACCCCCCAGAGCCACGTGCCGAACTGCATCCAGAGCGGCTGGTCGAGGCCGAGCCGGTGGCGCATGGCCGCGAGCTGCTTGGGATCGATGTTGCCCCCGGCGTCGCCGCCGAAGATCAGGAGCGCGACGTCACCGGGGATCACGCGCATGATCACGAAGACCAGCGCGGCGGCCCCGAGCAGCGTCGGGATGATCAGGAGCAGCCGTTTCGCGACGTAGATGCGCACGTCCGCCTCCGCTCAGTCCTCGGACAGCCAGACGTCTTGCAGCTTCTGATTCGAGTAGTGGTTGGGCGGCGCCACGTAGTTCTTCACCTTCGTCCAGTGCACCACGTTGCGCGTCCACCAGAGGCCCGGCATGTAGTAGACGTTCTCCAGCACGACCTTCTGGAGCTGCTGCACGAGCTTTCGCCGTTCCGCGTGATCGAGCGCTCTCGACTGGCGCGCGAACAGATCGTCGATCGCGGGGCTCGAGAAGCGGCCCCAGTTCTCCGGGTCGCCGGTCGTGTAGCGCCGGAGGAACACGTCGGGATCGTCGCTGGCTTCCACGGTCGGCGCGATGATCAGCTCGAAGCTGCCGGTGTCGCGACCGTCGGCGAACCAGGCGGCGGTCTCGAGCGGCCGATGATCGGCCTCGACGCCGATCTTGCGCCATTCCTGGATCGCGAAGACCGCCAGGTCCTGATACGGGAGCTTCACGTTGCGGTTCTTCAGGACGACCTTGAAGCCATTGGGGTAACCGGCCTCCGCCAGGAGCTTTCGCGCTTCGGTCCGGTTCCTCTCCATGTCCCGCCCGAATCCGGGAAGCTTCACGAGCTCGGCATCGGGCAGCGCCCATTCCGTGCCCGGGCGCAGCAATGCGCCGACGTCGCGCAGCCCCGTCAGCGTGAACAGCACCTTGCCCCCGGTGTAGCGATCGAAACCGAGCGTGAGGGCCTTCCGGACGCGCGGGTCGGTGAACGGCTTGACCGTGTTGTTGATGGCGATCCCGAACTGCCCGGTCATGGGCGTCTGCTGAACGGCCACCTTGTCGCGGAGCTGCTTCTTGATCGCGTCGACCTCGGCGTTGGGCAGGTCACGGAACTCGATGTAGGCGCGCCCGGACCGGATGGCGGCGGCGCGCACGGACGTCTCCGGGCTGATGAAGAACTTGTAGCCGTTCAGGTAGGGCCGATCTTTCACGAAGTAGTCCGGATTGCGCTCGCCCTCGAACGTCGCGCCGCGCGTGTAGTTCTTGAACTTGAACGGGCCGGAGCCCATGACGTTGTTCTTGAAGTAGTTCGGATCCTTGTCGAGGTACTTCTTCGGGTAGATCACGTTCCACGGCGACGCCAGATTTTCCAGCAAAGACGCCGATGGGAACTTGAGCTTGAACACGACGGTGGAGGCGTCCGGCGCCTCGACACTGGTGACCGCCACGTACGCGTTCTTCCGGACGCTCCGCGCCGCCTCGGGCGGCGTGACGATCTTGTCGTAGGTGGCCTTGACGTCGGTGGCCGTCAGCGGCGCGCCGTCGTGGAAGCGGATACCCGGACGGATCTTGAACGTGTATGTGAGCCCGTCGGGCGAGATCTTCCACTCGGAGGCGACGTCTCCGATGATCTTCGGGTACGCGTAAGGATCGGTTTGCAAGAGCGTGCTGTAGAGCGGCGCCACGAGCTGCATCGTGGCGAACGTGCTTTCCTGATGTGGATCGAGGCTCGGCGGGTCAGCGCCGATGACGGCGAGCAGTATCCCGCCCTGGCGTGGCGTGTCCGCGGCCGGGACGGCCGCCGGGGTCGCCAGCGCGACCACGAGCGCGGCGACGATGAACAGCGTTCGGTTAGAGCAATATCGGCATCCAACGGGCATCGATATCCCCTTTTTGCGAGTGCGCGCGAGAGCGAAGTGATACGGATTTAGCGGCGCACGCTATCAGGGGCAGTCGTCCTTGTCAACACGCGCGCGCTGTCAATCTTCGGCCAGCCACACGTCCTGCAGCTTCTGGTTCGAATAGTGATTGGGCGGCGCCACGTAGTTCTTCACCTTCGCCCAGTGCACGACGCTGCGGGCCCACCAGAGGCCGGGGATGTGGTAGGCGTTCTCGAGGACGATTTTCTCGATCTCGTTGACCTGCTTCTTGCGCTCGGCCGGGTCGAGCGTGCGCGCCTGGCGGGAGAAGAGGTCGTCGATGCGCGGATCGCTGAAGCGGCCCCAGTTGTTGGTGTCCCCTGTCGTGTAGCGCTCGAGGAACAGGTCGGGATCGTCCGCGTAGTTGAACACGCCGTTGACGATGACCTCGAAGCTGCCGGTGTCTCGACCGTCGGCGAACCAGGCGGCGGTTTCGAGCGGCCGGTGCTCGGCCTCGATACCGATCTTGCGCCACTCCTGGACCACGAAGGTGCCGAAGTCGATGTAAGGCACTCTTACGTTCCGATTCTTGAGAACTACCTTGAGCCCGTTGGGATAACCCGCCTCCGCCAGGAGGCGCCGGGCCTCCGTCCGGTTCTTCTCCATGTCCCGCCCGAACCCGGGCAGCCGCAAAAGATCCGACTCCGCCATGGCCCAGTCCGT
>DASRIY010000287.1:0-6017 GCA_035649755.1 Candidatus Methylomirabilota bacterium
CCTACGTCCAGAAGCTCGGAACCGACCGCGGCGCCTGGCGGGAAGTGTTCGAGCCGCAGGTGAACGTTGCGGCCGTAAACGCAGCGCCGGCGCAGGATTTGACGGGCCGCGGTCGCTTCGTCTACAAGACGCGTTGCGTGGGATGCCACGGCCCCAAGGGTGACGGCAACGGGCCCGCGGCCACGTTCCTCTTCCCGCGTCCGCGCGACTTCACGCAGGGCGTCTTCAAGTTCCGCACGACGCCGTCGGGCTCGCTGCCGACCGACAGCGATCTCTTTCGCACGGTGACGCGCGGCGTGCGCTGGACCGCCATGCCCACGTGGCACGAGCTTCCGGCCGAAGACCGGCTCGCCGTGGTCGCGTTCATCAAGACCTTCTCGAGCCGCTGGAAGGATGAGAAGCCCGAGCCGCCGGCCGAGATCGGCGATCCGCCGAAGGCCACGCCTTCGCTGGTGGCGCGCGGCAAGACGCTCTATCAGTCGGCCAAGTGCTTCCAGTGCCACGGCGAGGAAGGCAAAGGCGACGGCGAGTCCGCGCCCGACCTGACCGACGATCTCAAGTTTCCGATCAGGCCGACGGACTTCACCCGGGGCCAGCTCAAGGGCGGCTCGGCCGCGCGCGACGTCTATCGCGCGATGAGCCTGGGGCTCGACGGAACCCCCATGCCCTCGTTCGCCGACGCCTTGAGCGACGAGGAGCGCTGGGCGATCACGTACTACATCCTGTCGCTCTCGGCCTGGCGCGATCCGCTCACGGGGCGGCCGCTCGCCGTGCCGGCCGACGCTCGCGCGGCGCTCGACCTACCGGAGACGCCGGCGGATCGCCCGGAAACGGCGCTGGATCCCGCGAGGCTCGGCCGCGCGGCGGTCGAGAGCGCGGAGCAGCCCGGCAAGCCGCGCGTCTACCGCGGAGGAATCCGCGAGTGATCGAGCATCTGACCCTCGGCGAATTCGTGGTCGCGCTGTCGATGGGCCTGGCGGCGCTCTGCGCGTTCCTGTGGGGCGCGACGGCCGGCGCTTTCCGCGGGGGCGAATCGATCAAGCACCAGGTCCTGCGCGCCGAGGGATTGACCGCCAACGAGCCGGAGGCTGGCCATGAGCGACCCCAAGCCTGAGCGCCACCCGCGATACGGAGAGATCGAGGAATACGCACAGGGCGAGATTCGGAGCTATCACGGCATCGTCAACAAGTGGCTCCTCGTCGTGTACGCGATCCTCGCGGTCTGGGGGGTCTACTATCTGATCAAATACTGGGGAGGCCTCGGGCCCGGCCTGGGCGTCTCGCAGTAGGGAGTGCGCATGCGCGCCGAACGCATCCTGATTCCGCTGGCGCTGCTGAATCTGTTCACGCTCGTGCTGGGCGTCCTCTTCAACCTGCTCGCCGATCTCCTGGGCATCACCTAGCATGAGCGCCGTCGAGAAGATCGCGTTCGCCACGTTCCTGGTGGGCACGGTGGCCTTCTTCGTCTGGGTGGCGGTCCTCGCCGCCCGCAAGTAGCGCCGTGGCCCACGCAGCCGCGCCGGCCCTCGGCTTCGACTCCCCGGGCGACATGTGGTCGGCGACGAGCGTCCCGTGGAGCGTCTGGAGCACGCGCCCCGAAGTCGTCGCGCCGCTTCTCATCGTGGCGGGCGCCTACGCGGTCGGATGGTGGCGCCTTCACCGGCGCGGCGGCTCCGTCTCGCGCTGGCGCGTCGCCGCCTCGGCCGGAGGTCTCGCGAGCCTGGCCATCGCGCTCTCGACACCCCTCGAGCGGATGGCTCACGCGAGCTTTGCGGCGCACATGACCCAGCACCTCCTGCTGATCGTCGCCGCGGCCCCGCTTCTCCTGCTCGCCGATCCGTTCGCCGCGCTGGTGTGGGCGCTCCCCTCACCGGTGCGCGGGCGCGCCGGCCGCTGGCTCCGATCCGGTGCGTGGCTACGCAGGCTCTGGCACGGGCTCACCCTGATGTCGGTCGCGTGGCTCGCGCATACCGCGGCGATGTGGCTCTGGCATCTCCCCATCGCGTACGACGCGGCCGTCGACGATCGCACGCTGCACGACCTCGAGCACCTCCTCTTCTTCGGCACGGCCGTTCTCTTCTGGTGGCCGGTCGTTCAGCCGGCACCGCGGCTCCGGCCGCCGGCCGGTTACGGTACGCGGGTCGTCTTCCTGGTGCTCGCGGCGCTGCAGGCGAGCCTGCTCGGGCTCCTGCTCACGATGAACCCCGGCTGGTACCGCGCCTACCCGAGCGCCGAGGACCAGTCGCTGGGCGGCCTGCTCATGTGGGCCGTCGGCGGAGCGGTGGACATGCTCGCCGTGCTCGTCCTGATGGGCCGCTACCTGGGCGCTCAGGAACAGACTCCGGCCCTGACGAGCCGCGACGGCGAGGTCCCTCGGGCCTCGCGACTCTGACCTAGCCGGCCGTGTCCTGGTACACCGCCGCACGATGCGTGCCCGGCAGGAACGCGTACACGGTGTCGCGAGTCGCGTCATAGCCGATCGTGTGCGCGCCGCGCTCCGTCGGCACGCTCTCGAGGCGGCGCATCGTCTCGGTGTCGAACACCTCGATGACGCCGGGATCTCCGATCGTGACGTAGAGATGCCGGAGCGCGGCGTTGAAGAAGATGACGTCCGGCTCCCCGCCGATCGCATGCGCGCTCAGAACGCCTCCCGATCGCGAGTCGACCACGAGCAGGGTCTTCCCGTCGCAGGCGCAGAAGAGGCGTCGCGTCTCGGGATCGAGATCGAGCCCATGGGGGCCCGGGGCCGGCATCGGAAACACGTCGGCCAGCCGGGTCGGGTCGGCGCTGTCGATCGCGACGATCTGCGGCGGATCCATGATGTTCACGTAGAATCGCCCGCTGGCCGCGTCGAACACGGCCCATCGGGTCCGCCCGGAAACGGGGATGGTGCCGACCAGGCTCCGGTACGGGACGTCGACGAGCGAGATGGTGTGCGACCCCCGCCGCGCCGGATCGCCGACGTTGGCGGCCAGCAGCAGTCGCTGACCGGCGGCGTAGGCAAGGCCATTGGGCCCGATGCCGACCTTGATCCTCGCCGGGTCCGTCTCGCGCAACGGCGAGAAGACGCCGACGGTGTTCTCGCCGCGATTGGAGGTGAACACGAGGTCGTCGGCTTCCGAAACCAGTGCCCCGGCCACCCGCGGCAGCCCGGCGATGGAACGGAGGTAGGTCCGGCCGACGCAGTCGATCACGTCGACGGCGTCGTTCGCGGTGTGGGCGACGTAGAGAAGACTCCGCCGTGTGTGGACGGCGGCGTGATCGAACCCGCCGCTACCAGTGTGCGGGGGAAGGTCGATGTAGCCGAGGTGCTCCAGCGCCATCGCTGGCTCCGCGGACTAGGCCCGCCCGCCGACGGCGGCACGGCAGTAGGCGTAGAGCGCGTCGTACGCGGGAAACTGCAGGGCCATGTTGTCGTGGTCGTCCCGGGCGATCGCCTGAAATCCCGTGGCGAGCGCGTAGAGGCCCGACGACTCAGGTGTCAGCCCGCGCGCGTCGGTATCGGCGCCGCGGACGATCTTCGAGAGCGCCTGGAGCGCCGGATCGGTCAGCTGGTACTTGTCGAGAAACGCATCGAACGAGCAATGCTCGCCGTGATGGCCGAGCTCGACGTTCGGGACGTCGTAGGGAATGGCCTTCTCGCGCTCGGCCACGGCCAGCACCTGGCTCGTCGGCACGAACAGGAACGTCGGCTCCTTGTCGATGAACCGGCTGATCAGCCACGGACACGCGATGCGATCGACCCGCGCGCGTTCACGAGTCACCCATTTCATTCAAGATCTCCTGTGTGACCTAGCGTCGGCTGTTGGTGAGATCGAGGGCCGCCTTCAGACCCTGCGCCAGCTTCGCCGGATCGTCATTGGCCCAGAAGTGCATGTAGAAGAGTCGCGGCGTGTCGAAGAGCCCGTGATTGTGGATCGCGGTCACCTCGATACCGTGCTGTCGCAGCGCCCGGGCGACCGGATTCACTTCCTGGTCGACGAGCACGAAATCCCCGGTGATCGCCGCCCGGCCATCGCCGGTCGGCTGGAAGTTCATCACCGTCACGACGCCCATGGCCGGCAGCAGCGGATGTCCCATCTCGGTGATGGTCTCCGCCCGCGGCGCCGTGAGCTGGAACACCCCGCCGCCGACGTCTCTGCCCTGGCGTCCCAGAACCTGCTCGATTTGCTTCGAATCGAGCGCCGGCCCGGTCGCACTCGGCGCTGCCGGAGATGGCGCCGGCCCGCTCGCCAGGGGCGTCCCGCTGGCCGACAGCGCCGTACGCAGGCCTTTCGCGAGCTGCACGGCGTCACCCCGGCCTTCGTAGTGCATGTACATGACGTGCGGGGACATGTCGTTGAGGTGGTTGTGGACCGCCGTGACATCGAGGCCGTTGGCGAAGAGGCCTGACATCACCGCCGGCACCTCGGCGTCGAGCAGGACGAGATCGCCCATGACCATCGCGTGATCGCCCACCTGCTTGAACGCCGCGTAGGAGCCGAGGGCGAAACCCGCCTTGACCGGCACACCCTTCACCGTCACGTTGAGGTCGGTTCGAGGCATCCCGACGCGGAAGACGTCGCCGGGTTGAAGCTGACCCGCCTTGCCGAGCGCTTGCTCGACCGCCTTCCAGTCCGGATCGGCCGCCCGCGTCGCGGTGGGCATGCCGGCGATTGCAACGAGCCCGAGAATGGTCGTCACCAGCCTGATCAACCGGGATTTCATTGCTGCCTTCCTCCAGCTAGGCGCCCGCCGTCACACCACGAACGGTGAGATCGGCGAATGCCGTGATCGAATCGGCCTTCGTCCACAGTCCGACCCGCCCGGACTTGAAGCGCGCGTCACGGTGGTCGAGCAGGAGCTTGCCGTCGAGCCAGGCCTGGAACTGGTCGCCCACGGCGACGACGCGAACGGCGTGCCACTGGCCGAGCGCCGGCGCCTTCACGCTCGCGCCGGCGATCTGACGACGGCCGCGATCGTAGGTGTAGAGACGGAAGTTGTCCTCCAGCGCGTTGGCCCGGACCACGTAGTACTTGCCGTCGGCGAAGCGGAACACGATGCCGCCCGACGCGTCCTCGCGCCCGGAGATGGGCTTGAACTTCATCGAGACGTCGACGTCGGTGTACGGGCCCGCGGGCGACACGATGACGTTGAACTCGTTCCGGGTCGCCCGCTGCACCAGGACCTTCCTGCCGCCGGGCGCCCCGGCCATGTCCTCCACGGCCCACTGGCCCGTCACCGTGGTCCAGCTGGCCAGATTCTGCGTCGCGAAGTCGACCGTGACTTCTGGAATGCTCTCCGGCACTTTCACCTCCACCGCTGCGAACGCGCCCGGCGACCGCCGCGTCAGTCCGATGACGCCCAGCGCCGCGAGCGATGCTTTGAGCAACTTGCGCCGCGTCACGTTCAAGGACCGCATGGGCCTACCTCACTTCTGCTACGTGCTACGTCTTCTGCTTCAAGATCGTGTAGAGGCCGTCGAAGAGCGCCATGCCGCGCTCGAGCAGGTCGTGGTCGTCCGACGTGGCCTCTGCCAGCGCCCGGATGGCCAGGTCGACGCCGGTCGCCTCGTCACGCGTGAACTTGCCGTCGTGCAGATCCGCCTCGTGGACGATCTCGGCGATGAGCTTCACGCGCCGGTCCTTGAGCCCGAACCGCCTCATCAGTGTCTCGAACGTGCAGTCCTCGCCGTGGTGGCCGAAGTCGGCGCCCAGCACGTCGAACGGAATGCCCTTGCGCGCGGCGTCCGCAGCGTCGGCGAACGCGAACGTCGCGTCGGGATCGCAGAAGCGCTTGATGAGCCACGCCGAGGCGATGCGGTCGATGTGCGGCCGCGGACGCGTCACCCACGTGCTCCCGCGCGGCGGCAGCGCCGAGGGATGGCGCCCCCTGGCAGCGGCGGGCCCGGTCTCGGCCGCGCGCAGACGCTTCGCCGTCGTCTCCCAGAGCGTCCGGGCGCGCTGCCCCACCGGCGCTTTCAGGTAGTCGATCGACTCGATCCGGTCGAGCTCGCGCTTGAGCCCGTCGAGCCGGGT
>DASRIY010000288.1:0-2574 GCA_035649755.1 Candidatus Methylomirabilota bacterium
CGCGAGCCGGCGTTCATCCACTGTCGCCTCTGCGGCAAGCTCGCCCGGATCGCCGACGCGCCGCTCGAGCTGCAGGAGATCTGGGAGATGCGTTCCGGCCTCCGCATCGCCTCCTGAGGGACCAGCGATGGCAGTCGACTCCGGCAAGATCCGCGATTTCGTCCAGACCACGTGGGACGCGACCATCATTCCCACCCTGACCGACTACATCAAGATCCCCGCGAAGTCGCCGATGTTCGACGCCCAGTGGCGCGAGCACGGCCACATCGACCGCGCGGTGGAGCTCTTGCGGGGCTGGGCGGGAACACGGCCGATCGAGGGGCTACGCATCGAGGTCGTGCGGCTCGAGAACCGCACGCCGCTGCTGCTCATGGAGGCGCCCGGAACCGGCGCCGACACGGTGCTGCTCTACGGCCACCTGGACAAGCAGCCGGAAATGGTCGGCTGGGCCGAGGGCACCGGGCCGTGGACGCCGGTGCGGCGCGGCGACAAGCTCTACGGGCGCGGCGTCGGCGACGACGGCTACGCGACGTTCGCGGCGCTCACGGCGATCCAGGCGCTGCAGGAGCAGCGCGCGAAGCACGCGCGCTGCGTGGTGCTCATCGAGGCGTGCGAGGAGAGCGGGAGCGCGGATCTTCCGTTCTACGTCGACGCGCTCAAGGCCAAGCTCGGGACGCCGAGCCTGGTCGTCTGCCTCGACTCGGGCTGCGGCAACTACGATCAGCTCTGGGGCACCACCTCGCTCCGCGGCGTGGTCGGCGGCGTGCTCACGGTCGAGATCCTGACCGAAGGCGTGCATTCCGGCGCGGCCAGCGGCATCGTGCCCTCGAGCTTCCGTATCCTGCGCCAGATCCTCGACCGCATCGAGGACTCGCGCACCGGCGCGATCCTGCCGCGCGATTTCCATGTCGAGATTCCGCCCGAGCGCCTGGCCGAGGCGCGCGAGGTGGCGAAGGTGCTCGGTACTGAGATCTACGATCGCTTCCCGTTCGCGCCGGGCGCCCGGCCCGTCGGCACCGATCCGTACGAGCTGATCCTGAACAACACGTGGCGGCCCACGCTCTCGATCATCGGCGCAGCGGGCATGCCGCTGCCGGCCGACGGCGGCAACGTGCTGAGGCCGCAGACCTCGCTCAAGCTTTCGGTGCGCATCCCCCCGACGTGCGACGCGGGGCGCGCGGTGCGAAGGCTGAAAGAGATCGTCGAGGCCGATCCTCCGTACGGCGCGCGCGTCACGATGAACACGTACGGCGACGCCGGCAACGGCTGGAACGCGCCCGCCACCGACCCGAAGCTGCTCGAGTCGATCCAGCGCGCGTCGGCGACCTACTTCGGCAAGCCGGCGATGTTCGCGGGCCTCGGCGGGTCGATCCCGTTCATGAGCATGCTGGGCGAGCGCTTCCCGCAGGCCCAGTTCGTCATTACCGGCGCGATGGGTCCGGGCTCGAACGCCCACGGCCCCAACGAGTTCCTGCACCTGCCCACCGGCGTCCGGGTGACCGCGTGCGTGGCGCAGATCGTCGCCGAGCATTCGGCAAGGAGCCAGAAATGAGCAGAGCCGGATTCCGCGTCCTCGACAGCGACCTGCACGTGATCGAGCCGTCGGACCTCTACGATCACTATCTCGATCCGGCCTTTCGCGAGCGCACGCCCAAGCCCACGGCGAGCCGCGGCGCCTACACCAGCCAGTGGACGGTCGGCCAGTTCACGTTCCCGCGGCCGCTCGGCCGCGGACGGGTCGACGCCGAGAAGCGTGCCGCCGTGGTGCTGAAGGACTACGCCGCGGCGCGCTTCGACTCGGCCTCGCAGCTGCGCGCGATGGACGCCGAGGGCCTCGACAAGGGCGTGCTCTTTCGCACGCTCCCGGTGGTGTGCGTGGACGCCTTCGATCCGGCGTTCGCGGTCGCGCTGTGCCGGGCCTGGAACGACTGGGCGGCCGACTTCCGCAAGCCCGATCCGGCGCGGATGCAGGCGGCCGCGCTCCTGACGCTGCACGACGCGACGCTCGCCGCCGGCGAGCTCCGGCGGGCCGTCAAGGACCTCGGGTTCATCGCAGCGCAGATGATGCCGAATCCGGTCAACGGCGTGAACCTGCACGATCCGGCGATGGATCCGCTGTGGGCGGAGGCCGAGCGCCTGAACGTGCCGATCTGCTTCCATCCGGCGCCGAACAACTACTCGGATACGCACTTCGTGAACCGCTTCCTCACGGCGCCCAGCACGACCATCGCGGGCGGGCTCAACAACCCGGTCGAGCTGATGGCGGCGGTCGCCTCGATGACCGCCGGCGGCGTCCTCGAGCGCTTCCCGCGCCTGCGCGTGGCGTTCCTCGAGGGCAACTGCAGCTGGCTGCCGTGGCTCCTCTGGCGGCTCGACGAGTACTGGGAGATGGCCAGGAGCGGCGAGACGACGAGGCTGCAGGCGCCGCCCAGTGAGTACTTCAAGCGCCAGTGCTTCATCAGCGTCGATCCCGACGAGGATCAGGTCGAGTGGGTCGTCCAGCGTCTGGGCGACGACACGCTCGTGTTCTCGACCGACTATCCGCACTCGGACTCGCACTTCCCGGAGGCGACG
>DASRIY010000289.1:0-8766 GCA_035649755.1 Candidatus Methylomirabilota bacterium
CGAGCGGATTCAGATCGGGCGGGCCCAGCTGACCGAAGCCTGGCAGGAGAGCGGCCAGGACTGGGCCACGGTGTACTTCGCCGTCTCGCTCGTCGACTACACGGTGGACGACTCGACCGGCTCCGTGGTCGAGGGATCGCCCACGCCGGTCGAGGTCGAGGAGTACTGGACCTTCACGCGGCCGGTCGGCCCGAAGCCCTGGCGGCTTTCGGCGATCCAGACCGCATAGTCGTTCCTGAGGTGGCGCGTTGAGGCGCGCCCTGAAGTGGCTCATCGGGATCGGCGCGGTCGTCGCCGTGTTGCTGATCGTGGCGGCGATCGCGCTCCCCCGGCTCGTCGATACGCCCCGGGTCCAGGCGATGATCGCCAGCAGCGCGTCGCAAGCGATCGGCCGGCCGGTAAAGTTCGAGTCGCTGTCGGTAAGGCTTTTTCCGCTGCCGGCCGTCGAGCTCCACAAGCTCGAGGTGGCCGAAGATCCGCAGTTCGGCACCGCTCCGTTCCTGACCCTCGAGACCGGCCGGATCTATCTCAGGCTCCGGCCCCTCCTCGGCGGCCGGGTGGAATTCGGCGATATCACGCTCGAGCGGCCGCGCATCGCGCTGATCCAGCACGCGGACGGTCACCTCAACGTGGCGAGCCTGGCGCCGGCATCGGAGTCGCGCACCGCGCCGCGTGCCGGGCGGAGCGGCGGCGGTGCCGCGGGCGGCGCGGCCGCGGTGGTGCTCTCGCAGGTGAAGATCGCGAGCGGCACCGTCACCTACCTCACGCTCGGCAAAGGGACGACGCCGACGCCCTACCGCGTCGAGAACCTCGACCTCACGCTCACCAGTCAGGCGTCGCAGATCAACGCCAAGGGGACGCTCCGCGTGAATCCAGGCGATCTGCTGGTGAAGCTCACCGATGGAGTGGTCGCGCTCAACGGCGCGCGCGCTCCACTCGAGTCGCCGCTGCGCGGCCGCGTCGGCATCGAGAGCAAGGACGTGGAGCCGCTCGTCGCCGCCTCCGCAGGCCCGAGCCCGGCGATCGCCGGACCAATCAAGGGCGACTTCACGCTGAGCGGGACGCTGGGCGCGCCCCGCGCCTCTGGAACCGTGGAGCTGGCGAGCCTGCGCGTGACCCAGACGAGCGCGGGGTGCCCGGAGCCCAAGCGGCGCACGCTCTCGCTCGGCGCGCTGAAGCTGGCCGCGGTGTCGTGGGACGGCGCGCGGCTCCAGAGCCGCCCCGCCACGACGTCCCTTGCGGGCGGCGCGATCAGCACCAATCTGACCGCCACGGTCGACCGCGGCGTGCACGTGCAGCTCGGCGACCTGAGTATCAAGGGGCTGCCGGCCGAGAAGGTCCTGGTCGACTTCCTGTGCGAGGGCTACGCGGTGACGGGGCCGCTCGACCTCACCGGCGCCTTGAAGGCGAACGCGGGCGATCTCTGGAATACCCTCGATGGCTCGGGCCGGCTGAAGCTCGGTCCCGGAAAGGTCGTCGGCCCGCAGGCGCTCGGGCTCATCGAGAGCCTCACGCGCATCGCCGGCGCGGTGTCCTCGGTGCTCTCGGCCGACGTGCCGCGTGCCGTGACGGCGCCGCCCACCGACTTCGAGTCGATCACGGGCACCTACCAGATCGTGGCCGGGGTTCTCACGACGCGCGATCTGCTCTACACGAGCCGTGTGATCAAGGTGGGCGTCGTCGGCGACTACGGCCTCGGTAGCGGGCGCATGAACATGGACCTGCGCGTCCAACACGCGCGCGGCGAGCTGCGCGCGCATCTGGGAGGGACTGCGGCGGCGCCGACCATCAGAGTCGATCCTGCCTCGGTCTCGACCAACGTCACCCGCGAAGAGCTCGAAACCGGCATCCAGGATCTGCTCAATCGATTCCGACGCCGCTAGCGCCGGCGATCAGCGCGTGGCGGTGAAGCGGCCGCCGCCGAGCTTGCCCTCCTCGATCAACCGTACGAAGAAGGCGTGAAGCTGCTCGTAGTCCTGATAGCGCTCGTCGCCCAGCCGGCCGATGGCGTCCGAGCGAAGCGCGCGGTGTAGCTCGAGCCGCCTTCTCACGATCGGCCGCCACTCCGCGGACAGGTCTTCGGCCTCGACCGAGCTGAAGCCCACCCGGCCGAGGAGAGCGCTATAGCCCTCGAGTGTCTGGAGCGTCGTGGCCGCCATCCATTCCCAGAGCCGCTCGCGCTCCAGGCCGCCGAGTCGGGGAAAGGCGATCCAGTCGCTGAAGGCGATGCGGCCGCCCGGCGCCAGCACGCGGTGGCATTCGGCCAGGACCGTCGCCTTGTCGGAAATGTGCAGGAGCGCCTCCTGACTCAGGCACGCGTCGAAGACGCCGCGGGCGAACGGGAGCGCGATCGCGTCGCCGCGCACGACCGTCACGCTCCTGGCGCCGACGAGACGGTTGAGGCGGGCCGCCCCGGCCGCTCGACCGCGGTGCAGCTCGAGCGCGACGACGTTCGCGCCGCGGCGATCGGCGACGAACCGCGCCGGCCCGCCCAGCCCGGCGCACACGTCCAGGACCCGGCTGGTGGCGCCGATGGCCGCCCGGCGCGCCAGCGCGTCGACCGCGGCCAGACCGCCGTAGTGGTCCTGGTCGAACTCGAAGAGATCGTCGGCGGTGGGCCGTCCGAGACCCGGTTGGGACAGGGCTTCCAGCACCCGAGCCTCGTTGATCGGATGGCGATCGTAGTAGTCGCTGACGCGTCCGGGGGTCCCTTGAAGCATGGGCCCACGTATGGTAAAAGCAAACCGGTTTCATCACACCTTCGACGAGGGAAGCCATGGGAAGCGGAAGCCGAGGCGGTCTCGAGGACATCGTCGTTTCGACGTCGGACATTTGCTTCATCGACGGGAAGGAAGGACGGCTCGTCTACCGCGGCTATGACGTCAACGACCTCGTCGAGTATTCCTCGTTCGAGGAAGTGATTTTCCTGCTCTGGCACGGCGGCCTGCCGAGCAAGAAAGAGCTGGTGGCGCACACCAAGGCGATCAGCTCGACCGCCAATCGCAAGCTGCCGCCCGGGTTGGTGACGCTCCTCCGGTCGCTTCCGAAAAAGACGACGCCGATGGAAGTGCTGCGCACCGGCGTGTCGGCGCTCTCATCTTGGGATCCGGACGCCGCCGACAACTCCAAGGACGCGACCGCCCGCAAGGCTCTGCGGGTGACCGCCCAGATGCCCACCCTGGTGGCCGCCTGGGAGCGGATCCGGCGCGGCAAGGCGCTGATCGCGCCCAATCCGAGAATGAACCTGGCGGCGAACTTCCTCTACATGCTGACCGGGAAGAAGCCGAGCCCGCTCGCCGCGAAGACGTTCGACGTCGCGCTCATCCTGCACGCCGACCACGAGTTCAACGCGTCGACGTTCGCTGCCCGCGTGACCGCGGCGACCATGTCCGACCTGCACTCGTCGATCGTCTCGGCGATCGGCGCCCTCAAGGGCCCGCTGCACGGCGGCGCCAACGAGCAGGTCATGCTGATGGTGGAGAAGATCAAGACGCCGGCGAACGCCGATGCCTTCATCCGCAAGCTCCTCGCCGACCACGGGCGCGTCATGGGCTTCGGCCACCGCGTCTATCGCGTCGAGGACCCGCGCGCCAAGCACCTGAAGCGGCTGGCGACGGAGCTGGGACGCCAGGCCGGTGACACGAGCGCCGTCGAGATCCTGGACACGGTGGTCCGGGTCATCGGCGAGCAGAAGAAGATCTTCCCGAACGTGGACCTCTACTCCGGCGCTGCCTACCAGGCGATGGACATTCCGACCGACCAGTTCACGCCGATCTTCGCGATGAGCCGTGTCGTCGGCTGGGCGGCCCACGTCATGGAGCAGCACGCGAACAACCGGCTGATCCGGCCGCGGGCGGAGTACACCGGTCCGACGCACGCCACGTACATCCCGATCGACAAGCGATAGGGAGGCGGTGCGCGCCCCGTCGCGCGTGAGCCTCGTGATGTGCGTGTTCAACGGCCTCGAGGACACTCGAGCCTGCCTCGAGAGCCTCGCCGGCACGACGGAATCGTTCCGGCTGGTCGTGATGGACAACGGCTCGACCGACGGCACTGCCGGATTCTTCGAGCGGTTTCCCTACGAGTACCCGCTGACCTTCGCGCGTAGCCCCGCCAACGATGGCGTTATCGCCTCGCTGAACCGCGCCTGGCGGCTTGCCGACACCGAGTTCCTCTGCTTCCTGCACAACGACACCGAGATGCTGGAGCCCGCGTGGCTCACGCGGCTGCTCGCGGCGCTGGCCGAGCCGGGCGCCGGGCTGGCCGGCCTCTACGGAGCCAAGCGGTTGCGGGCCGACGGCCGAATGGTCGGTCGCACGATCGTCCACAGCCTCGCGCCGAGGCCGACCGTCAGAGCTCCGTGGGAGGACGTGGCGTTCGTCGATTCGGTGTGCATGTGCCTGTCGCGCGAGCTCCTGGACGTCATCGGGGGCTTCGACGAGGGCTACGGCTTCTACCACGGTCACGACCGCGATCTCTCGCTTGCCGTCCTCGAGCGGGGGCGCCGATGCCTCGTCGTGCACGCGCCGTTTCGCCACCACGGCGGCCGAACGCGGACGCGTGATTTCACGCGCGACCCCGACGAGGCTCGACGGGACCGCGCGCTCCGCAACTCGGCGATGGCGCGGTTTTCCCAGAAGTATCGCCGGATCCTTCCGTGTGACGTGCGCAGCCGGCGTGAGCGGGTGCGCGACTGGCTCGGCATAGGCTCGGCGTGAGGCGGTCATGATTCCGTTCGTGAAGGGACACGGGCTCGGCAACGACTACATCGTCATGGACGAGAGCGATCTTCCGCGGGCGCTTTCCACCGAGGCGATCAGCCGGATCTGCGACCGGAACTGGGGCGTCGGCTCGGATGGCATCCTGCTCCTGGTGCCGAGCTCGCGCGCCGATTTCGGCCTGCGCATCTTCAACCCGGACGGCAGCGAAGCGGAGAAGTCGGGTAATGGGCTGCGCATCTTCGCCAAGTTCCTCTGGGACCACGGGCGGGCGAAGAAGACCACGTTCACGGTCGACACCAAGGGCGGCATCGTCGAGTGCCAGTGCCGCGTCGAGGGCGGCCGCATGCGCTTCGTCACCGTCGAGATGGGGCATGCGACGTTCCGGGCGCCCGAGATCCCGATGAACGGTCCCGATCGTGACGTGGTCGGCGTCCCGCTCCAGCTCGGCGACGGCACGACGCTGGCGGTCACCGCGGTCTCGGTCGGCAACCCGCACTGCGTGACCTTCGTCGAGCGCCTCGACGACGCAGACTGCCGGCGTCTGGGTCCGCTCATCGAGCGCCATCCCGCGTTTCCCAACCGCACCAACGTCCAGTTCGCGCGGGTCGGCGCCCGCGACGCGATCGACATCCTCATCTGGGAGCGCGGCGCCGGCTACACGCTCGCGTCCGGGTCGTCCTCGTGCGGCGCGGCCTCGGCGGCGGTACGCAACGGCTTGTGCGATCACGGGCGCGTCAAGGTCCGGATGCCCGGCGGCGAGCTCACGATCGAGGTGCGCCCGGACTGGTCGCTCCGCCTCGACGGACCCGTCGAGGAGGTCTACCAGGGCACGCTGACGGCCGAGTTCGCGGCGTCGCTGTGAGGCGTATCTGCGTCTTCTGCGGCTCGTCCGAAGGCGCGCGGCCGGCCTATGCCGCCGCGGCCCGGCGCCTCGGTGCCGAGCTGGTCGCGCGCAAGCTCGGGCTGGTCTACGGCGGCTGCGCCGTCGGGCTGATGGGCGTCGTCGCCGACGCGGTGCTCGAGGCCGGCGGCGAGGCGATCGGAGTCATCCCGGAGCCGCTCGTTACGCGCGAGCTCGCGCACACGGGGCTCACCGAGCTGCGCATCGTCGGCTCGATGCACGAGCGCAAGGCCACCATGGCCTCGCTCGTCGACGGCTTCATCGCGCTGCCCGGAGGCCTCGGCACGCTCGAGGAAACCTTCGAGATCCTCACGTGGGCGCAGCTCGGCATTCACGCCAAGCCGGTCGGCGTGCTCGACGTTGAAGGCTACTGGGACGGGCTCCGGCGGCTCCTCGCCCACGCGGTCGCCGAGCGCTTCGTGCGCCCGGAGTACGCCGCGCTGCTGCTTTTCGCCGACGAGCCCGCCGACCTGCTCGACCGTTTCGCCGACTGGCGCGCACCGAACGTCGAGCGGGCCTGGCTCGATCCGAGCCGGACCTGACCGGGCCGCGCCGCGACGGCGTGGTACACTGCGCCTCGCAGTGATTGCCGCGTGGTGCTGGGATCTTATCGAGCCGTATCTCAAGCGCAATCTGGTCAATCGCGGCGTCGCGCATCCCACGCGCCGCCAGGTGCTCGAAGAGTTCGTGAGCGTGTGGCCAGAGTTCACCGCGACCATCGGCGTCCAGGAGCCGTGGGCCGGCACGATTCGCTTCAAGTGGCTCGTGCGGCTCTCGTCGAGCGAGATGGCGCCCTTGCTCGACGATCCCACCGGATGGCTCGCCGCCCGGTACGGCGGCGGCAAGTTCAAGCTGAACCTGCACCACGGGCTGCACTTCGTGAGCACGCGCAACTTCAAGCCCGAGGGTGATCCTCGCTGGAGCGAGGCGCCGGCGCTCGATCTGTAGCCCGGATGTGCGCGCCGCAGGCCGTCGCGGGGCTGGGGCCCCGCCGGCCGAGGCGCGCCCATGAATCAGAGTCAGGAGACGGAAAATGCCGAGCGACGAGACCCGGCGACTGCTGAAGCTCTTTGGCGTCGCCGTGACCAGCCTCGAGGACGCCATCGACCGCAAGGCACCTCTGGACGAGATCGCGAAGTGGGATCAGGAGCTCGCGGAGCGTACGCGCGAGACGATCGCCTTCGTGGATCGGTTGCGGAGCCGGCGCGTCGCCTGATGACGGCACGGGTTGACGCCTCGGGCGTCCTCGTGGAGCTGGCGCGCCCGCCGCGCCGCATCGTCTCGCTGGTCCCGAGCACCACCGAGCTTCTGTGCGCGCTGGGGCTCGAAGACGCGCTGGTGGGCGTGACCGTCTATTGCGTCGAGCCGCGCGACGTGGTGCGCGAGAAGACCCGGATCGGCGGCGAGAAGAACCCCGACCTCGAGAAGATTCAGGCACTCGATCCCGATCTGGTGGTTGCCAATGTCGAGGAGAACCGGCGCGAGGACATCGATCGCCTCCGCGCCTGGTCGATTCCGGTCTGGGTCGCGTACCCGCGCACGGTCGCCGAGGGCATCGGGTTCATCGGCGAGCTCGGCGCGCTGACGGGTGCCGAGGTGCGGGCGCGCGCGCTGCTACAAGAGCTCGAGCCGCTGCACGAGCGTGTTCGGGCTGCCTGCGCCCGGCGGCCGCCGGCGGCGGTGTTCTACCCGATCTGGCGTGGACCCTACATGACGATCAACGCCAGCACCTACATCCACGACATGCTGCGCGTGTGCGGCGGGCGAAACATCTTCGCCGACCGGCCCGAGCGCTATCCGACAGTGACCCTGGACGAGGTGGCCGCGCTCCAACCGGAGGTGATCTTGCTTCCCGACGAGCCATTCCGATTCCGCCGGGCTCATCTCGCGGATTTCGACGCCTACCCGGACGTACCGGCGGTGCGCGACGGGAGAATTCACCTCGTGGACGGGAAGCCCTTCTCCTGGCACGGGCCTCGAATCGCGGAGGCCCTGCGCACGGTGCCCGGGCTGATCGAGGGACGCGCTACTTCTTCTTGAGCGAAACCGGGGGTCACGGCGATTCAACTACTTGCCGTGGCCCTCTCGTTTTTCGCTGGCTTGCGCGTGACAGGGCATGACAGCCGTTCCGCTCCATGACAGCTATGCACGCCGCGAGCGGGCGCGTTCAGCACATGGTCAGCACAAGGAATCGGGCCGGGCCGGCTGGTGCACTTAAGTGCGCTCCGTCACCTTCAGGTGGCCGCTCGCCTGCGGGCTCGCCACTTTTTTCTTGCATTGTTCCCGCATGCCGATAACGTGATTCCGACGCTGGTAGTTGCTTCACGGTCCGAGAGGACTCCCCCTGCTTCTCAGGGGACGGCGGTCGAGGCCGCCAGGCGCCGCTGGGTTTAGCCCGGTGGCTAACAATGAGAGTCGGGCCCTCGTAAGTACAACGACCCGACGGCACAAATAGGGCCGGTAACAGCGTCGAGGAAACCAGTCGCAGAGGGTCCTCACCAACGCGGCGTAACGGCTAGAGGTTCGTCCTCTGGCGGGAGCGCCGCGCATGACCGAAGCCAGCCAGCAGTTCCTCACCGTCGCCGAGGCTACGCGCGAATGTGCCCGGCACGACGCCGACCTCAGCGAAGCCACTCTCAAGCGCGCCGCTGATCGCGGTGAGCTGCCCTGTATCCGCACGACCGGCCGTGGCGTCCGTCTTTTCAAGCTCGAGGACGTCCGTGCCTTCGCGAAGGCACGGCTGGCCTGATGGACGCGCCCGCATCAGCGCCGACGTACTCCACGCCCGAGCAGGTCGCGGCGATGCTCCAGATCTCCATCCGGAGCCTCTACCGGGTCGTGGCCAACGATCCCACCATGCCGGTGCTCAAGCTGAACGGCGGAGCTCTGCGCTTTCCTCGTGAGCGGCTCGAGCGATGGTTGCGCGACCGCGAGCAGGGGCGGGCGCAACCGAAGCGGCTGGCCATCGTGAAGGCGGCCAACTGATGGGCCGCGGCAAGTCTCGCCGGAGCCTCGAGCTAATTGAGGCAAGCATCGAAATACTGCGGGGCATCCAGCCGGCGACCGTTCGCGGCGTCTGCTACCAGCTGTTCACGCGCGGGTTCATTCCGTCGATGGTAAAGACGGAGACCAACCGAATCGGCC
>DASRIY010000290.1:0-4629 GCA_035649755.1 Candidatus Methylomirabilota bacterium
ATCCTACGCCGAGCCGGCCGCCGGCGTGGCCTGTCTTGACGTGCTGACAATACATTGTCCTGATGTGACGACAACGGGTTGTCTTGACGTGACGACAATCGATTGTCCTGACGTGAAGACAATGGATTGTCCTGACGTGACGACAACCAGTTGTCCTGATGAATTGACAAGCGCCTGTCTGATGTGACGACATGCCTTGTCTTGACGTCAGAACAAGACGCTTGCTAGCCTCCCACGAGAGAGGACGCCAATGATTTCCAAGTTCTCGACCGTCTAGCCGGGCACGTCGATCTGGACGACATGGGCCAGGCGGCCACACCGCGAACGAACGCCGCTATCCCAACGCGCACCTGGCCTCGGTCTTCGACAAGACCGAAGCGGTCGCGCGCTGCATGGACGAGCACGGCTATCACGTTCTCTGGCTGGCCGAGCACCACTTCCAGCACGAGGGCTACGAGTGCATCCCCAACATCCTGATGGAAGCCGTCCACCTGGCGCACGTCACCAGGCACCTGCGCATCGGGTGCGGGTTCAACATCACGCCCATGTGGCATCCGCTGCGGCTGGCCGAAGATTTCGCCACCGCCGACATCCTGACCGGCGGGCGTACGGTCTTCGCGTCGGCCGCGGCTACCACACGCGAGAGGTCGAGACGTTCGGCAGCCCGATGCTCGACGCCGAGGCGAACCGGCTCCTCTTCGAGGAGCAGGTGGACGTCATCATGAAGGCGTTCCACTCGGAGAAGTTCTCGCACCGGGGCAAGCACTACACGCTGCCACCGGACGTTCCCTACCGCGGCTACCAGCTCCGCGAGCTCACGCTGGTGCCGCGCCCGCTGCGGCAGCCGGTGGAATGCTGGCAGCCGGTGGTGAGCGCCAGCGCGCGCGGCCTCGACTTCATGATGAAGCACCGTATCAGGGGCCTGATCGGCGGCGGCGCCGCGACGATGGCCGAGCGGTCCATTCACGCGTATCAGGAGGCCGCCGAGCGCGCCGGCGTCGACTACAAGCTTGGCGAGGGGCTGAGCCTCGGGATCTTCTTCCACATCGCCGAGTCACGCGAGCGGGCGGTGCGCGAGATCACCCCGTGGTACGAGGAACACGTGACTACCAGAAGGTCGGCGCGTGGTTCGCGGGCCCGCCCGAGGAGTTCGTGGCGCACCTGAAGTCGCTCGAGCAGCGGTTCCCGGGGCTCGAGTACGTGCACGTGAGCAACAGCATGGGCACGCCGCAGAGCGTGATGCTCGAGCAGCTCGCGTGGTTCGCCAAGGAGGTCAAGCCTCACTTCGCGCCGCGCGCCTGACCCGAATCGAGCCGTGCTAGCTGGCGGTCACCCGCCGAACGCCGCGAAGCACTTGCTCGAGTTGAAAATGTAGGTCTGCACGAAGCTCGCCGCGTCCGGCTTGCGTCCGAGCTCCGACATGGCGCCGGCCAGGCACATCCAGTTGAGCATCTCCTGCTGCCCGCTCTCCTCGAGCGCCGCCAGCGGCGTTCCCCGCCACGTGTCGTAGTCCCCGACCCGCAGTCTCTCGTAGAGCGCGCGGTCGGCCTCCACGTCGGGATAGAGCAGGTGATGCTTTGGCGTCAGGAAGGCGTGCGACCAGCTCGACGAGGCGACCAGGGCCACCCGCCACGGGCCCGTCGTGAGAATCTGCGCCGCCGCGCGGCCGAGATCGAAGCAGCGCGCCGGTGACGGCGACGGCGGATCGAGCTGCTCCTCGGTCGGCAGCTCGGCGAACGTCGAGGCGCCGCCGTACTGCGAGACGACCCGGCGGCCGTAGCAGTTGATCGAGAACGGCACGACCGGATAGGGGAAGCCCTGCCGATCGTAGTCCAGGTAGAGTAGCGTGTTCATGAACGCGTGGCCCAGCGGGTGATGCAGCGGCCGGTACGCGTATGAGACGTCGAAGCCCTTCTCGAGGAGGCCCGTCACCAGCGTCTTCGCGGCGGCGCGGTGCCCCTTGTAGACGAACGTGGTGTCGTTCGACTCGTCCCACGCATTGCCGGACTTCTTCCAGCGCGGCTCCGACCACGGCCGATGCTCGATCGCCTCGTAGGCCAGGACGCAGAAGGGCGGGATGACGTCTTCCTTGAAGTTCTCGTACTGGTCGTCGCCCCAGATCAAGACGACGTCGGGCGCGAACTCGTCGAGCCGCTTGCGCGTTTCCCTGAATCCCCTGATCAGGGCCTCGCGGTGACGCCGCGCGGCGCCGAGGCCTTGGTCGGCGCCGTACTCCTCGGCCATCGCCGAGGGCCAGCCGGAGGGCTGCCGGTACTTCTCGGGAAGGCCGGGATCCTGGAGGACGCGCTTGAGGATGCGCGCCATGTCTTCATCGCGGCCACAGAGCGGGGGATAGTGCGTCACGCCGAGACCCAGGATCGCACCCATGATTCGCCCTCCTCAGCCGGTCTTGGTCAGTCGCCTCGTACGCTGGTGCAGATGGTACCATCCCCGGAGCATGGATGTGCGCGCTGCAGGCCGTCGCGGGGCTGGGGCCCCGCCGGCCGAGGCGCGCTTTGGCAAGGAGGGTCCCCATGACGGCTCCCGCGGTCCCCCCACTCATCTCCAGCGACGGTCACCTGGAAGTCCGCCCGGAACGCTGGTCGACGCGGATGCCGGCGAAGTATCGGGAGCACGCGCCGCGGACGATCAAGCTTCCGGACGGCGGCGACGCGATCGTGGTCGAGGGCCAGCCGCCCTATCCGGCGCCGTTCCTCGATTTGCGGGCCGGGCGCACCAACGAGACCTGGTCGCCCCTGGGCGTGACCGTCGACGACACGGCCGGCGTGGGGCCGCCGGAGCAGCGCCTGCGTGAGCAGGACATGGACCTGCTGCACGGGGAGGTGCTCTTCCCCAACATGCAGGTGGGGCCGCGCCTCTGGCGCACGATCAAGGACGAGGACGTGTACCGCGCGACCGTGCGCGCCTACAACGACTGGCTCGGCGAGGAGTACTGCGCGGCGTCGCGCGACCGGCTCATCGGCCTCGGCGTGATTCCGTGGACCAACGTCGACGACGCCATCGCCGAGCTCGAGTACTGTAAGCGCCTCGGCCTCAAGGGCGTCTGCCTCGGCGTCTTCCCCAGCGGCAAGGGGTACCCGACGCCCGAGGACGATCGCTTCTGGGCTGCGGCCGTCGAGATGAAGCTGCCGCTGACGGTGCACGTCGGCTTCGACCGCCTCGGGCCCCGCGCGTCGCAGCCGACCTTCGAGTATCCCGGCGTCTCGCCGGACATGCTCCAGAAGATCGGGCCGCGCAAGCTCGTCGAGTGGGTCGCGCTGCCGTTCCTGGGCACGGCGCCGTCGATGAGCTTCGCCCAGCTCATCCTCTCGGGCGTCTTCGACCGCTTCCCGACTCTCAAGCTCTTCTTCGCCGAGACGCGCCTGGGCTGGGTGCCGTTCTGGATGGAGGAGGCCGACTACTGGTACGAGCGGCACCGCCACTGGGCCGCGCGGCTCCTGAACTTCAAGCCGCTCAAGCAGAAGCCGAGCGAGTACGTGCAGGAGCACATCTTCTTCAGCGTGCAGCACGTGGAGCGCGTGGCGATCGAGCTCCGGCATCACATGGGCGTCGAGCGCATCATGTTCGCGACCGACTTCCCGCACATCGAGTGCGACTGGCCCAACACGCGCCCGTTCGCCGAGCGGCTCTTTGCGGGCGTGCCGGCCGACGAAGCCTTCAAGATCGGCGCGGGCAACATGCTGTCGTTTTTCGGGCTCGAGGACAGTCCAATGGGGAAGAAGGTCCGCGCTCAGGTAAACACCTGATTGCTCCGCCGGTAGAACATCGAGAGAATTCGACGGTCATGGAAAGTCTGCCCAAAACGCCCACCGGCATCGAGGGCTTCGACGAGATCACTGGTGGCGGTCTCCCCACGGGTCGGCCGACGCTCCTGTGCGGCGGTGCCGGATGCGGCAAGACGTTGTTCTCCATGAGCTTTCTCGTCAACGGAGCGACGCAGTACGACGAGCCCGGCGTGTTCATGAGCTTCGAGGAGAGCTCCGACGAGCTCGCCCAGAACGTCGCCTCTCTCGGCTTCGATCTGCCGCAGCTGATCAAGGACAAGAAGCTCCTGCTCGACCACGTCCGCGTCGAGCGCAGCGAGATCGAGGAGACCGGCGACTACGATCTCGAGGGCCTGTTCATCAGGCTCGGATTCGCCATCGATTCCATCGGCGCCCGTCGCGTCGTCCTCGACACCATCGAGTCGCTCTTCGCGGGTCTGTCGAACCAGACGATCCTCCGCGCGGAGCTGCGTCGTCTGTTCCGCTGGCTCAAGGACAGGGGCGTCACCGCGGTGATCACCGGCGAGCGGGGCGACGGCACGCTCACGCGCCAGGGCCTGGAAGAATACGTGTCGGATGCCGTGATCCTTCTGGACCATCGCGTGAACGACCAGATCTCGACGCGGCGACTGCGCATCGTCAAGTACCGCGGCTCGGCTCACGGAACGAACGAGTACCCGTTCCTGATCGACGAGGGCGGAATCGCAATCCTGCCCCTGACCTCGCTCGGGCTGTCGCACGCCGCGGCGTCCGAGCGCATCTCGAGCGGCATCGAGCGGCTCGATACGATGCTCGAGGGCAAAGGCTACTACCGAGGCAGCACCATCCTCGTCTCGGGCACCGC
>DASRIY010000291.1:0-5038 GCA_035649755.1 Candidatus Methylomirabilota bacterium
TCGGCGCGCGAGCGCCTGGCCCGTCTCAACGCGCCCGGGAAGGACCTCTACGAGCAGCTCGCGGCGGTCGTCGGCCGATTCTGTCCGGGGCTGGCGCACACCCCGTATCACGTCACGCGCTACATCGGCCGGGCCTGAGCGCCGACCCCCATCTCGTCGAAGAGCCTCGCCGCGGTCGCGAGCTGCCGTCACATTGCGGCAGTTCGTTGCCGCGGCGTTCCGTAATGAGCTCGGGATCACCAATCCGCTGGCGCCAGTAGATCTGGCGGGCCACGCTGGACCCGGCCGCGGTCGCTGCGTCGGCGAGAACGAGGATATCGAGGACGATGGGAGCCTGGTTTACGCGGTCACCGCGTTCCTCGCAGCCTTGCCGGCGCCCGCGGCATCGATTGCCTCGGGGCGCGGCCCGGCTCTGTTCGCGAGGATCGGCTGCGACACCTGCCACACGCCGAGCCTGCCGCTGGCCGATCGCGGCGTGCCGCTCTATTCCGACCTCTTGCTGCACGACCTCGGGCCGGATCTGGACGACAAAGTCGTTCAAGGTCAGGCGAGCGGCCGCGACTGGCGTACGACGCCCCTCTGGGGACTGAGCCGGCGCTCCCGCCTGCTCCACGACGGCCGGGCGCGCTCGATCGACGAGGCGATTCGCGCGCACGGGGGTGAGGCGTCACCCGCGATGCGGGACTTCTATCGGCTCTCGCCCAAGGATCGCGACGAGCTCCTCGCGTTCCTGGCCGGCCTCTGATAGGGCAAGAGCAGCGGTCGCCAGGCGCTACCGCGCACGCATCGCGGCGCTGGCGAACAGCTCCAGTGAGCGGCACACCTGTGGGTGCGTGAGGCCGCCGAAGCTACACACCAGGAGCAGCGTGTCGACTCCGATCGCCTCCAGCCGCGCGACCTTTTCGGCGACCTGATCAGGAGCCCCGATGAGCATGCCGCCGATCGCGTCGAGCTCGTCGTAGGTGCGTCCGCCCCACACGCGGCCCGTCAGCTCCTTGAGGCGGGCATCGGAGTAATCGCCGGGCAGCGGCGGCGCCGCCAGCGACGAGAGATACCAGAAGCCCTGGAGAGCCAGCGAGCCTTCGGCGCGGGCGACGGCTGGCGTCTCGGCGACGTAGGTCTCGCGGCAGAGCAGGAGCCGCGGGCGATACGGGCCGCTCGCCGGAGCTTCAGGGCGCCCGGCAACCGCCGCCCGGTACTCCTCCACGCAGCGCGCGACCACGTCGGTCGGCGTGAAGTGCATGGCGACCGGCCAGCCCCGCGCGCCCACGCGGGCCGCGGAGGCCGGACGGCTCGCGACCATGTGGAGCGGCGGGTGCGGGCGCTGAAACGCGCGCGGCCGCAGACTCAGCTCCGGGAACTTCCAGTAGCGACCCTCGTGCGCCGCGCTGTCCTCGCGCCAGAGCTTCATGAGGATCTCGATGGCTTCTTCGGTCATGTCCGGGGCTTCTTCGAAGGAGAGGCCGAGCTTGGTGAACTCGCCGGGCCGGACGCCCTTGCCGATGCCGAAGTCGAACCGCCCGCGCGCGAGGTTGTCGAGCGTGGCCGCCTCGGCGGCCAGGCGCAGCGGGTGGTGGAAGGGCAGGACGTTGACGTAGTTGCCGAAGCGCATGCGGGTCGTGCGCTGGAGCGCGGCGGCGATCATCAAGTTCGGGCTCGGCAGCAGTGAGTAGTCGGTGAAGTGGTGCTCGGCGAACCAGCATTCGCCGAAGCCCAGCGTCTCGGCCAGCGCGATCTGATCCAGCATCTCGCCGTACGCCTGATCGTGGGGCACGCCGCGGCCCTGACAGTAGTAGAAGAGCCCGAAGTCCACGGTGGGATTATCGCCCGGAGAGCCCAGCGGTCGCGCGCTTGACTTGATCGGAGCGACACAGCATGATCGCAGGGCGATGCCGCTCGCGCCGGGTCTCAAGCATTCCCAATCCGTCACGGTCACCGAGGACATGACGCCGTCGCATCTGCGCGGTGACGCCATCCGCGTCTTCGCGACCCCGGAGATGGTCCGGCTCGTGGAGCAGACCGCCATCCAGTGCGCTCAGCCTCACCTGGCCGAGGGCCAGACCACCGTCGGTACCGTCGTCCACCTCAAGCACCTCGCCGCGACGCCGGAGGGCATGCGGGTCACCATCACGGTCGAGCTGACCGAGGTCGACCGGCGCCGTCTCGGCTTCACGGTCGAGGTTCACGACGAGATGGAGAAGGTCGGCGAGGGGACGCACGAGCGCTTCATCATCGATCGCGCGGCGCGAGTGCCGCGCCTGCAGCAGAAGATCGACGCCTGGAAGGCCAAGCGCAGCTGACCCGGCGCTGAAGCCCGCCTACCTGACTTTCGAAGTACGGCGCGCGTGATCGAGCCCCTGCAGCGTCGGCCGCGCCTCCTTGAAGGCCATCCGGATCCAGTCGATCAGGCGACGCACGCGCGGGACCGTCCTGAGATCAGGATGGACCAGCAGGCAGTAGTCGGCGCCGAGCTCCGCGATGGGAGCGGTGAGACGTACGAGTGCCGGGTCGGCGTCGCCGACGAAGCACGGCAGGATGCCGAGCCCCGCTCCCGCGCGGATCGCCTCGACCTGCAGCGAGAAGCGGTTGGCACGAATCCGCGGGCGCAGATCGCCGAGATGGGCGAGCAGAAACGCCATCGAGCGGAAATACTCGTGCGGCGCGTCGTAGGCCACCCAGGGGCAGGCGCGCCATCGAGCGTCCGTCCTCGCGGCAGGGTGCGCCTCGACGAGGCTCGCCGCGCCGTAGATCGCGGCGGCGATGGTGCCCAGGCCGGTCCGGACTAGGTGTCCGCGGGCCGGTAGCCCGTGGCGAACGAACAGGTCCGCTTCCCGCCGGTCCAGGTCCGGCTCGATGTGGGTCTCGACCAGCTCGACCGAGAGATCGCGGTGCGCGCTGTTGAGGGCGCCGAGCCGTGGGGCGAGGAAGCGGGCCACCCATTCGCCCGTCGCCAGACGAACCATGCCGCCCGCGTCGTCGCCGAAGGCCATGCGTCGGCGGTCGATCGTGGTGACGGCGTCGGCCACACGCTCGGCCATCGGCAGGAGGTCCTGGCCCCACCTGGTGAGGCGGTGGCCGTCCGGCCTGCGCTCGAACAGGCGCGTGCCGAGGTTACGCTCGAGCTCTCGCAGGTGTCGGATGAGCGTGGGCTGGCCCAGGCCGAGCGCGCGCGCGGCGCGCCTCAGACTGCCCGCTTGAGCCACCGCGAGAAAGACACGCAGGTCGTCCCACTGCACCGCGCCAGCTTAGCAACACTCGGCGCGATAGAGGCGCTCCGAATCCGGAGCAGGGCGATCCGGAGTTGATGGCTGCTCTCGCGGAGCCTTCGATGGTTCACTCGAGCCGAGGAGGACACGCGATGCATGACAACGAATATGTGGCTCACGCGCTGATCCGGGAGCGCCTGCGCGACGCCGAGACGCGGGGGCGCCTCAACTTCGCCCTTCGCGACGCCCACCGGACGAACGCGGTCCGGACTGGCGGCCGGTGGTGGCGATTCGTTCTGGGATGGTGGCGTCACTTGAGCGCGCGGCGCGCACCTTTCTCTTCCCAAGCCGGGAGATCGGTTCTAGGCTAGCCCGCATGTACTTCGACCAGAGACTCTGGGCTCTCACCGAGGGTGTGCGCGGGCGCATCGCTGGTACCGTAATCGTCGGCCTTGCCGCCGTCGTCGCCGGGATTGCGCGGCTCGCCCTGCTCGGCTGGCTTCTCGGCCGTGTGCTCGCCGGCGACTCGCTGGCGGAGCTCGCGCCGGCCATCGCGCTCACGGCGCTGGCGCTCGTCGTGCGCAGCGCGCTCGATTACACGCGCACGATGGTGGCGCACCATACCGCCGCGCGGGTCCAGGAGCATCTGCGACAGACGCTGTACTCGCAGGTCGCGACGCTCGGCCCCGCACACTTCGTGCGCGCCCGCACCGGCGACGTGATGCTCTCGCTGGTCGAAGGGGTGCAGCAGCTCGAGACGTACTTCGGGCAGTATCTGCCACAGCTCTTCGTCTCTGCCCTGACGCCCTTGCTCATCTTCGCGTTCGTCGCATTCGTGGACTTGCCGGTGGCGCTGGTGCTGCTGGTTGCGGCGTTCGCGGTGCTGCTGGCGCCGGCTCTCTGGCACGGCCGCGATCGTCAGGCGAGCCTCGCGCGCAATCGCGCCTATGGCGCCTTCGGCGCCGACTTCCTCGACGCCGTGCAGGGGCTCGCGACCCTGAAGGCTTTCGGCCAGAGCGGCGCGCGCGCTCGCCAGCTGGAAGAGCGTGCGCACGCCCTCTTCAAGAGCACGATGTGGGTGCTCGGCAGCAACACCCTCGCGCGCGGCATCACCGACACCGGCATCGCGGTCGGCGCCGCCCTCGCGCTGACCCTCGGCGCCTGGCGCGTCAGCACCGGTGCGATGTCCGTACCCGCCCTGCTGGTCATCCTGATGCTCGGGGTCGAGGTCTTCCGTCCGCTGCGCGAGCTACGGATCTTGCTCCATCAAGGCATGCTCGGGCTGTCGGCAGCCCGAGGGATCTTCGCGCTACTCGACTCGAAGCCGGTGGTGGTCGACCGCCCGGCCGGTCAGGAGCCACTCGACGCCGGCGTGGGGTTCGAGGGCGTGACGTTCTCGTATCCCGGCGCGCGGCGGCCGGCCCACGCGGATCTGAGCTTCCGCGTCCGGCCCGGCGAGCGAGTGGCGATCGTGGGACCGAGCGGCTCGGGGAAATCCACCGTTGCCCGCCTGCTTCTGCGCTTCCACGATCCGGATAGCGGTCTCGTCACGATCGGCTCCCGCGACCTGCGCGAGCTGAGCCTCGATCAGGTGCGGAGTCGGGTTGCGCTGGTCAGCCAGGACACGTGGCTCTTCCACGGCACGGTCGGCGACAACATCCGCATGGGCAAGCCCGACGCGAGCCCCGAGGAACTGTGGGCCGCGGCCCGGGCGGCCAATGCCGAGGAGTTCATCCAGCGGCTGCCGCAGGGCTACGACACCGTCGTGGGTGAGCGCGGCGTGCGGCTCTCGGGCGGCCAGCGTCAGCGCATCGCGATCGCGCGGGCGCTCT
>DASRIY010000292.1:0-12410 GCA_035649755.1 Candidatus Methylomirabilota bacterium
CAGGCGAATCCGGCGGGCTACGATGAGCTGAAGCGACTGGGGATCGGGCGCGTGCCGGCCGTGACGGTCGGCGATCGCGGCGCCCACGGCTGGAACCCGCCGGCGTACGCCGAGCTCCTGGGCATCCCGTACAAGGCGGCCGTCAAGCTCGCGCCGAACGAGCTGGCCAAGCGGCTCGACATCATCCTCGATTCCACGCAGCAGCTCCTGAGCGTGGTCCCCGACAAGCACATGGACTGGCGGCCGCCCGAGCGCAACCGCACGCTGCGCAACCTCGGCTACCACGTCTTCCGGCTCTCGCTGGCGTTCGTGGACGGTATGGACCTCGGCGAGTTCCCCGAGAACTGGCTCCTCGACCAGGCGCCGCCCGACATTCGCGATGGCGCGGCCCTCGTGCGCTACGGCGCGCTGGTGCGCGGGCGTATCACCGGCTGGTTCGAGGGTGCGTCGCCCCGCGAGTTCGAGCGCGTGATCAAGGTGTACTACGGGCCGCAGTCCGGCCACGACCTGCTCGAGCGCACGACGTGGCACGCCGCGCAGCATCTGCGGCAGCTCTACGCGCTGGCCGAGCGCCTCGAGATCACGCCGCCGATGCCGATGCCGATCGACTCGTTTCAGGGATTGCCGCTCCCCGACGCGCTCTGGTGACGCGGGTCGACTACGACCGGCGCCTCCACAGCGCGTATCGCGACGGCCGCGCTCTCTCGGACGACACCGGCCGACTCTGGATGACGGCGGTCGGCCGCCACGCCGGCGGTGCGCGTGACAATCTCGTGATTCTCGACCTCGGCGCCGGGACGGGACGCTTTTCGACGCTGCTGGCCGACGCGTTCGAGGCGCGGGTCGTCGGCGTCGAGCCGTCCGAGAAGATGCGTGACGAGGCCGCGCGCGGCAGCGCGCATCCGCGCGTCGTCTACCGGGACGGCTCGGCGGCATCCATTCCCGCCGCCGCCGGCGAGTTCGACTTCGCGTTCGTGTCCATGGTTGTCCACCACGTCCCCGATCTCGGCGCCTGCGCGAGCGAGCTTCACCGGGTCATCAAGCCTCGCGGGTCGGTGTTCGTGCGAAACACGTTCAGCGGGCGCCTCGACAGCGTGCCGCTCTACCGGTTCTTTCCGTCCGCCCGCGCCATCGACGAGGCTCGGCTGCCGCGAGTGGAGCAGGTGCGCGACACGTTCGTGGCGCGCGGCTTCGAGCTCGTGACGCTCGAGACGATCGAGCAGCAGATCGATGCGAGCCTGCAGGCCCACTACGAGCGCATGAAGCGCCGTGCCCTCTCGACCTTCGAGCTGATGACCGACGCCGAGTTTCACGAAGGGCTCGAGCGCATGCGCGAGGCCGTCGAGCGCGAGACCGCGCCGGCTCCGGTCACGGAGCGGATCGACCTGCTCGTGCTGCGTCGCCAGGCGACCTGACGAGCCCGGCACTCAGCCGGCGTCGCGAGCGAGCCGCACGCCGTAGTCGGAGTAGCGCAGATGGGGCGGTAGCGACGAACGATGAGCCACGGGGCTCCACGGATCGGCGTGACGCCACGCGCCGCCTCGGCTCACCCGTCGCGTTCCGGTCTCGGGACCTCGCGGATTTCGCGCCGGCGAGCCGTGATAGTAGCTCTCGTCGAACCAGTCGCAGCACCACTCGTGGCACACCCCCGAGAGATCGGTGAGCCCCAGGGGGTTGGCCGGCGTCTCGCCGACGCGGGGCGGACGCGTGAACGTATGGCCAGGCCTGGCGTCGCCCCAGGGGTAGCGAGCGTCATCGACGCCGCCGCGCGCGGCTCGCTCCCACTCCGCCTCGGTCGGCAGACGCGCCCCGAACCACACGGCGAGTGCCTGGGCCTCGTCCCACGACAGCCCGACGACGGGCTGACTCGGGTCGGCGAACCCAGGATCGGACCAGAACGGCGGCGGCGCGGTGCCGGTTGCTGCCAGATAGGCCGCGAACTCCTCGTTGGTCACCGGCGTTCGGGCGATGAGAAATGCGCCGACCCACACCGAGTGCGCCGGGCGCTCGCACGGATGGCCCTGACCCCATCCCATCCTGAACTCGCCGGCCGGGACGCGCGCGAAGTCCACACCGTATAATAGGCGAACAGGAGACTGCCATGAACGTCGCCCCGCGGATGGCCCGGCTGGGAACCGAGTCCGCGTTCGAGGTGCTGGCCCGTGCCAGGCAGCTCGAGCGCGCCGGCCGCGAGATCGTCCACCTGGAAATCGGCGAGCCGGACTTCGACACGCCCCGGCACATCAAGGACGCTGCGAAGCAGGCGCTGGACGCGGGGGCGACGCACTACGGCCCGGCCGCGGGGCTGCCGGAGCTCCGCGAGGCGATCGCCAAGCACGTCGCCGAGACGCGCGGCGTCGCCGTCGCGCCGGAGGAAGTCGTCGTCACGCCGGGCGCCAAGCCGATCATGTTCTTCACGATCATGGCGATGATCGGCGAGGGCGACGAGGTGATCCATCCCAACCCCGGGTTCCCGATCTACGAGTCGGTCATCAACTTCGTCGGCGGCGTGCCGGTGCCGATTCCGCTCCGCGAGGAAAGCGGCTTCGGCTTCGACCTCGACCTGTTCGAGCGGCGGATCTCGCCGAAGACGAAGCTCATCGTCATCAACTCGCCAGAGAACCCGACCGGCGGCGTGCTCGACCGCGGCCAGATCGAGCGCATCGCCCGGATCGCGGTCGAGCGGAACATTCCAGTGCTGACCGACGAGATCTACCGCCAGTTCCTCTACGAGGGCGAGTTCGCGTCGATCATGAACCTGCCGGGCATGCGTGAGCGGACGATCTTGCTCGACGGCTTCTCGAAGTCGTACGCGATGACGGGCTGGCGCCTCGGCTACGGCGTGATGCCGGTGCCGCTGGCCGAGCACGTGGCGCGGCTCATGGTGAACTCGAACTCCTGCACCGCGTCGTTCGTGCAGCTCGCCGGCATCGCGGCCCTCCAGGGCGATCAGACGCCGGTGGCCCGCATGGTCGCCGAGTTCAAGCGCCGCCGCGACATTCTCGTGGACGGGCTGAACCGGCTGCCGGGCGTGAAGTGCGCGCGGCCGCGCGGCGCCTTCTACGTCTTCCCGAACATCACCGGCACCGGCCGACCGTCGGCCGAGGTGGCCGAGCGGCTCCTGAACGAGGCCGGCGTGGCCGCACTCTCGGGCGCGGCATTCGGCGCCCACGGCGAGGGTTATCTGCGGTTCTCGTACGCGAACTCGGAGGCGAACCTGCGCCTGGCGCTCGAGCGCATGCGTCCGGTGTTCGAGAGCTTCGCGGGCAAGTAGCGCCGCTCGCATCGTGAGCCGCAACACCGTCGCCGACATCGTCGTCGACGGTCTCCGGCGCGCCGGCACGCCGCGGTTCTTCTGTGCAGCCGACGAAGCGAGCTCCCGGCTGTGCGAGGCCGCCCGCGCTGCAGGGATGCCGGTGACGCTCGCGTCCGGGGACGCCGCCGCGTGCGTGATGGCCTCGGTCGCCGGCGATCTCGTGGACGCGCCGGGTGCCGCGCTCGTCGGATCGCCCGAGAGCACCACGGATGCGTTCGCCTTCGTGGCGCGCGCCCAGGTGGATCGGGCGCCCCTGATCGTGCTCACCCAGCGGCATCCCTCGGCCGTGCCAGCCTGCAAGGCCAGTCTCGGCGTGACCGTCGAGACGGCGGCCCATTGGATCGCCCACGCGTCGCGCCTTGCGATGACCGAGCCGCGCGGTCCGGTTCATCTCGATATTCCCGCCGACGTCGTGGGACGACCGGCGATCCCCCTGGCGACATCGTGCCGTCCCGATCCTCTTCCATATCCCGACGCTCGGGCGCTCGACGCAGCGGCCGGCATGCTGCTGCATGCCTCACGACCACTGCTTCTCGCGGGCCTTCACTGCCGAAGAGCCGCGGCGGCGCAGTGGCTCAGGGCGCTGGCCGAGGCGCTCCCTGCGCCTCTCATGACGACGGCGCGGGGCAAGGGCGCGGTACCGGATCCGCATCCGCTCACGCTCGGGGTGCTCGGCGACTCCGGTGTTGACGAGCGCCTACTCGGTCGGGCCGACCTCGTCGTGGCGATCGGCGTCGACACACACGAGCCTGTCCCGGCACCGTACTGGTCAACCGCGCCCGTGCTCGGCTTCGGTCCGCCGCAGGCACTTGAGGACCGGACGCTCGCCGCTCAGGTGCTCGGTGACATCGGCGCCATCATGGAAGAGCTGGCACCGCGGCTCCGCGACGCGCGCCGTGCGGACTGGGACGTCGCCGAGGTCGATCGGCTGCGACGCGAGGGCCTGGCGCGGGCGGCCGGTGCCGGGCTCTCGGCGCGCGTCGTCCGTGTCGCCCGCGAGGCCACGCCGGCCGGCACGATCGCGACGGTCGAAGCTGGCTCCCTAGGGGCGTTCGTGGCCGCGAGCTGGCAAGCCATCGCGCCGGGGGAATTCCTGACGACCACCCGGTCCACGTCTGCGGGGTTTGCGCTACCGGCCGCCCTTGCGGCCTCTCTCGTTCATCCCGACCGGCGCGTCGTCTGCTTCACCGACGCTGCCGCGCTGGCCACCACCGCCGGTGAGCTCGAGGCCGCGATTCGGCTCGACGCACTCATCGCCGTGGTCGTTCTTGGTGACGCGGAGTCGAGCGGACCGGACCCGGTCGGGCTGGCTCAAAGTTTTGGCGCGACAGCCTACCGGGCCGATGACGAAGGGCAGTTCGCCGAGGCCATGGGACGGACGCTGCGTACCGGCGGACCCGCCCTCATCGCCGTGACGCCGTGAGGTCTACGAGCCCGCCCGTCCAGCTCGGAGCCGAGGTGGCGCCGGGCCGGAGCGAGCCGTAAGCTCGAAGTCATGCGGTCGATGTCGACGCGGATGGGCTATGTGCTGCTCGCGATGCTGGTGCTTGGCGCGCCGGCGGGGGCGTTCGCCCAGCCCGCGACGCGTCCAGAAAGCTCCCGATCGACGCCCGCCCCGAACAAGCCCGAGACGACGAGCACGGCCTACCCTCAGACACCGGAACAGGTCATGGCGTCACTGAACCGGGCCATGAACTGGTATCGCCAGAGTCGAATCGCGATGCGATCCGTCGACACGGCCGGTGTATTCGGCCGCAGCGACGAGCAGACCGCTGTCCGTCTTCTCGGTCGCGCGTTCGATGCCGCACGTGCCGCGGCGGTGGTGCTCGACCGCGAGGAGGCCGGGTCGAGTGGGACGCCGTCCACCGACGGTCGGACCGCGGCGCGTGCGAAGCTCCAGGCCGCCATCCGACAGGACGAGCAGGAAGTCGAGCGCCTCCGCAGCCGTCTCCAGGCAGAACCGGAAAGGCGCGCGGCTCTCGAGCGGGCGCTCGTGGCCGCCAACAACCGACTCGAGCTCGACAAGGCGCGCCTGGAGTTCCTCACCCAGCTCCGAGCGCTGAATTCACCCGATTCGAGCTCCGATGACGATCTCGAGCACCAGATCGAAGGGCTCCGGGAGGCGGTGCCCGAGCTCAGCTCGTCGTCGGCGACGCCCGCCGTGTCCGCGGCGCCGTCGCCATCGGCATCGGGAACGTGGGCGATGCTCCAGCGCCTGCTCGTGCTGCAGCGCAGTCGCAGCAGTCTGGAAGCGCTGGAGGCCGCGACCAACGACCTGGTGCGACGCGTGGACGACGATCTCAAGGCCGTCCGGGCCTCCATCAGGCCGATCATGACCCGCCTGAGGGCCCTGGCGAAGGACCCGACCGACTCCGGGAGCTCGCTGAAGGACGGCCAGCGCGAGTTCCGCGACCTGCTCGAGCGCCGCAAGCTCGTGGCCGCGGTCGTGCTGCCGCTGCGCGAAGAATCGGCGCTCGCACGCCGGTTCGCCGCGGACCTCAAGGGCTGGAGCGAGGTGATCGACCACGAATCCCGGCTGGCGCTGCAAGGCCTCGGCCTGGATCTCCTCGGCGTCCTGGTGGCGCTGGCCGTCATCTTCATCGGGGGCGCGCTGTGGCGGGTGGCGGTGAGCCGTTACGTCACCGACGCCCGGCGACGCCGAGTGCTCCTGACCGCTCGGAGCATCGTGGTCTCGGTCGCGGTCGCGCTCGTCCTGATCTTTCACTTCACCAGCGAAATGACGGCGCTCCTGACCGCCCTCGGCTTCGCGGCCGCCGGGATCGCCTTCGCGCTCCAGAACGTCATCCTGGCCGTCGCGGGTTACTTCACGATGGTCGCGCCGAACGGGATCCGGGTGGGGGATCGGGTGAGCTTGCAGGGCCCGTTCGGATACGTGCACGGCGAGGTCGAGGAGATCGGATTCGTGCGGATCAAGCTCCGGGAGCTGGTCGGCGATCCGCTCAAACCATCCGGTCGCGTCGTCGTCTTTCCCAACTCGGTCGTGTTCACCGGCAGCTTCTTCAAGGACCCGGCATCGCCACGGACGAGCTGAGGGCGAGCCGCCGAGTATAATGACGACATGCCCATCCTGAGCCCGCGTGACCAGGCTGCCGTCCGCAAGGAATTCGAGAGAATCGGCGGGCCCGTGAAGCTCGTCGTCTTCTCGCAGTCGCTCGAGGCCGCCGAGCTGTGCCAGCAGAACGAGCAGCTCATGCGCGAGGTCGCCGAGCTCTCGGACCAGATCACGGTCGAGGTGCTCAACCTCGCGATCGACCGCGAGCGCGCCGAGGCGTACGGCGTCGACCAGGTCCCGGCCATCGTCGTCGAGGGCAGCCGCGACTACGGCATTCGCTTCTACGGCGTGCCGCTCGGCTACGAGTTCAGCAACCTCATCGACTCGATCATCGTGGCGTCGACGGGCGAGCCGGTGCTCAGCGAAGACACGCTGGCCTCACTGCGCGCGCTTGCCGCCGACGTCGACATCAAGGTGTTCTCGACACCCACCTGACCCCACTGTCCCCGGGCCGTGCGCCTGGCGCAGCACATGTCGGTGGCGTCGGATCGCGTGCGCTCGACGGTGATCGAGGCGACGGAGTTCCCCGAGCTGTCCCGTGCCTATCGGGTCATGGGCGTGCCGAAGGTCGTCATCAACGACCGCGTGCAGTTCGAGGGCGCCGTGCCCGAGCCGGACTTCCTCGGCGCGGTGCTCCAGGCCGTCGAGACCTCCTGACGTCGGCTTGCCCAGGCTCCGTCCGTCGCGCCGACGCCCGCGCGCGGCGACGATCCTGTTCACGTACGGCACGCTGATGCGCGGCTACGACCTGCACCGCCTGCTGGCTCCCGGCGCGAAGCTTCTGGGCGCGGGCCGCGTCCGAGGCACCCTGCTTGACCTCGGCGATTATCCCGGGCTGGTGGACGGCTCCGGGCGTGTCGTCGGCGAGGTGTACCAGCTCGACGAGCCCGAACTTCTCGCGGTGCTCGACCGCGCCGAGGGGTACAATTTCGAACGTCGCCGCGCCACCGTCACGCTCGCCACCGGGCGACGCGCGCGTGCGTGGATCTACCGCTACCGTGGACGCCGGGATCGGGCCGTGCCTATCCCGGACGGGGATTACCGGCGGGTGCACCACCGCCCCACAGCCTGAACAGGAGAACGCAATGGCGATGACCGCCGCCGAGCTCGTCAAGGCCGATCAGGACCACCTGATCCATCCGCTCCATCACCCCGTCGACAACGCGGAGCCGGTCATCTACGTTCGCGGTCGCGGCGCGACCATCCAGGAGATCGGGGGCCACGAGTACATCGATGGGCTCTCCGGCCTCTGGAACGTCAACGTCGGTCATGGGCGCACCGAGCTGGCCGACGCCGCGGCGGCGCAGATGAAGGAGCTCGCCTACTTCACCGGTTACGTCGGCTCCTCGAGCATCCCGGCCATCTCGCTGGCCAACCGGCTCATGGAGATCACGTACGACAACATGCAGGCGGTGTTCTTCACCTGCGGTGGCGCCGAGTCGAACGAGTCGGCGTTCAAGACCGCGCGCTTCTACTGGAAGGCGAAGGGCAAGCCCGAGAAGGTCAAGATCATCGCGCGCCACCAGTCCTACCATGGCGTCACGCTGCAGGCGATGAGCGCCACCGGCATGGCCGCGTACTGGAAGATGTTCGAGCCGCGGGTGCCCGGATTCCTCCACGTCCAGACGTGCTATCCCTACCGGTTCCAGGGCGCGAAGCCCGGCGAGAGCGTGGGGCAGGCGGCCGCGCGCGAGATCGAGGAAACGATCCTGCGCGAGGGCGCCGACACGGTGGCCGCGGTGATCGGCGAGCCGATCCACGGCGGCGGCGGCGTCATCTATCCGACCGACGACTACTGGCCGAGCGTGCGCGAGGTGTGCAACCGCCACAACGTCTTGATGATCGCCGACGAGGTCATCACCGGCTTCTGCCGGACCGGGCGCTGGTTCGCCCTCAGCCACTGGAACGTCAAGCCCGACATCGTCTCGTTCGCGAAAGGCGTGACGTCGGGCTACCTTCCGCTCGGCGGCATCATGATCACCAAGGCCATCAAGGACGCGATGGATTCGGTGAAGCCCGAGGATCGCTGGATGCACGCCTACACGTATTCCGGCCATCCGACGTGCTGCGCGGTCGGCTTGAAGAACCTCGAGATCATGGAGCGCGAGCGACTCTGGGAGAACGCGGCGAAGATGGGCACGCGGCTCCACCAGGGGCTCCAGCAGGCGTTCGGCGATCATCCCAACGCCGGTGACATCCGCGGGGGCAAGGGGCTGCTGGCGGCGGTCGAGCTGGTCGAGGACCGCGCGACCAAGAAGAACTTCCCCGGCGACAAGAAGATCGCGCCGCGCATCCAGGCCGAGATGATGAAGCGCGGCGTCGTCACGCGGACGCGCCCGTCGCCCGGCCCGCACCCGGCGCCCGGCGACTCGGTCTACTTCGCGCCGCCGCTCGTAGTGACGGCGGCGGAGATCGACCGGCTCGTGAGCGTCACGCGCGACGCCATCAAGGTCGTGCTCGGCGCCTGACAGCCGTCGCCGTGAAGCTGATCACCGCTCACCGCATCCTCATCGGGGCGGGGATCGCGTTCTTCGTCTTCTACGCGGCGGTCCTGCTCATGCACGATCGGACCACGGCGTCCGTCGTGCAGGCGCTCGTGGCGCTGGCGATCGCCGGCGGCCTCGTCCTCTACTACCGCACGCTCAAGGGATGGGGTCAGCGTCCGCCGTCCTGATCTACGACGGTGAGTGCGCGATGTGCCGAGCCAGCGCGCTCTGGCTCATGCGCCTGGCGCTCTCCCGCGGCCAGCTGGAGATTCTGCCGTGCCGGTCGGTGGCGCGCCGGACGCGATTTCCGCAAATCTCGGACGAGGTCTGTATGAGCGCGATGCAGCTCGTGCTCCCGGGCGGCGGCACCGTCGTCGGCGCCGATGCCGTCCCCGAGCTGCTCCGGCGCATTCGCGGGCTCGGATGGCTGGCGACGGTCTTCGCGCTGCCGGGGGCGCGTCCAGTAGCGCGCCGTGTGTACGGCTGGGTCGCGAAGAACCGCATGCGTCTCTCGTGCGAGCGCTGACCCGGCTGCTCGCCGCTTCAGCAGGAACGAACCTCCCCGCACTGAAATTCGGCAGCCCGGACGGCATCCTTGCCCGAGAGCTCCGCGCAAGTGCCCGGATAGACTGAACCCCGGCTCGTAACACTGCTGGCACGCCCGCTGCACTCTCGCGTGCGTGGCGCGCGTCCATGGCGGACGCCGCAATAGTGACAGCGACGGCGCTGTGGCCTCGATCGGAGGCCCGGCGCCTTTCCTTTTTCTGTTGCCGGATTCTGTCTGGAGGTCGAATGAACGTCACGCGACGGGAATTTCTCAGAACGACGACAACCGCCGCGCTTCTCGCGGGTGTGCCTGCCGGCTGGGCAGGCGGCGTCTACGCCGGCGACGGGCCCGAGACGCCCAAGGTCAGGATCGGGATCATCGCGCTCACCGATTGCTCGTCGCTCGTGATGGCCCACGAGCTCGGGCTCTTCAAGAAGCACGGCATCGAGTCGACGATCTCGAAGGAAGCCTCGTGGGCGGTCATCCGGGACCGCCTGACGCTCGGCGAGAACCAGGCGACCCACTTGCTGGTCGGCACGGCCTACGCCATGACGATGGGTCTCCAGGGCTCGCCCCAGAAGCCGACGATCGTCCCGCTCTACCTCAACCGGAACGGCCAGGCGATCACGCTCACGAAGTCGCTGCTCGACAAGGGCCTGAAGACGCCGGCCCAGATCAAGCCGCTGGCGCTCGAGGCGAAGGCGAAGAACAGCCCGATGACCTTCGCCATGACCTATCCGCCGGGGACGCACGCCATGTGGATGCGCTACTGGCTCGCGTCCGGCGGCATCCATCCGGACAAGGACATCTCGCTCATCACTATCCCGCCGGCGCAGATGGTCGCCAACATGAAGGTCGGCAAGATGGACGGGTTCTGCGTCGGCGAGCCGTGGAACGCCCGCGCGATCGCCGACGGCATCGGCTTCACCGCGATCACCACGCAGCAGCTCTGGCGCGACCACCCCGAGAAGGTGCTGGCCTTCACCGAGGAGTTCGCCGCCAAGAATCCGAAGACAGTGCGCGCGACGATGCGCGCGGTCATCGAGGCGAGCCAGTGGATCGACAAGCTCGAGAACCGCGCGCGCATGGCCGAGGTGGTCTCGCAGCCCCAGTACATCAACTGCCCCAAGGAGATCATCTACGGCCGCCTGCTCGGCGAGTACGACTACGGCGACGGGCGGAAGGAGAAGGACAAGTACTACATGACCTTCTTCGACCGCCATACCAACTTTCCCCAGCGGTCGCACGGCGTGTGGTGGCTCAGCCAGTTCCGCCGCTGGGGGATGGTGAAGGAACCGCCCGACTACAAAGGCCTCGTGGAGCGCGTGCACCGGTCCGACATCTTCCGCGAGGTCGCCCAGGAGATGGGCGTCGAGACGCCGCGCGAGGACATGAAGAAGGAGACGCTCTTCGACGGCGTCACCTTCGATCCGGCCGATCCCGAGAAATACGCCAAGAGCTTCGCCATCCACTCGATGGCGTAGAGGGGCCCGATGCGCATCGAGACTTATCAGAAAGTGATCCTGCCGCTCGCCGGAGCGGCGGCCGTGCTCATCATGTGGGCGATCGTCAGCGCCACGCTCGCGCCTGACCTGCCGTCGCCGTTCCGGACCTGGCAGGAATCGCGGCGATACATCCTGGATCCATTCTTCAAGGACGGCGAGATGAACCAGGGCATCGGCCGGCTCGCCTTCTACTCGCTGGTCCGTGTCGCGAAGGGGTTCGCCCTGGCACTGGCCATCGGCACGCCGATCGGCTTCCTGCTCGGGCTCTCACGCCGGTTCCACCAGTCCTTTGACCCGATCGTGCAGTTCATGCGCCCGATCTCGCCCCTGGCGTGGCTGCCGCTCGGGCTGGTGATCTTCCAGAAGTCCGAGCCGGCCGCGGTCTTCACGATCGCGCTGTGCGCGATGTGGCCGACCGTCATCAACACCGCGGTCGGCGTCCGATCGATCAGCCAGGACTACCTGAACGTGGGCCGCGTGCTGAAGCTCTCGCGGACCACGACGCTGCGGCGCATCGTCATCCCGGCCACACTGCCCTACGTCTTCACCGGCTACCGGCTGTCGCTCGGTCTTGCGTGGCTAGTCATCGTCGCGGCGGAGATGCTGACGGGTACGCCGGGGGTCGGCGGCTTCCTCTGGCAGGAATACAACAGCCTCGTCTATTCGCACATCATCCTGAGCGTTCTCACGATCGGCGCCATCGGCTTCGTCCTCGATCGCCTCATGGGCCTGGTCGAGGCGCGCGTGCGGATCAACTGATGGCCTACCTGGAAGTCCGCGGCCTGCGCAAGTCGTACCGCGCGCGCGGCGGCGTGACGCCGGTGCTGGGCGGCGTCGACCTGAGCCTCGACGAGGGCGAGTTCGTCGCTGTCGTCGGCTACTCCGGATCGGGGAAGACCACGCTGGTGTCCCTCATCGCCGGGCTCCTGACGCCCGACGGGGGGGAGATCCGGCTCGACGGCGCGCCGGTGACCGGGCCCGGCCCCGAGCGCGGCATCGTGTTCCAGCAGTACTCGCTGCTGCCGTGGCTCTCCGTGCGCGGCAACGTGGCGCTCGCGGTCGACGCCGTGAACCCGACGCTGCCGGCGGCTGCGCGCCGGCGCCTGACCGACGAGCTGATCGCGCTCGTCAACCTGACGCCGGCTGCCTGGAAGCGGCCGCGCGAGCTGTCGGGCGGCATGCGGCAGCGCGTCGCGGTCGCCCGCGGGCTCGCGATGCAGCCGAAGCTCCTGTTGATGGACGAGCCGTTCAGCGCGCTCGACGCCCTCACGCGCGCCACGCTGCAGGACGAGCTCGTGCGGATCTGGAGCGAGCGGCGGACGACGGTGATGCTGATCACGAACGACGTCGACGAGGCGATCCTGCTCGCCGACCGGATCTACCCGATGACGCCGGGGCCGGATGCGGTCCTCGGCCCGCCGATCGAGGTCGGGCTGCCGCGCCCGCGGCAGCGGCGGCACCTGAGCCTGGAGCCCGCCTACCA